>DATBKV010000246.1:0-4385 GCA_036555745.1 Xanthobacteraceae bacterium | reverse complement strand
TAAAACAGCTCGAAATACTCGCGCTGCTCCCACTCCGAGACCTCGGCGTGGTAGCGGGCGAGCTCGGCCTCCTTGATGCGCAGGTAGTAGTCGATGAAGGTTTGCCCGAAGCCCGCGGCGAGGCAGGCATCCGCGCGCAAGGCGGCGAGCGCCTCCTCGAGCGTCTTCGGCAATAGCGGCGCCGCCATCTCGTAGGGCGTGTCCGCCGATGGGCCGGGGTCGAGCGCGCGCGCCATGCCGTCGAGCCCGGTCACGATCTGCGATGCCATGTAGAGATAAGGGTTGGCGGCGGGCTCGCCGACCCGGTTCTCCAGCCGCGTCGCGGCGTCGCCGGGCCCGCCGAGCACCCGGATCATGACGCCGCGGTTGTCGCGGCCCCAGATCGCGCGGTCCGGCGCCAGCGAGTAGCCGCGATAGCGCTTGTAGCCGTTGATCGTGGGCGTGGTGAAGGCGGCGGCGGCGCGCGCATGCGCGAGCAGACCCGCGAGAAACCCGCGCCCCGCGTGCGCGAGCGGCTCCCCGTCGCCGGAGGCGAATGCGTTCTTGCCGGAGCGCGTCTCGCGCAGCGACTGGTGCAGGTGCCAACCGCTCGCCAGCGTGTTCGCCAGCTTCGGGCGCGCCATGAAGGTGGCATGGTGGCCGTGCCGCCGGCAGATCTGCTTGGCCGCGCTGCGGAACAGCATCATGGTGTCGGCGGGCGCAAGGCCGAGCTGCGGATGAAAGGTGAACTCGCACTGGCTCGGCCCGAGCTCGATCTCGACCGAGCGCAGCGGCAAGCCGAGCGCGACGATCTCGCGCCGCAGCGTTTCCAGGATCGGCTCCATCTGGTCGAGCCGCGTCTCGGTCAGATAGGCATAGCCTTGGGAGATCAGGCTGACCGCGGGCGCCTCGCCCGGCCAGGTTGCCGCCTCCGGCGTGAGCCGCGCGTCATCGAGCTTGAACACGTGAAACTCGACCTCGAGGCCAGCCATGTAGTCGAACCCGGCGGCGGCCAGGCGTTGCAGCGCGCGGCGATAGAGATGGCGGGTCGAGAACGGCACCGGCGTGCCGTCGCCGAAATAGATGTCGCACAGCATCCAGCCGGTGCGCGGCGCCCACGGCAGCACGCGAAACGTGGTCGGATCGGCGATCATGAGAAAGTCGCCGCCACCCTCCATCTCGGCCATGCCGAAGCCGCCGCCCGGGGTGAACACCGGAAACGCCGTCTTGTGCGCCGTGTCCTTGGCGAGCAAGGTGGTGGTCAGCGCGCAGCCGTTGCGCATGACCGCGGCGGCGTCGCCCGCCATCACGCTCTTGCCGCGCAGGATGCCGTGCTGATCGGGAAACGACAGCCGCACGACCTCGAGCCCGTGCTGCTCGATTGATTTCTCCGCCTTGACCGCCGCCTCGAACTGCTCGTCGCTCCACAATCCGTGGCGTGCGACGAAGCTGTGAGCCGCTCGCTCTCGCAGTGAGGACACGCCATCCACTCCCAACGCACGAACCAATCTGTCGTCCCCGCGAAAGCGGGGACCCATTGTGCCACTTACGCCGGATTCTGGAATATGGATCCCCGCTTTCGCGGGGATGACAACTGATAGTGGGGGCCCAACCGAGCGATGCTCATGCGCGGCATCTTACGATTGCTCCTGTTCCCCTCCGTATCGCCTGCTGCCTCGCGCCGTCGCGGTACGCCTTCGCGCTATCTCAATGAAGGCTCGCTGCCTTCGCCTGCAGGCTCGCGAGCAGCTCGGTCGATCCCTGCACCGCCAGGCGCTGGTGATAGAAGCGCAGGCCGTAGAGACCGCCCAGCTCCTCCCCGGCGCCGGCGCGGCCGGGGCCGCCGTGATTGCATTGCGGCATCACGTTGCCGTGGCCGGTATGGGCGCTCGCGATCGCGGGATCAACCACGAGAATGCGCCCGTGACTCGGCCCGATCGCGCTCACGATGCCGGCGAGAAAATCCAGATCTTCCCCGTAGACCGAGGCGACCAGCGAGCCGCCGCCGCGCGCGATCAGCCCGACCGCCTCCCGTTCATCGCCGTAAGGCAGGATGGTCGCCGCCGGACCAAACACCTCGACCTCGTGCACGGCGGCGGCAGCGCTGGCGTCGTTGAGCTTGAGGAGAGTCGGCGCCACGAACGCCGACTTGCCTTTGTCGATGCCTTCGAGCGCGGGCGCCTCGGCGCCGCCGCACACGACCGCCGCTTCCGCTGCCAGTCGCCGGATGCCGTCGAACGCGGCCGCCTGCTGGGCGCGCGTCACCAGCGGCCCCATGCGGGTGTCGGCCTGGCGCGGATCGCCGACCTTGGTGCTCTTGAGCTTGCTCGCGAGCGCCTCGGCGACCGCGTCGGCGGCCGCGGCCGGCACGAAGATGCGCCGGATCGCGGTACATTTCTGCCCGGCCTTCACCGTCATCTCGCGCACGACCTCGCGCACGAAGGCGTCGAAGGCGGCGCTGCCGGACGCGCAACCCGGCGCCAGCAGCGCCGCGTTGATGCTGTCGGCCTCGATGTTCACCGGCACGTTCCTCGCAACCACATTGGGGTGTCCGCGCACGCGCCGCGCGGTATCGGCCGAGCCGGTGAATGCGATGACGTCGTCGCCGGTGAGCGCGTCGAGCAGGCCGTCGGCGCCGCCGCAGAGGAGACTCAAGGCGCCTTCCGGCAAGACCTTGGCGGCAGTCACGTCCTTCACCATGGCGTAGGCGAGCAGCGCGGTCGCCGACGCGGGCTTGGCGAGCACCGGGATGCCGGCGAGCAGCGACACCGCCGCCTTCTCCCACAGCCCCCAGCTCGGAAAATTGAAGGCGTTGATGTGCACCGCCACGCCGCGGCGCGGCAGCATCAGGTGAATGGCCTGATAGTTCTCCGCCTTGGCGAGCCGCACCGGCTTCTCGTCGAGCAGCATGCGCGCCTCGCCGAGGCCGGCGCCGAGGCGGGCGTAATATTTGAGGGTGCCGATGCCGCCGTCGATGTCGATTGCCGCATCGCTCTTGGTGTTGCCGGAATTGGCGATCGCGATCTCCTCGTAGCGTGCGCGGTTGGCGGTGAGCACGTCGGCGACCGCGCCGAGGAGCTTCGCGCGCGCGGCGTAGCCGAGCTCGCGCAGGGCGCGCTGCCCTTCTCGTCGCGCGAAGTCGAGCGCGTCCGCGAGATCGAGACCGCGGGCGGAGGCGGTTGCGAGCTCGTCGCCGTTGACCGGATCGACCAGGCGGGTCTCAGCGCCCTCCCCGCGCATCCAGCGGCCCGACAGGTAGCTCTCGAGCGGCTGCGGCGTCGAACTCATGGCTGGCTCCCTGGGACGCAGAACTCAACCATTATAGCGCACCGTCCGGTCGCCCTCGTCCCGGGGAGGCCGCGAGACAGTTCAATTCTTCTTCTGTCCGTGCGCGTGGTCGGGCTTGGTCAGCATATGGCTGCAGCCGGCCTTGGTCGCCCAGTATTCCCAGGCGCGCCAGGTCTCGGTCGAATGGGGGCTGTAGCCGCGGTTGCGGGCGTCGATCTCGCCCTGGCGCAGATATTTGATCTCGCCGCCGAGCTGCTTGGCGTGCAGCAGCGCGCGCGCGTTGCGCGGCAGATAGACCGACATCCGCACCACCTCGATCAGCGAGCGACCGGCCGAGGCAAATCCATGCCCGCGCATCAAGGCGACGTTGTTGTCGGCGAGGCATTTCGCGAGATCCCGGCCCTGCTCCATGTTGGTGACGAGCAGGTTGGTGTCGCCGAACTTGTCGGCGATGTCCCACACCGGCACCTTGGCGCCGATGAAGCTGCCGGAATGGATCACCGGGCGCAGCGGCGTCGCCTGCGCGATGCCGAAGGGCAGGATATCCTCGGCATGGGCGTGCACCACGGCATGGATGTCGGGCCGTGCCTCGTAGATGGCGGCGTGGATGAAGCGCTCAAGATAGAGCGCGCGCTTCTCTTCGCGCACCGGCTGGCCGTCGAGGCCGAGCTCGACGATGTCGTCGCGCTCGACCAACTCGGGCGAGACCGAGCGCGCGATGAAGAAGTGCTTGGGATTGTCGGGATTGCGGATGCTGACGTGGCCGTAGGCGTCGACGATGTCCTCTTTCGACAGGATGCGATTGGCGACGACCAGGTCCTTGATTGCGACGTCGAGATTGCTCATGGCTTGATTGCTCGCTGCGTGTTGGTGCGGGCAGCGGCGCGCGGGCGCGCCGCTAGTGGGTCGGGACGAACAGATCATCCACCGGCACGGGGGCGGCGATCAACGACTGATCCATGAGATAGGTGACGAAGGCCTCCAAGGTCGGCCGGTTCGCTTCCACGCCGTACGGCCAGGGATCGCCGTCGAATATGTCGTAGATCTCGTCGATGTCGCGCATCAGGAACGGCGTCATGTAGCGCAATGCGCGCAGGTTGAACATCTTCTCGAGCGCG
>DATBKV010000245.1:0-2566 GCA_036555745.1 Xanthobacteraceae bacterium | reverse complement strand
TCCCCCGCGGCTGCCGACGGCGCGGTGCCCCATGGCCCACCCGCGCCGCCTTGCTCCGTCGTTTCCCGCTCCTCGTCCTGCTCCTCCCGCGTTTCCGTTTCGGCTGGAGCGGGCAGTGCGATCGGCCCGGGGTCGTGACCGCCGGCGAACTGCACCAGCGCCGCCACCCGCGCCTCGATCGGGGGATGGGTGTCGAAGATGTTGGAGAAGCCCTCGCGCGGGTTGTCGATGCACATTTCCATCACCGCCGAGGTCGCACCCGGCAGCTCGCCGCGGCCCTCGATCTTGCGCAGCGCCGAGATCATCGCGTCCGGGTTCTTGGTGAGCTCGACCGAGCCGGCGTCAGCGAGATATTCGCGCCGGCGCGACAGCGCGAAGCGGATGACGATCGAGAGCACCCAGGCGAGCGCGATCAGCAGGATGGCGATCAGGAACACGATTCCGGCGCCGCCCTTGCGGTCGCCGTCGCGACTGCTGCGCCAGCTCAGCCCGCCCTGGAACAGCAGGCGGAATGTGAGCTCGGCGAAGAAGGCGATCACCCCGGCGATGATCACCGCGATCACCAGCATGCGCACGTCGCCGTTGCGGATGTGGGTGAGCTCGTGCCCGAGCACGGATTCGATCTCGGCATCGGTGAGCGCGTTGATCAGCCCGGAGGTGACCGTGATCGAATACTGCTTGTCGTTCATGCCGGTGGCGAAGGCGTTGAGGCTGTCGTCCTCGATCACCTTGAGCTTCGGCGTGGTGATGCCGCGCGAGATGCAGAGGTTCTCGAGCAGGTTGTAGAGCCGCGGCTCCTCCTGCCGCGTCACCTCGCGCCCGCCGGTCACCGCGTCGATCATCGCCTGATGGAACTTGTAGGCGATCCAGATCCACAGCGCGGTGCCGAGCGTGGCCCAGGGCGCGGCGTAGAGCGCGTCGGTCAGCGCGCGGCGTATGAGCACGTCCGGCGACGCGTCGGTGGTGAGTCCCTCGCCGACGAGCGCGCCGGCATAGACCAGGAGATAAACCAGGAAGAACAGGCCGACGAGCAGGGCGATCGAGCGCCGCTTGTTGGACTGGATGTGGGTATAGAGCCCGTAGGCTGCCATGTCAGGCTCATGTCATTCCGGGGCGCGCCATCGATCTCGGGTATACCCGAGATCGGCACTTGGAATGCCCAAGTCGGCTAAAGCCGACTTGGGTGGCGCGAACGGAATCCATGCTCCCAGTCGCCAGTGATCGATTCCCGGCCCGGCCCTTCGGGCCGTCCTGGAATGACGGACGCCCATCAGAACTTCACCTGCGGCGCCTGGTCGAGCACCTTGCGCTCCTCCTCGCCCACGGCGAAGAAATCCTTGGGCGTGAATCCGAGCGGGCCCGCGAGCAGCACCGCCGGGAACTGCTGGATGCCGGTGTTGTACTCCTGCACCGCGTTGTTGAAGAAGCGGCGGGCGGCAGCGATCTTGTTCTCGATGTCGGAGAGGTCGCGCTGCAGCTGCTGGAAATTCTGGTTGGCCTTGAGGTCGGGATAGGCCTCGCTGAGCGCGAACAGCTGCCGCAGCGCGCCGGTCAGCGCGTTCTCGGCGGCGGCCTGCGCGGCCACGCCTCCGGACTGCGCGGTGATCGCCGCGTTGCGCGCCTGCACCACCGCCTCCAGCGTGCCGCGCTCATGCGCGGCGTAGCCCTTCACGGTTTCGACCAGGTTGGGAACGAGGTCGTGGCGCTGCTTGGTCTGCACGTCGATGTCGGAGAATGCCTGGTTGACCCGCTGCCGCATGGCCACCAGCCCGTTGTAGACCGAGACGATCCACAGGATGAGCGCAATGATCACGCCGATGACGATCCAGGTGACGGCGGTGGACATGAAGCGGCTCCTCGGCAGGGCAAGCTGTTGTAACCTGGCGCTCAATCTATGGGGTCGCGGACCCATAGGGAAGCGCCGGGCGCCGGCGGTGCGCCGCTCGGAACGCCACCGCCGACAAATCGTTGCCTTGATCGGGAGCCGGCCGGAGGCGAACATTTCATGACGGCATCGTCCGCACTCGCCCGTGAAGGCGCGCCGCCGCGCGCGGAGGCGGACGTCGTCGCCAGCGATATTCCGGCCCGCCTCGATCGGCTGCCCTGGAGCCGCTTCCACACGCTGGTGGTGGTCGCGCTCGGCATCACCTGGATCCTCGACGGCCTCGAGGTCACGCTCGCCGGCGCCATCTCGCCCGCGCTAAAGGACAGTCCGCTCCTGCACTTCTCCAATGCCGACGTCGGGCTCGCGAGCAGTGCCTATCTCACCGGCGCGGTGCTTGGGGCGCTGTTCTTCGGCTGGCTGACCGACCGGTTGGGCCGCAAGCGGCTGTTCTTCATTACGCTCGCCGTCTATCTCCTCGCCACCGCGGCCACTGCGCTGTCGTGGAATCTGGCGAGCTTCGCGCTGTTTCGCTTCTGCACGGGCGCCGGCATCGGTGGCGAATACACCGCCATCAACTCCACCATCCAGGAGCTGGTGCCGGCGCGCTACCGCGGCTGGACCGATCTCGTCATCAACGGCAGCTTCTGGGTCGGCGCCGCGCTCGGCGCGTCGGCATCGATC
>DATBKV010000244.1:0-2732 GCA_036555745.1 Xanthobacteraceae bacterium | reverse complement strand
GTCCTGGGAATAGGGCACGCGGATCTGCCGCAGAAAACGCGAGATGGTGCGGATCACCGCGACGTCGCGCCAAGCCAGCCCGGCCGTCAGCACCAGCGCGTTGTAACCGTCGTTCTCGGCGGCGCCGCTCATCACAGCGAGGAAGCACGCTTCGAGTTGATCCTTGCGCGCGGCGAGCGCGAGCGCCTCGCCGGTCGCGGTCTCGAGCGTCATGTCGTGAAACCACACCTCCGCGTCCTGCGGCCGGATCGCATAGGTGCGTTCGTCGACGACGCGAAAGCCCATGTTTTCCAGAACCGGCACGCGCTCCGACAGCGGGATCGGGCGGCCGAGGCTGAACACCCGCAATCCGACAGCCGCCGGCGCCTCGTCGGCGCTGCGGTAAAGGTCGACGCCGAGCGGATGCTGCGCCGACAGCGCCTCGATCAGGCCGATATCGGCGAGCGCGGTCGCCGCCGGATAGACTTCGCGATAGTCGATCGGAAACGCCTCGCGATAGCGGGCGAACAGCCGATGCGCCGCGTCGCCCTCGTGACCGGCACCGATCGCCTCTTCGAGCCGCTCGACCCAGCTCTGGACGATGGCCTCGACGGCACGGTCGAGCTCGGTCTGGTCCGGGTTCGGCGTCTCGCCCTCATAGCGTCCGATGATGAAGTGGACGCGCACCAGCGGGCCTTCGGTGAAAAACGGATAAAACGCCCGCAGCCGTCCCTGGTAGGCCGTGGCCAGATACTCGCCGATCTGCGCCCGGATCGCGCTGTCGTAGCGGTCGCGCGGCACATAGACCAGAACCGAGACGAAGCGGTCGAAGCGGTCGCGCCGCGGCAGCACCCGGACCCGCGGCCGTTCGCCGAGCTGCAGGATCGTCAGCGCGAAGCGGTACAGCGTGTCTTCGTCGATCTGAAACAGCTCGTCGCGCGGATAGGTCTCCAGCACATTGACCAGCGCCTTGCCGGAGTGGCCGTGTGGCTCGAAACCGGCGCGGCGGATGATGTGGTCGACCTTGCGGCGCAGGTACGGGATGGCGCGGGTCGAGCGCGTATAGGCGGTCGAAGTGAACAGGCCGCAGAACCGCCGCTCGCCGATCAGCTTGCCTTCGTCGTCGAAGCGCTTGACGCCGACATAGTCCATGTTGACGCGGCGGTGCACGCGCGCGCGCACCGCGGCCTTGGCGACGATGAGGAGGCGCGGCTCTTCCAGAAACTCGCGGATTTCCGGCGTGATGGTGACGAGCTGGTTGCCGCGGCGCAGGAGCCGCATATCGCGCGAGCGCAGGAGCCCGAGCCCGGTCTCGAATATCGGCTGCAGCGCCTGCTCGTTGTCCGTATAGGCGTAGTCGCGCGAGCCGAGCAGGGTGAAGTTGTCGCCGATCAGCCACTCGAGGAATTGCACCGCTTCGGCGATCTCCTCGACCGGCAGCGGCGGTGGATTCTTGCGCAGCTCGGCGATGGCCTCGCGGGCGCGCTTGAGCATGGTCTGCCAGTCCTGCACGCAGACGCGGACCTCGTCCAAAATGGCTTCGAGGCTGCGGATGAGATCCGCTGTCGCCGCTTCGTCGAGCATCCCGTCGATGTGGATGTGAATGAAGCTTTCACGGCGGCCGTCGCCGTGCCGGTTGTCTTCGAAGCCGGTCAGCGTGCCGGCCGGGTCGCGCTCGACCAGAAACACCGGATGGACCAGCAGCAGGACGTCGAGGCCGCGTTCGGTGAGCTCGCCGACCACCGAATCGACCAGGAACGGCATGTCGTCATTGACGACGTCGAGCGCGGTGACGCCGGGCGTCATGGCGGCAGGCGCAAGCCGCACCTTGGGGGTGCCCGGGCGGCGCGCCGCAAACGTCGCCCAGGACTGCACGGCCAGGGCCGCGAGCTGTTCGGGTCGGTAGCGCTCGAGATCGTCCGGCGCGCCGCGGCCGAAGAATTTGTCGAGAAAATCGGCCGGGATGCCGGGTTCGCGCCGCGCCAGCGCGGCCGCGGCCGCGCCAAGGAGCGACGGGCCGGTGCGGCCGTCGTCGCTGGGCGTGTCCTGGATGGCCATGGCGCTGCGGATTGGCTTTAAGCGATTCGCGCCATCATACCCGCGCGGCGCGCATATCCGCTACGGCCAGATTATACTTGCCGGGATTCTTGCCGCCATTGATCCCAGGCTGCGGCAGGCAGCCGATGTGAGGCGGAAACGGAGGCAGCATGGCCAAGCGCAGCAACAAAACTGCAGCCACAAAGCGGACACCGGCCCGGCCGAGCGCCGCGGCCGGCGATGACACCGAGATCACCGCGTTGTCGCTCAAGCCGGCGCCGCTGACGCCCGAGATGGCGGCGTATTTTGCCAAGTGCGAAGAAAAGCTCGGCTTCGTGCCCAACGTGCTCAAGGCCTATGCGTTCGACATGGCCAAGCTGTCGGCCTTTGTCGCCATGTACAACGACCTGATGCTGGCGCCGTCGGGCCTGTCCAAGCTCGAGCGCGAGATGATCGCGGTCGCGGTGTCGTCGCAGAACCGCTGCTACTACTGCCTGGTGGCGCACGGCGCCGCGGTGCGTGCATTCTCCGGAGATGCGGTGCTCGGCGAGCTGATGGTGATGAACTATCGCGCCGCGCGCCTATCGAAGCGGCAACGCGCGATGCTCGACTTCGCGGTCAAGATCACCAACGCGTCGTGGGCGATCGAGGAGGAGGACCGCGAGGCGCTGCGCCGCGCCGGATTCACGGACCGCGACATCTGGGACATCGCCGCC
>DATBKV010000243.1:0-82332 GCA_036555745.1 Xanthobacteraceae bacterium | reverse complement strand
GTCGCTCGAGCTGCGTCCGGGAATTTACAGCCATTGGGAACGGCTGCGCGCGCGCGGCATCAAGAAGCTGGCGACGGCCGTCGTGCTCGGCGCGCCGCCCTGCATCACCTTTGCGTCGGTGCAGAAGATCCCGGAGACGCTCGACGAGCTTCACGTGGCCGGCGCGCTGGTGGGATCGCCCATCAACGTGGTGAAGGCGAGGACCGTCGATCTCCTGGTGCCGGCCGAAGCCGAGATCGTCATCGAGGGGTTCATCGACACCGAGTACCTGGAACCCGAGGGCCCGGTCGGCGAGTCGCACGGCCACGTGAACCTGCAGGAATTCAATGCCTATATGGACGTCACCTGCATCACGCGGCGGAAGGATGCCATCCTAACCTCGATCATCTCCCAGGTAACACCGTCGGAATCGAGCCTGATCAAGCTCGTCGGCATGGAGCCGCTGTTCCTGAATTTTTTGAAGAACACGCTCGGCATCAAGGGCATCAAGCGGGTGTCGATGCACGAGCCGCTGACCAACATCCGCAAGGTGATCCTGTTGATCGTCGAGCGCGAGATGCCGGCCACTGAAATTTGGCGCGCGTTGTACGGCGCCGCCGTGCTGCATCGCGCCGCCGGCAAATATGTCATCGCGGTCAACGATGACATCGATCCCGACAACGCCGACGCGGTCCTGTGGGCAATGTCCTATCGAGCCAATCCGATGCTCGACCTGCACATTCTGCCGCACCGCGACCAGGGTCATGGGCCGCGCAGCAAGCGCAATCAGGGTCAAGACGCTTCCGTGCTCATCGACGCGACCCTCAAGGAGTCCTTCCCTCCGGTCTCGCTGCCGAAGCGGCCCTACATGGAGCGCGCCAAGGCGATCTGGGAGGAGCTCGGCTTGCCTCGGCTCAAGCCCGAGCCGCCGTGGTTCGGTTACTCCTTGGGCGAATGGTCGCCCGCTTTCGACGCGGCGGCCGAGCGCGCGACGCGCGGCGACTATTTCGAGACCGGAAACGAATTGGAGAAGCGCCGGCGCAACGACGTGCGCATGAACACCGAGGTCCGCGACGTCGAGGCGCGCAGACCGACCGCCGCACGCCGGCGCAGGTAAGCGCAAGTCGCCACACCGGTTGGCTGGGCCCCCAGGCTCGCTACCACGCGTTCGTCGATGGAGCAGCCCGGCCCCTCTGTCACGGGCGGCGGCGGGCTGCGCGGAACTGAGCGATCAAGCCAAGCTCGTCGAGCTCGCCGCGCTGCGTTGCAGCGTCAGGTGATCAAAGCTTCCCGCACTGCGTCGGAACCGGGCGCCCGTGCGGGTCCGGTTCCGCCGCCGCTATCGTCCGGCGGGGCCCGCATACTCGCGAGCGCGGCTATTGATTTGGATCAATCCGCTGGAACACGTCCAAGAATAAATTTGCTTGCTTCCAGTGCATGGCTCGCCCGCTCTGCAGCGACCGATTCTCGCGTGCAATGGATGCGGGTTCAGTCATAAGATCGCTACTGGAGGGCGCTAGCAAACGGGACAGTAATCCCGGCTGTTCGCAGCAGAGGAGTAGCTTCGATGTGCGACTACAGTCTGCACTTGGTGGCATCGCGACCTGCAAAGGTCGGAGATGAATTGGTTTCGACCAGGTTCGACAACTCGATCACGCGCGGGTTCGCCGCTGTCGGCGAGGCGAATGTCGCGGTATGCCTGCTTCCCGGCACGGAAGTCGCGTTCGCGACCGAGGTCGAGTATCAGCATCGGTTTGGACCGCTGTTCCCAAAACGCAAGCTGCGAGAGAAAGTGGCTCGCTTCCGGCAGGTCAACATGGACAATCCGAACGTCCATCACGATGCGCTGGAATTTCCCGACGGGCAGATCGTGCTGCTGACGCGGTTGTGCGTAGGCCAGCGCGCGAGCGTGTTGCAGTTGCCGGTTTCCCGCCCGGTCGGCGCAGCCGCTCAGCCGCAGAAGCGCGGAGCCGACGTCGCCTAGCTCGACGGCTAAGGCCTGCCCGTATCGCATCAAGCGAAGTCGGGTGGTGGGCGCGAAGGGCATGCGTACGCCTCCAGGCGATGGCGGTCGGGGTGCCTCGCGTTCGGGTGAAAAGCCAACGCGGGCCGGCGAAAGGGGTTGAGAGGGCGCCTTGCAACGAGCGCGCCAGCTCATGCAGCGGCAACAACAAGCGGCCGAGGAAATGTCAATGGAGAACCCTTCAGATCGACAAAGGACCGCCGAAGTCTCCGCCGAACAGCGCGCGTCGAACGCGCTCGTCCGGTTGATCCGCAAACTGCGCTGGATGGGCATGCAAGAGGAAGCGGAAAGCGCACAGAGGCGGCTGGCGCAATGCCGGGTCCCGCCCGCGGATAGCGTGGTGGCAGCGCCGCGGGATACCGATTAACGAAGCAAGCGGCGGGCTGACGGCGCAGCGGGTTACCCGGCGATCTCCCTTGCACCCGCGGCCCGGATCGGCCCGCTCATTTGAGGCTGAGGATGTAAGCGATGATGTTCGCCCGGTCTTCGGGCTCGAGCATGATGTTGGGCATGGACTGGTGCGAGGTATTGAGCGCCGCTGACAATGCGATCGAGCTCATTCCGGGAGTCGAGGCGATCGCCTCGAAAGGGGGAGCGTCCCGGTTCGGCGACCGCACCTGATCCTTGCGCACGGCGTGGCATTGCGCGCACAGGCGCTGTGCCGATGCGAGCCCCTGTGCCGGCCGTCCGATCTCCTGCGCCTCGCCGCTGCCCGCCAACGCCGCCAACATGGTCGCCGCCCCCAATACATATCTTGCACTCATGTCGGCGCTCCAAGCACGCTCGGCCAAAACCGGCTCCGGCTCAACGTCTGGCTAGCCAATCACGAAACGCGGGGCGGTTCTTGACACAAGTCAACCGGCGGCGGTGATAATCGCCGGCCGCCGCCGCTCGACTCGGATCCGGACCCGCGGGTCTTGACCTATCTCAACTTTGTTGCCTGTCCCGCGCCATAGTCATGCAGAACGAGTGCGGCGGGTGTGCCAGCGTGTGCGATCGCGACGCGGTCGCCGACTTTAGCGACAATTGGCGGGTTGGTGGGCTAACACCCGACAAAGGCTGCTCACATGACCGATGGCGTGCCTGACCGGTTCTGGTCACTGCCGGCCCCCGAATTGCTCGAGCGTCTGACGACCCGCTCGGCGGGACTGTCGTCGCCAGAGGCGGAAAGCCGGCTCGCGCGTTACGGTGCCAATACCGTGGCCGAACCGCCGCGGCTCGACATCTTGCGCAAGATTGCCCGCCGGTTCGCGGAGCCGCTGGTCGCGATCCTGCTGATCGCCGCCGCGATTTCCGGCCTGACACGGGATTTCGGCAGCTTCGCGATCATTCTCACCGTCATCACGCTCTCGATCGTCCTCGACCTCGTTCAGGAACACCGGGCCGAACGCGCGGCGGAGGCGCTGAAACGTTCCGTGGCGGTGCAGGCCGACGTACGCCGCGACGGCGTCCTCAGCGCCATCCCGGTCGATCGGCTGGTGCCCGGCGATGTGGTCGAGCTCAAGGCCGGCGACCTCGTTCCCGCCGATGGGATCGTGCTGGAATGCCGCAACGCCCATGCCAATGAAGCCTTGATGACCGGAGAGCCATACCCGGTCGACAAATATCCAGGCCTCTGCGTTGCGGCGACGCCGCCGGAAGCGTTCAACGCCCTGTTCGCGGGAACCTCAATCGTCGGCGGGCAGGCCCTCATGCTCGTAGTCGCAACGGGCAGGGCGACCCGCTTCGGCGCAATTGCGGCGGCGCTCGCCGCGCGCGAGCCGCCGACCGCGTTCCAGCGTGGCATCCATCGCCTCGGCCTCATGATCCTGCGCCTGACGATCTTTCTCACGTTGTTCGTGCTGCTGATGAACCTGGCGTTTGCCAGGCCGGTCTTGGAATCGTTCCTGTTTGCGGTGGCGCTGGCGGTGGGGCTGACCCCGGAGCTCCTGCCGATGATCATGACGGTCACGCTCGCGCGCGGGGCGCTGCGCATGGCGCAGAAGCGGGTCGTGGTGAAGAAGCTCGCTGCCATCCACGACCTCGGCGCCATGGATGTGCTGTGCACCGACAAGACCGGCACGCTGACCGAGGCGCGCATCGCGCTGCTGCGCCATCCAGGCGTGGACCAGGCGGACAGCGAGCGGGTGTTGACGCTGGCTGCCGTGAACAGCCGATTCGAGACCGGCATCCGCAGCCCGCTGGACGAGGCAATTGCGAGCCACTCCGGCAAGGTGGCGCTCGAGGGCTGGTCGAAGATCGACGAAATGCCCTTCGATTTCGAGCGCCGCAGGATCTCGGTTCTCGTCGAACGCGAGCGCATGCGTCTTCTCATCGTGAAGGGCGCGCCGGAAGAGATTCTGGCGCGCGCCGCATTGGTAGAGAGCCGCGATGGACAGGCCGTCCCGATCGACGCGCGGGCGCGCGCCACGCTGGAACAGATCGAGCGCGACGAGGCGGAGCAGGGCAACCGTGTGCTGGCGGTGGCCTGGAAGCCGATGCCGGCGGACCGTTCGGTCTTGCAGCCCGACGATGAGCGCGATCTGATCATCTGCGGCCTCTGCGTCTTCGTCGATCCGCCCAAGCCCGATGCCGCCGAAGCGCTGCAACGGCTGGCGCGCGCAGGCGTGCGGGTCAAGATTCTGTCCGGCGATGGCGCCGCCGTGGTGCGCCACGTCGCCGCCGTCTTGGGCATGCCGGATGGCGGATTGCTCACCGGTACGGAAGTGGCGGAGCTCAATGACGCGGCGCTCGCCGCCCGCGTGGAGGAGGTCGACCTTTATGCCCGGCTCTCACCCGACCAGAAGACCCGCCTCGTGCTGGCGTTGCGCCGGCGCGGCCACACCGTCGGATTTCTGGGCGACGGCGTCAACGATGCGCCGGCGATCCATGCCGCCGACGTCGGGCTTTCGGTTGAAGGCGCCACCGAGGTGGCGCGCCAAGCAGCCGACATGATCATGCTGGAGCGCAATCTCGACGTTCTCGCCGCTGGGGTGGAGGAGGGCCGGCGTACGTTCGCCAATATCCTCAAATATGTGCGGATGGCGACGAGCTCGAATTTCGGGAACATGCTGTCGATGGCGCTGGCCTCGATCTTCCTGCCGTTCCTGCCGCTGACCCCGATCCAGGTTCTGCTCAACAACTTGATGTACGACCTCTCCGAGATCGGCATTCCCTTCGACCGCGTGGAAGGGCCGGAGATCGCGCGGCCGCGCGCCTGGGACATGGGCGAAATCCTGCGATTCACCGCGGTCATGGGTACCCTGTCCTCCATGTTTGATATGGCAACGTTCGCGGTCCTCGTCGTCGTGTTTGGAGCCGCTCCGGACCTGTTCCGCACGGCCTGGTTTCTGGAGTCGATCGCGACGCAGATCCTGGTGATATTCATCATTCGGACACATGGGCCGGCCTGGCGGAGCCGGCCCCATCCCGCGCTGGTCTTCACTTCGCTCGCGGCGCTCGCTGGCGCCCCCCTGCTGGTGTTCTCGCCGATCGCGCCCGTCCTCGGCTTCGTCGCGGTGCCGGGCGGATTGATCCTGACCATTGCCGCCATCGTGCTCGCGTATTTGGTCTGCGCGGAGCTCGCCAAGCGTCTGGTCGACCACGTTCGGACCCCCCGAACGCTGTCCGCCCGCGCATTTGATCTAGGTCATGGTGCCTCCCCCGACGGGGGCTATCAGACAGGTTCGACCTGGTCCGGAGACCGCAAGGCATGTCGTACGCGACGCTGATGGTGCATGTCGACGTGGACGCGGAGCTGAGCGGTCGCGTCGAAATTGCCGCCGATCTCGCCGGCCGCTTCCATGCGCACCTGATCGGGTTGGCCGGGTGGGCACCGATGTCGGTCTTTCTCGCCGACGAGGCGCGCAACGAGCCCCTTCCGTCCGAGCCCCACCTGCAGGACATGCGCTCGCTGCTCGATCAGAAAGGCAAAGCATTTTGCGGGGTGGTCGGCAAAATGGACCCGCCGCCGGAGTGGCGTTCCGTCCTCGACTACCCGACCGAGGCGCTCGCGCGGGAGGCGCGCGCGGCCGATCTCGTCATCATCGGCAATGCTCCGGAAAACAAGGACCCGTTCCGCGCTCTCGATCCCGGTACCCTTTTGCTCAAGGTCGGCCGCCCGGTCCTCGTGGTACCTAAGGACTTGGCCTCGTTCGTGCCGAAACGAATCGCGATCGCCTGGAAGGACACCCGCGAGGCGCGCCGCGCCGTGCGTGACGCGCTGCCCTTGCTGCAACAAGCCGAGAGCGTGCTGCTCGTCGAAATTTCGGAGGAAGCAAGCAGCGTGGAAGAGTCCGCCCGTCGCGTCCAGGACGTCGGACGCTATCTCCGGCGGCACGGCATCGAGATCATTGCCGAGCGGGTGCGGCCCGCCGACGTCACCGCGTCGAATTCGCTGTTGCGAGTGATCGAGGACGAGAACATCGACCTGCTCGTCACCGGCGCGTACGGGCACTCGCGGCTAGGTGAATGGGCATTCGGGGGCGTGACCCGCGACATGCTGATGGAAAGCCCGATCTGCTGCTTGTTCTCGCACTGAAGTCTGGGGAAAGCGATGGCGTACGCGGCTATCATGGTGCATTTTGATGCGAGCCGGGCCTCGCACCATCGGCTACGCCTCGCGGCGGACTTGGCGATGCGGTTGCAGGCTGCCCTGATTGGCATCGCCGGCCGCCCGTATCTGCCGTCGTTCCTCGCCGACGATATCGCGGTCGCGGCAGACGACAGCGATGCCGAGCAGCGAGAGCTGACCGCGCTGCTTGCCGACATCGGGACGAAGTTTCGTGCCGAGGCCGAGCGAATCAAGCACGTGGAATGGCGAGGGGCGGTCGATGACGTAAACCGCCTGGTCGCACGCGAAGCGCGAGCGGCGGATCTCGTCGTCGTAGGCCGGCCGGCGGACTCGGCCGATCTCTACTATTCGCTCGATCCGGGCGTCACCATTCTTCGCTGCGGACGGCCGGTCCTGCTCGTGCCCGACGGGGTTGATGTGCTCGCATCGCGCCGCGTGGTGGTGGCCTGGAAGGACAGCCGCGAGGCGCGCCGCGCTGTGCAGGACGCATTGCCGCTTCTCCAGCAGGCACATGAGTCGACGATCGTTGAGATCTGCGAGTACGGGACCGAGGCACAAAGCCAGCGGCGCCTTGAGGATGTCGCCAACTATCTGCGACGCCAGAAGGTTGGGGTGCGAGCGACCGCGTGTCTTCACACGCAACGACCCGTTGCGCAGGAGATTATTCGAGTCGCCCGCGACGAGAAGGCGGATTTGATCGTTGCCGGAGGATATGGACGCAGCCGATTGGGCGAATGGATGTTCGGCGGGGTGACGCGCGGCCTGTTGGCGGAGAGCCCGTTGTGCTGCCTGTTTTCGCACTGAGCGGACGTGATGGCGGGATTTAAAAAAATGACTGCGAGTTCATCCTCGAACACTAGGCCGACAGCCGCGCAACCCGAAAGGAGCGAGGGGGGAGCGATGTATCGGTTTCTCGCCTGCGCGGCGGATCAGTATATGACGCGCGCGGTCGTCAGCGTCACTCGCCAGATCACCATGGCCGAGCTGGGGGCGTTGTTCGACAAGCACGATTTCAATTCGTTCCCGGTGGTGGAGGATGGCACGGTGGTGGGCATCGTGACCAAATTCGACTTCCTGCGCGTCTTTGCCTTCACCCCCGGCCAGATGGTGCCGCATTACAGCGAGCTGATGCGACGGAAGGCGGGAGAGGTGATGACGGAGGCGGTCGTGCACGTTGCTCCGGACATGCCGCTGACCCGCATTCTACAGCTGATGGTGAGCAGCAAGGCGCGCAGCTTTCCGGTCCTGTCGGCCGAGCGCCAGCTGCGGGGCATGATCTCGCGCGAGGATGTCATGCGTGCGCTCAGGGAGAGCACGGAGAGGCCGTAGATTCGGCTAACCCAAGCATCCGGGCCGATCATGGGTCGGGCCAGCCGGAATTGTAATGGCGCAAAAGCTCGCCCCGAATGAATGGATCGGGGTCGCGACCGATGATCCGGCCGCCCGTGACCACATCGTTTGGCTGCACCGGGACGCGTCGGCCGAACCCGTAATGCGGATTCGCCTGGGAATCGTAGGCGGTCGGCCCGCGGTAGTTTCTCCGGCTGGACTGAGCCTCGGCGGGTGTGGCCGCGAGCGTCGCGATCATCGCCGCCAGCAACGCAAAGCCGACCGTGTGAGCGCTTTTCACTTGACGTCTCCGTCTGGTTCCAAACGGACGCAGAGCACGCCCCATCTCGCGTCCGATAAACTATAACCCTGCGGACCGCGAAAAATTTCCGGCTCGGAACCCTGGCAAGCAGCCACCTTGCCCAAATTCCATGCAGCGGCAACCAGCCTGGAAGCTCGCAGGCCGCGCGGGTCGGACGCCGGCGCCGATTATCCGCTCACTCCTGGAACACGTAGGTCCCGGGCGCATCGCCCAGCGGCGCAAGACCGGCCCCGATCGCGGTGATGGGGGCCGAGACGATCGGCTCGCCGGAGCGCGCCTTGAGCCAGGCTGTCCATTCCGGCCACCAGGAGCCCTGCTGGCGCGGCACTTGGGCCAGCCAGGTCGCGGGGGCGACGTAATGCTCGCTCGCGCTCTTGGTCATCACGCGGTAGCTGCGATTGCGGCCGTTCGGCTCCGACACGATCCCCACATTGTGGCCGCCGGTGGTGAGCAGGTAGGTGACCTCGGTGTCGGTCAGCAGGTGAATCTTGTGGGTCGAGCGCCACGGCGCCACATGATCGCGCTCCGTGCCAACAGCGAAGACCGGCACGCGGATGTCGGTGAGTGCAACCGGCTTGCCGGCGGCCTCGAAGCGTCCTTCGGCGAGATCATTGTCGAGAAAGAGATGGCGCAGATATTGGGAGTGCATGCGGTAGGGCATGCGCGTGGCGTCGGCGTTCCACGCCATCAGGTCGCTCATCGGCTCGCGTTCGCCCATCAGGTAGTTGCGGATCATGTACGACCAGACGAGGTCGTTCGAGCGCAGCATCTGGAACGCGCCGGCCATCTGCCGCGTGTCGAGAAAGCCCTGTTCCCACATCATGTCGTCGAGAAAGGCGAGCTGACCCTCGTTGATGAAAAGCATCAGCTCGCCGGCCTCCGTGAAGTCCGTCTGCGCGGCCAGCAGCGTCAACGATTTGAGCCGTTGGTCGCCGTCGCGCGCCATGGCGGCCGCCGCGATCGCCATCAGCGTGCCGCCGAGGCAGTAGCCGACAGCGTGAACCTTCTGATCCGGCATGATGGCCCCTATCGCGTCGAGCGCCGCCATCGGGCCGAGCGTGCGATAGTCCTCCATGCCGAGATCGCGATCGGACGGCCCGGGATTGTTCCAGGAGATCATGAACACCGTAAAGCCCTGCTCGGTGAGGTACTTCACCAGGGAGTTCCGCGGCGAGAGATCGAGGATGTAGTACTTCATGATCCAGGCCGGCACGATCAGCACCGGCTCTGGTCGCACTCTGTCGGTGGCGGGGGCGTATTGAATGAGCTCGATGAGCTTGTTGCGATAGACCACCTTGCCGGGAGTGATCGCGACATCGCGGCCGACCACGAAGTTTTCGCTACCGACCGGCTTTTTTCCGCTGACGCTGCGCTCCCAGTCCTCGATCAGGTTCTGCACGCCGGTGACGAGGTTCATGCCGGCGGTTCTAAGCGTACGCTGCTGAATCTCGGGATTGGTCAGGATGAAATTCGAGGGCGAGAACATGTCGAGGATCTGGCGCGATGCGAACTCGACCATGTTCTCATGCTGCTTGGTGACCCCGCGCACGCCGACCGTGGCATTGTGCCACCATTGCTGATTGAGCAAAAAGGCTTGGTAAACGAGATTGTACGGCCACTTCTGCCAGTCCTCGCTAACGAAGCGCCGGTCCTGCTGCAGCGGCTCGATGCAGCAGGGCGCCGCCGTGTGCCCCAGGGCTACGCAATGGGATGCGTAGTTGGCGAATCGAACCGCCTTCCTCACGGCCTTGTCCACAAGCTGCAATCGCTTGCCCGGCGAGTAGATGAGATGCGTCGCCCAATCCAGATAGGCGTGGGCGAGCGCCGCGGGCGACAGCCCGGCGGTGAAGCGCGCCACGGCGGCGTGCAGCGAGCGGTCGGTGATGTCGGCAAGCGCTGTCACCGCAAAGGAGTCGCGCGCATCGATCTCCCGCGCCGGTTCCGCGCCGGGCGGAGCGCGGTCGGATGGCACCGCAGGCGCGGACAGGAGCTGCAGGATTGTCCTTCGGCGCCGGCCGATATCGTCCGCCGGCTGTGGCGGGGAAGCGGTAGCTGCGGTCTCGGGCGCTGGGCTCGTGCTCATGTGGGCGAGTTTCTTGCGATCTGTCGGCCTGCGAGATGGCCAGTGTCATTCCTCGAATGCGGGCAGCTCGCGATCCTCCGGCTCGGCCCTTTCGACCGCCTCGCTGTCGTCTAGGGGAATTTCCTCCTCGATCTCTACCGCCTCCTGCTCAAGAAGCTTTGCCGGCTCATCGACGCTCTCGTCGTACGAATGGTGTCTCTGCCGCTTCTTAGGAACGAAACGAGCCGCAGCGGCGGCTTTTTCCGGGTTCATGTGATGGCCTGCCCGTCGAATTTCTGACAAGGTAGACTGTCCAGCCCGCGAGCGGCCTTGCGATAGATCAATATCGGTTGGACGGCAGATCCCGGCTTCGAGCCGTAAGCCGAACCACAGGCACGGTTCTCGCGTTCCTGCCGGAGTTCAGCTGCACGCATTGAGCCAGGATATCACCTGCGGCCATACCCGCGCGTGCGCCTGCCGCCCGACCAGGACCGCGAGATGCTGCAAGCAGACCCCGACCTCGCCGGGATAGGCGATGAGGCGTGCGCAGCCCGCAGGCATCGCGTCGATGAACGGCTTGACTGACGCGACCGGGGCCACGTCGTCGGCGGCGTTGATGACCGCGAGCGTGGGCGCCGACAGGCAGGCCGGTCCGATCAACGTCGCACCGGCCTGCAAGACGCCTCGACAAAAGCGATTTTCGCGGTACAGCCAGTCGATGATGTGGTGCACCAATTTGCCGGGAAGCGGCACCTCGTCGAGCGCCCAACGCTCGACCCGGGCATGGACGTCGAGTGCTTGCTGGTCGGCGATGCAGAGGGCGGCATCGATCAGCCGCGACCATATGAAGGTGGCGGGCGACGCCATCGCGCTCATATGCGATATGAGCGAGCCCGGAAAGGTTTCGGTTTCGGACATCGCGGCCGGAGCTAAGGAGACGAGCGCGTCGCGGAATTGACTCGTCTGCGGCTCGAAACAGAGCGGTGCACCGAGCAGCACGAGCCCGCGAATACTTTGCGGCGCCGAGGCCGCAAAGATGGCGGCGAGCGTGCCGCCGAGCGAATGCCCGGCGAGGAACGGTTTCGTGCCCCGCGCCTTGCCGCTGATCTCGGCGATGCATTCTGCGATCGCTTGCCCGTATTCGTCGAGGCCGTTGTTCGCGAGTTGCGGCAATGCCGGCAGCCATTCCAGTAGAAAGACGTGCAAGTCGCTCCGCAGGCAAAATCGAATGGTGCTCACCGAGGGGGCGAGATCCCAGATGTACGGTCGCTTGATGGGCGCTGCGACAATAAGGAAACAAGCGGAGCTATCCTGCCCGCCGTAGTCGCGCAAGCGCCAGTGGGAGCCCGCGGCAACGACGCGGTAGGGGCATTCATCCGGTCCCAGTCCCCATGCTCCGAACGCATCGCCCTGGGCGCGACGTAGCACGTCGGCCCAGCCGAAGTGCGCTCGCTGCCAGGCGTTCATCGCGTCGTTCATCGAGGCCGTCCTTGGCAGCGGCCCGATCCCTTGCTGACTTTGTCGAATTTCTCCGAGTGCAGGCAACCGGGCGTGGCAGGTCGAGCCGAGGTGTGCAGCATACCGCGAATTCGCCGAAACGTTGCCGGATGGTTGGCTTCCGACGGCGCCTTGTGACCGTCAGGTTGCGTGCAATCGAAGGCTCAAATCTTCGGTACCTTCCCTGCACCGCCCTTGATTTGGATCAACAACCATGCGCGCGCGTTCCTTCAAATGGAACCGTCCCGATTGAACAAGGTTGGCCGGATGGGTCAGGTCGTTCCTTCCGAGCTCCCCGCGCGAGCCGCTGGTCAGCACATGCATGAAATTCGCGAGATCCGAATCCTGCCGGTCGGCCTGTCCGGAACCTTGCACGTTCCGAAACGAGCCTACGCGCTCGTGGTGTTCGTGCACGGGAGCGGTTCGAGCCGCTTCAGTCCACGTAACAGGGCTGTGGCGGACGCGCTGAACCAGCAGGGCGTCGCGACGTTGCTGTTCGACCTGCTGAGTGAACGCGAGGAAGCCGACCGCGCCAACGTCTTCAACATCTCGGTTCTGGCGGACCGGCTCGTCCAGGTCATGGATTGGCTCGAGCGTGAACCCGACGGGCGTGGTCTTCCACTCGGACTGTTCGGCGCGAGCACCGGGGCGGCCGCTGCTCTGGTGGTGGCGGCTCGGCTCGGCAAGCGCGTGGGCGCCGTCGTCTCGCGCGGCGGCCGGCCCGACTTGGCCGGCGACGCGCTTGATCAGGTCCGTGCGCCGACGTTACTGATCGTGGGCGGAAACGATTTCGGCGTCATCGAGCTCAACGAGCAGGCGTTCGCGCGCCTCAGAGGGCCCAAGGCGCTGGAGATCGTCCCCGGCGCCAGCCATCTGTTTCCGGAGCCTGGCGCGCTGGAGGCGGTGATCGGGCACGCCCAGCGCTGGTTCCGGCGCCATCTCGGCCCTGGCTCGTCCGCCCCGGCGGAGATCGTGGGTCGAGCGACTTAGGAGGATCCAGTGGCGTTCAAGGATCGATCGGACGCCGGGCGCAAGCTGGCCGCGGCGCTCGCCCATTACAAGAGCCGTCGGCCGGCCGTTCTGGCGCTGCCGCGCGGTGGAGTGGTCGTGGCCGCAGAGGTGGCAGCCGCGCTCGCGGCTCCCCTCGATCTCATTCTGGTCCGCAAGATCGGCGTGCCGTTCCAGCCGGAGCTGGCGATGGGCGCCGTGGTCGACGGCGCGGCGCCCCTGGTCGTCCGCAACGACGATGTCATTCGACTCGCCGAGATCGAGGAGTTGGATTTCAACGCCGTCTGCGAGCGCGAACTCGCCGAGATCGAACGGCGGCGTCAGCGCTATTTGGGTGACCGTGAACGGATCGACGTCGCTGGCCGGACTGCGATCGTGGTCGACGACGGCATCGCCACCGGCGCGACCACCCGTGCGGCGCTGCGTGCCACCCGCCTGCGCCATCCGGAGCGCCTCGTGCTGGCCGTGCCGGTGGCGCCCACCGAGAGCCTCGCCGCGATGCGAGAGGAGGCTGACGAGGTCGTCTGCCTCGAGGACTACGCCGACTTCGGCGCAATCGGCTTCTACTATTCCGACTTTCGGCAGGTCTCGGACGAGGAGGTGGTCGAGCTGCTCCACCGCTTTCCGGCGCGCGCGAACGGCCCGGCGCCTCAGCCGGCGGCTTGAACCGCCCGCTCGGAGGCGTTCCCATTGTCGAGCGCGCATCACGGCGGATGCGCGAGCGGATACCCCTATTGCCGAACGTGTCAGAGCTTGAATGCCGTGCGGCCAAGCCGGATAAGGCGAAGCGAGGGAGCGATCGATGACGATACAGAAGGCAGTCCGAGCGCCGCAGGCCACTGCCTCGAATGCCGCTTCCCGCCGCCAAATGCGGCTGTTTGCGCTGCAGGCGACGGCCGATCTCGGCCAGGCTGTCGCGCAGGCGCTCGGCTGCAATCTTGCCGCGCATGAAGAACGGTCATTCGAGGACGGAGAGCACAAGGTGCGCCCGCTCGATGCGGTCGGCGGCGCCGATGTCTATGTCGTCCAGAGCCTACATGGCGGTCCCACGGAAACGGCGAACGACAAGCTCTGCCGGCTGTTGTTCTTCATCGGAGCGCTCAAGGATGCGGGCGCCAGCCGGCTGACGGCCGTGGTCCCGTATCTCTGCTATGCGCGCAAGGATCGCCGCACCAAGCCGAACGATCCCGTCACCACCCGATATATCGCCGGCATGTTCGAAGCGGTAGGGACCGATTGCGTCGTCACGCTCGAGGTTCATAATCCGGTCGCGTTCGAGAATGCGTTCCGCTGCCGCACCGTCGCGCTCACCGCCACGCCGCTGTTCGTCGACTACGTGCGGGCGCTGAAGGAGGAAGAGCTCAGCGTTGTGTCGCCGGACACCGGCGGCGCCAAGCGGGCGGAGCTGCTGCGCGAGGCGCTGGAGGGGGCGCTCGGCCGCCCGGTCGGCAAGGCGTTTGCCGACAAGCATCGCAGCGCCGGTGTCGTCTCTGGGGATCTCTTCGTGGGCGACGTGGCGGGGACGACCGCTCTCGTCGTCGACGATCTGATTAGCACGGGGGGAACGCTGCTGCGTGCCGCGCGCGCTGCGCGGCGGGCGGGAGCGCGCCGGGTGATCGCCCTGGTGACGCATGGATTGTTCATGCCCGGCGCCGCCGAGGTGCTCGCCGATCCCGCGATCGACCGGCTCGTCATCACCGATGCCGTGCCACCTTTCCGGCTGGCCGCGGCATCCGCGCGCGACAAGCTCGACGTGCTGCCGGCGGCGCCGCTCCTCGCGGCCGCGCTCCGGCGGCTCGAGGAGGGCGGCGCGCTGGCCGATCTCCTGGTATTTTGACCGACCGCTCCAGCCGAATCGCATCCGCTGCCGCGATCGCCAGATAGGCGCGCGCGAGGCGCGGCCACTTCTCCGGGGTGCGCGGGTTCGGCTCCATGAGATGTGCGATCGCCAGACGCGCCCGCAGCATCGCCCGATTGCATCGATAGAATAGAAACAGCGCGTCGGGGACGCCGTCGGTCAAGCCGCGAACCATGCCCCGCCTGACATAGCGGCCCGCCCATGCGGCGCCGAGACGCTCGCACTCGAGACCCAGGAACGCGATTTCGTCGAATGGATCGACCGCCCGCAGGCGCGGGTTGAACTCGAGGCAGTCGATGATCCGCACCGGATCGCCGAGCCAGATGTGCTCGGGGCGCAGATCGCCGTGCCCGTCGACGATGTTGCGGCCACGAACCCGCGCCGCCAGCGCCTTGTTGTGGTGGGAAATAAATCTGCGCTGGATGCCGGCGACCCGCATCACCAGCCCGGCAGGCAGGCCGAAACGCGGATCGAGCAGAATTCTCGGATTGTCGGCAAGGCCTTGCTGCCAATCACGCCGATGGACCGCGGGTGAGAGGAAGACTCGTGCGGCGCGGCGATAGAATGGTACGAGCGTGGCGACGAGCCGGTCGAGTTGCCACCGCTCGAGTCGATCCTCCAGGATCGCGCGCTCGAGCGTGTGCGCTTCGTCGAGGCGCCGCATGACCACGAGCCAGTCGACGATGGGCGCGTCGCCGCCGATCGCAAGTCCGCGCATGCCAGCCGTGAGCGGCACCACATCGAGGTAGACATCGGGCGCGAGCCGGCGATTGAGGCGGAGCTCGGCCCGGCAAGCGGCCTCGCGGCGTGGCAGGCTCGAGAAATCGAGATAGGGAAAGCGCACCGGCTTCTTGAGCTTGTAGACACGGTCGCCCGCGAGAAATACCCACGACATGTGGGTCTCGCGGTGAGCCACCTCCACCACCGGCGCCGGATACGCGCCCGGTCGGCTCAGGAACTCGACTTTTTGCTCGAGCGTCGGTTCGCCGCCGTCGGCCATGGGCAGGGCGTGAGGCCCCGAATGCACGCGGCCGGCGTCCACGTATACCATGGCGCAAGCTTCATCCGCGCACTTGGTTGACGACCAGCTTTCGTGCCCGGCCGCGCGCATCACGCTTTCGAGACGCTGATGTCCGCCCCACAAAGCTCATCCAGCAGCCGCTCGTCGAGCTGGTCGAAAAGCGCGCCGATGCTGCTCGCTTTCGCGAACCGGCGTTCGAGCAGTTGGTTCCACACGTCAGCGCAGGCTCTTCCAAAGCTGTCGGCATCGGACACGTCATAGATGCCTTCGTAGTACGGGGCAGCGCCCTTCCTTTGAATTCGCAGCTTGACCTTCATGCGGACCTCCCGTGGAGCCATTGATGCCCCGGCCGCCGCGCGCGGACTTTGATGCAGGTCAACACGCTGGCCCGTGCGCCGATTATTGAGAGCCAAAGCAGGATACCCGACCAGACTGCTGGTCGAAACCAGGATCCAGCCGCGCGAGCGCACGCTATGCCGGTGCAGAACGCCGAAGTCGCGGCGATGTTCGATCAAGCCGCGGAGCTGCTCGAAATCGAGGGCGAAAACCCGTTTCGCGTGCGCGCCTATCGCCGCGCCGCGCGCGTCGTCGAGGCTCTCCCTCAAAGCGTGAGAAGCATGCTCGCGACGGGCATCGACCTGTCGGAGCTTCCCGGCATCGGCAAGGATCTGGCCGGAAAGATTGCCGGCATTGTCGATACCGGCCATTTCGACCTGCTCGACTCCTTGAAAAAGAAGCTGCCCGGCGACCTCGGCGAGATTGCGACCCTGCCGGGGCTTGGACCCAAGCGCGTCAAGCTGCTCTACGACAAGCTTAAGGTGCGCACACTTGATGATCTCCGCCGCATCCTGAAGGCGGGCCGGCTGGGCGAGATCCGGGGCTTCGGGCCGATCATCGAAAAGAAGATCTCGGCTGCGCTGCAAAAGCCGGCGGCGGAGAAGCGCTTCAAGCTCTCGGTGGCCGAGGCCGAAGCCGAGGCGCTGGTCGGCTTTCTACGCGATCGCGGGCGTGTCGTCGTGGCTGGCAGCTATCGCCGGCGTCGCGATACAGTCGGCGATCTCGACTTTGTGGTGACGGCGAAGGACGGCACTGCCGTCGGCGACAAGCTGGTGCGGTATGAAAACGTGAGCGAAGTTCTCGCCCACGGCCCAACGCGCACCACCGTCGTGCTGCGCTCGGGCCTGCAGGTCGACATTCGCGCCGTGCCGGAGCAGAGCTATGGCGCCGCGCTGCTCTACTTCACCGGTTCCAAGGCGCACAATATCGCCCTGCGCGGCCTCGCCAACGAGCACGGCTGGAAGCTGAACGAGTACGGCTTGTTTGCCGGCAAGCGGCGGATTGCCGGCGTCTCCGAGGAAGACGTCTACGCCAAGCTCAAACTGCCGTTCATCGAGCCGGAACTGCGCGAGGATCGCGGCGAGATCGCGGCCGCCAAGGCCAATCGTCTGCCCCGTCTGGTGACCTTGTCGGACATTCGTGGCGACCTCCACGTGCATTCCGACTGGACTGACGGCACCACCACGATCGCGGCTATGGCTGCGGCGGCTCAGGAGCGCGGCTACGAGTACATGGCCCTGACCGACCACAGCCGCCGCGTGGCGATGGCGCACGGCCTCGATCCGGTCCGGCTGGCACGCCAGATCCGCGAAGTCGACCGGCTGAATGCGAAGCTGCGTGGCTTCACCATCCTCAAGGGCATCGAGGTCGACATCCTCAAGGACGGACGCCTCGATTTGCCGGATTCGAGCCTGTCGCAGCTCGACGTCGTTCTAGCCTCCGTGCATTCGCATTTCGATCTGCCGCGTCAGCAGCAGACGGATCGCATCGTGCGCGCGGCGGAAAATCGCCACGTCTCGATTCTTGCGCATCCGACGGGGCGACTGATCGGCGAGCGCGAGGCCTTCGAGGTGGATATGGATCGCGTCATCTCCGCGGCGCGTGCCGCCGGCTGCTACCTCGAGATCAATGCCGAGCCCGACCGGCTGGATTTGAACGACATCCACGCCCATGCCGCCAAGGCGATGGGGGTCAAGCTGGCCATATCGACCGACGCGCACTCCATCAATGCGCTGCAATGCATGCGCTTCGGCGTCGACCAGGCTCGGCGTGCTTGGCTGACCGCCGAGGACGTTCTCAACACGCGCCCGCTGGCAGCCTTACGGAAGCTTCTCAAACGCTAGGCGCTCGGCCGCGTCCAACCGAGCGGGAAAGTGCGCTAACGCCAGCGTTTCGTTTGCATGGCGTCGCGGACCGTCTTGGCCGCGAGCGCCAGCGCAGCCGCGCGCGGAATTTTTGCGCTGCGCCGGCTCTCTTCCAGCACGCGGCGGGTATTGGTGCGAATCCGCTCATCGATGTAGTCGAACGCCGCGCGTTCGGTACCGCCGCGGTGCTCGGTGGCCGCGCAGATGACACCGCCGGCATTGGCAATGAAGTCCGGAACCACCAGTATCCCGCGATCGTGTAGCGCTTTTTCGGCTTCCGGCGTGCACGGGATATTGGCGCCTTGGGGCATGAGGCGCGTCTTCAGCCGCCCGACATTGCCAGCGTGCACGACGTCAGGCCGTGCCGCCGGGACCCAGATGTCACAATCGATGTCGAGGACGGCGTCGACGTCGAGCTTCGCCCCGCGCGCATGCTCGCGCAACGGCCGTCCGGCGTCTTTGAGCGCGACGAGCGCGCCGATGTCGAGTCCCGACGGGTCGGCGAGCGTGCCGCTGGTGTCGCTGGCCCCGACCAAGACAGCGCCCTTCTGTCCCAGGAAGCGTGCGGCGTGCTTGCCGACCGCGCCGAAGCCCTGCACGGCCACCCGCGCGCCCTTCAGCTCGAGCCCGATGAACTCGCGCGCTACGTCGATCGCGGCGGCCAGGCCGAAGCCGGTGGCGCCGATCTGGTCGAGGGGAATTCCTCCGATGGCGCCGGGCAACCCCACGGCGCGGCCGGTTTCGTCATTGACCCATCCCATGCAAAGCTCGTCCGTTCCCATGTCCGGGCCCGGAATGTAGTCGACGAGGTCCCGGATAGCGCCGGCGAAGGCGCGCACCACCTGCTCCTTGCGCTCGTTCGGCATTTTCGGGTCGCCGAAGATCACCGATTTGCCGCCGCCGTGCGGCAGGCCGGCGGCGGCGTTCTTCCAGGTCATGGCGCGGGCGAGGCGGACGCATTCTTCGGTCGAGACGTCCGGCGCCATGCGTACGCCCCCGATTGCCGGGCCGCAGGCGGTATTGTCGATCACGGCAATGGCCCGCAAGCCGACGCCGGGCCGTTGAATGTGGATGATCCGGGCCGGGCCGAATTCATCGGCAAAACGGAACATGTCCTCCACGCTCTCTCCTCCGCAATTCACCCAGCCAATGCGAGATCGATCATGGCGGCCGCAAGGAAGCGCGCCGCCTGTCCGCCGGTGATCGCGCGGTGGTCGAAGGTCAGCGAAAGCGGCAGGCTGCGATGGGATTCGGGAGCTTGGCCGGCCCCTGCGGGGCACGCGAGGATCCGTCCCGCGCCCAGGATCGCCACCTGCGGCGGGACGATGATCAGCGCGGCGTGCCGTCCGGCAATCGTGCCGAAGTTCGACAGGGTGATGGTCGCCCCGCGCAGCTCGTCGGGCGCCAAGCTGCGCGCCTCCACCGCCCTCTTTGCCGCATCGATCTGCGCACGCCATTGGTGGCGGCTCTGGCGCGCGACGTCGCGCAGCACCGGGACGAAAAGGCCGTCGCGGCTGTCGATGGCGAGACCGAGATTGGTATGGGCATTCTCGCGCAGTGATAGCGATGCAGCATCGAAGCTGGCGTTCAAAGCGGGCTCGGCGCTGCAGGCAGCGACAATCGCGCGCACGAGCCGGCAAGTGACGTCCTCCGTGGGCGACCACGCGCCGACATCGACCTCGTCGTGGATGGTGGCATGCGCCACCTCGCGCCAGGCGCGGGCCATGTTGACGGCCATGCTGCGGCGCGCACCCCGCAGCTCGCCGCCGCCAGCAGGCAGTTCGCTGCCGGCAGCGGCCTCCACGTCGGCGCGGGTGAGGAGGCCGCCGGGGCCGGTGGGCTGCAGACGCGACAGATCGACGCCGAGCTCACGCGCACGTGCGCGCACGGCAGGGCTGGCGCGGATCGCGGAGGACGCGGCCGCTGCTTGACGGGGGGCGGGAGGGGCCGCCCCCGGTCTGGCCAGCTCTCCGACGACGGTGCCGGCTTCCGCGTGAGGTCCTTCTTCGAACGCCAGCAGCGGCGCGCCCACCTTCACGCGGGTGCCAGGTTTGGCCAGGAGCCGAGCAATGTGACCGGCCTTCGGCGATGGTATCTCCACCACCGCCTTTTCGGTTTCGACCGACACCAGCGGCTGATCGACCACCACGTGATCGCCCTCGGCCACGTGCCAGCTGACGATCTCGGCTTCTTGCAGGCCCTCGCCGAGGTCGGGGAGATTGAACGTGCTCATGTGTAGGCCATCGTGCGTCGTATCGCTGCGAGAACGCGGTCCACGCTGGGCATGTAGGCAGCTTCTGTGCGCGGATACGGCATCATCGTGTCATAGCCAGCCACGCGCTCGATCGGAGCCAGCAGGCTGGTAAGTCCTTGGCCGGCGACGCGGGCGGCGATCTCCGCGCCATAGCCGCATGTCATCGGCGCCTCGTGCACGATGACCAGCCGCCCTGTCCGCGCCACCGACGCGAGAATGGTGGCGCTGTCGAGCGGTTTGAGCGTCGCAACGTCGATGACTTCTGCCCCAACATTTTCGGCGGCGATCTGCGCGGCGGCCTCGAGCGCCTCCGTTATCATCGCGCCCCAGGACACGATGGTGACATCGCTGCCAGGCCGCAGAACTAAGCAGCGATCGAGGGTCAGCCCTGCGCTGTCGTCGACCACCTCTTCGCGTGCCGCCCGGTAGAGCCTGGTCGGTTCGAGAAATACCACCGGATCGGGGTCCCGGATGGCGGACAGGAGCAAGCCGTAGGCGCGCGCGGGCGACGATGGTGTGGTGACCTTGATTCCGGGAATGTGCGCAAACATGGCTTCGGGGCTCTCGGAGTGATGCTCCACCGCCTTGATGCCGCCGCCCGCGGGCGAACGCAGCACCATCGGGCAGGTCAGACGGCCGCGCGTGCGCGCCCGCAGGCGCGAGGCGTGGTTGAGCAGCTGGTCGATGCAGCTATACGCGAAGCCGGTGAACTGGATCTCAGCGACCGGCCGCAGGCCTTGCGCCGCCAGCCCGATCGAAACGCCGGCGATCGACACCTCGGCGAGCGGCGTGTCGAGCACTCGCTGCTCGCCGTATGCTTGCAGAAGGCCATCGGTAGCGCGGAACACGCCGCCGTCGACCGCCACGTCTTCGCCCAGCACGATAACGCGTGGATCTTCCGCCATCGCGCGCTTGAGCGCCAAATTGACCGCCTGCACCAGGCTGAGCTCAGTCATACCGCACCGGTGAGTTCGCCGGTTGCTGCCTGACGCTGTTCGATGAGATCGGCCGGGAGCTCGGCATAGACATGGTCGAACACGGCCGAGACCGGCAGCGGCGGGGCTGCGAGATAGTCGTCGGAGGCCTGCTCGACCGCGCGGCTGCATTCCTGCAGGAGCGCCTCTTCCGCGTCCTTGTCCCAGATCCCGGCGCGGGTCAGGTAATTGCGTAAGCGCGCGAGCGGCTCGGCCGGCCAGTGACGGCTGACCTCGGCATCGTCGCGGTAGCGCCCGGCATCGTCGGCGGTGGTGTGATCGGACAAGCGGTAAGTCACGGCCTCGACCACGGTCGGCCCGCGACCGTCCCGCGCGCGTTCGAGCGCTCGTTCGACAATCGCGCGCACGGCAATAACATCGTTGCCGTCCACCTGCTCCCCGGGAATGCCGGCGGCGATCGCCTTCTGGGCGAGCGTGGCCGCGGCGGTCTGCTTGGCGACCGGAACCGAGATCGACCAGCCGTTGTTGCTGATCACGAACACCGCTGGCACCTGCCAGACCCCGGCCATGTTCAACGCCTCCGCGACGTCGCCCTTCGAGGTTGCGCCGTCGCCGAACATGCAGACCGCCGCCCGTTTTTCCCGGCGCAGCCTGAAGGCCAGGGCCACCCCGACCGCATGCGGCGCGTGCGAGCCTACCGGAACGCAGGTGGGGAAATCTTCGCGCGGGCCGGCGAAATCGTTGCCTCGCTCGTCGCCGCCCCAGTAAAGAAACAGCTCCTTGAGGCTAACCCCGCGCCAAAGCTGGGCGCCGTGCTCGCGGAAGCTGGGCAGCAGCACGTCCGTCGCCTGCATCGCGGCGGCGGTTCCGACCGCCACCGCCTCCTGCCCCAGCGACGAGGCATAGGTGCCCAACCGTCCGGTGCGTTGCAGGGCAATGGCCTTGATATCGAAGGTCCGGGTCAGCACCATCGCCCGATAAAGCGCCACCAGCTCGCTCGGTTTGCGGGCAAACGGCGGCAAAGCGCCGATCACGCTGCCGTCAATGTCAACGATCCGTGTCGATGCAATGGCGAACTCGGCGACGTTGGACATTCCCGATTCCGTGCGGCCTGGAGCATACATTGGCCTGGAAAAAATCTATCGGTCAAAGCGTCCCGCGATGAATTGACTTAGCTCAACGGCGCGCCGTCGGCCCTAATCCGGGCGGCTGCCTTGAGAGGCGCGAGCTTGATAATGATCAATCGGCTTGCACGACGACCCTGGTAGGCAGAACAAATAGGGCTCGCCTTTTTATGCCAGCGAGCAATATGGGCCGCAGCTGCGCTCGGCAGAATTCGATGGAATCGCCCAGCTCGCAACCTGTTGAACCGGGATCGCGGTCACCCGCAGAGGACTGGCACCGCCGCCGGCGCGTGGTCATTCTGGGCGCAGCGGGCAGAGACTTTCATAACTTCAATGTCGTCTTTCGGGACGACCCCGGGAGCGAGGTCATCGCCTTCACCGCCACGCAGATTCCCGGTATCGCCGAGCGGCGCTACCCGCCGCCACTGGCGGGGCGGCTCTATCCGCTTGGCATCCCGATCGTTGACGAGGCGGAGCTTGAACGGCTGTGCCGCGCGCGCTCGGTGGATGAAGTCATTTTCGCCTACAGCGACGTCCCGCATGAGCACGTCATGCACGCCGCGTCGCGGGCGCTGGCTGCGGGAGCGAGCTTTAGCTTGCTCGGTCCCAAGCAGACCATGTTGAAGTGCTCGCTGCCGGTGATCGCGATCTCGGCGGTACGGACCGGTTGCGGCAAGTCCACGCTGGCGCGCTGGCTGTCGCGCCGACTGAAGCAAAAGGGATTGCGGGTCGCGGTGGTGCGCCATCCCATGGCGTATGGCGACCTTGCGCAAGCGCGCGTGCAGCGGTTCGCTACCGTCGCCGACCTCGACCGGGCGCGATGCACCGCGGAGGAGCGCGAGGAGTACGAGCCGCACATCGCCATCGGGAACGTCGTCTTTGCGGGCGTGGACTACGCCGAGGTCCTCCGGGCGGCGGAGGCGGACTCCGAAATCGTCGTCTGGGACGGCGGCAACAACGACTTTCCGTTCGTGACGCCCGATTTGCACATCGTGGTCGCCGACGCGCTGCGCCCGCGCCAGATGTCGACCCACCATCCCGGCGAGGCGGTCGCCCGCATGGCCGACCTGCTCGTCATCAACAAGGTCAACGCGGCGCCTCCCCGCGCTGTCGAGCTCGCCGAGCAGGCCTTGCGAGCACTCAATCCCGGCGCGACGGTCGTGCGCGCGGCATCCCCGGTCGAACTCGATGACGCCGCGGCAGTGAAGGGAAAGCGGGTCCTCGTGGTCGAAGACGGGCCGACCATCACCCACGGCGCCATGCCCCACGGGGCGGGCTATGCGGCAGCGGTTGCGGTAGGAGCCAAGGTCGTGGATCCCAGGCTGTCGGCAGTTCCCGCCATATCCGAGTTGTTCATGACCTATCCGCATATCGGCAAGGTACTGCCGGCCGTCGGTTACGACGTCGCCCAGCTCGCGGCGTTGCGAGCGACGATCGATGGCGCCGATGCCGACGTGGTCGTCTCGTCCACGCCGGTCGATCTCGCGCACCTGCTCGACCTCAACAAGCGGGTCGTGCGGGCGCGTTACGAACTCGCCGAAACGGGCGAGCGCAGGCTTTCCTCGATTGTCGAGGCCTTCGTCGCGCGGGTAGGGCGCGACGGGGACCGACGCTGATGCTCGTGGTCCTGGCGTTGGGCGGGAACGCGCTGCTGCGCCGTGGCCAGCCCCTTGAGGCAGAGCTGCAGCGGCGCAATCTCCTGGACGCTGTCGCCCGGGCGGTGGCGCCGCTTGCACGCGAGCACAGCGTCGTCATCACGCACGGCAACGGCCCGCAGATTGGGCTGCTGGCGCTGCAAGCGGCGGCTTACAAGGATGTGCGCCCGTATCCGCTTGACGTCCTCGGTGCCGAAAGCGAGGGGATGATTGGTTACCTGATCGAGCAGGCTTTGAGCAATGCATTGCCGCGCCGCGAGCTTGCGACTTTGCTGACCCAGGTCGAAGTCGACGACGCGGATCCGGCCTTCGCCAAGCCCAGCAAGCCGATCGGTCCCCTCTACGGCGAAGTCGAGGTCCGGCAATTGCGGGCACGTACGTCGTGGACGCTGGTGTCCGACGGCAGCGGCTTTCGGCGCGCGGTCCCGTCGCCCGCTCCGCGTCGCATCCGCGAGATCAACGTCATCAAGCTTCTGGTTCGCTCGGGGATGGTCGTCATCTGCGCCGGAGGAGGGGGTATCCCGGTCGTGGCGACGCCGGATGGAGCTCTGCGCGGGGTTGAGGCGGTGATTGACAAGGACCTGTCGTCCGCGTTGCTCGCCGAGGAGATCGGCGCCGACGCTCTGCTGCTTCTGACCGATGTCCCGGCGGTGTGGACCAGATGGCCCATGTCGGAGGGGCACCCCATCCGCCACGTCACGCCGCGGGAGCTGCGCACGTATGCGTTCGAGGCCGGCTCCATGGCGCCCAAGGTGGAAGCCGCCTGCCGCTTTGCTGAGCGCACCGGAGGTATCGCAGGCATCGGCGCCATCGACCAGGCCCAAGCCATTCTGGCCGGCGCGGCAGGAACCGTCGTGACGGTAGCCCAGAGGAAGTGAGAGGCCGAGGTTGGAATGGCTGGCACCCTTGCGTCGGCGCCGACCAAGCGGATCGATGGACGCACGGGCGCAAAGCATCAACGCGGCCGGGTCAGAGCGTTCCAGTCATGTCGAGCGAGCCGGCTTCGGCATGGTTTGAAACGGCAGCATAACGGCGACGAGCGCCGCGAGCGCCGCGCCGGCCAGGAAGGAACCAGCCGGCCCGGTGAGCGTCCACAGCAGCCCCGCGCCGGCGCTGGCGGCAAAAGTCGCCAATCCCACGGCGAGATCGAGAATCCCGAAGGCGGCGCCGCGCAGCCGCGGGGGCGGCGTCCGCCACCGCAGCGGACAACAAGCCTTGCGTCATCCCCATCTGCAGGCCCCACAGCGCGGCACCCAAGGCAGTCGTCCCGGCGGTGCCCGCGGCCGCAAGCGCGAGATCTGCAAGGACGAGAATGACCGCGCCGATGCCAAGTTGCAGATGCCGATCGACGTGATCGGCAAGCACGCCAAAAGGATAGGCCGCCGCCGAATAGACCAGATACATGACGACGAAGACGAATGGCACGAACGCCGCGTCGATTCCGACCGCATGTGCTTTCAACACCAGGAATGCCGAGCTGAAGCGGGCGAGCGAGAAAATTGTGGCGATCGCGATCGCCCACCAGAATGGCGCCCTCAACCCTGCCAAGTCTGCTCGCCGCAGCGGCGGCCAGCGCCGGCTGCCGTCGCGCGGCTGGTTGCGCGGCTCCTTGACGCCGACCATCAGTACCGCGATCGACACCAAGCCCGGCAGCAAGGCAACCCAGAACACCAGCCGGAAATCGTCGCCGCTCAACGCCATCAATGCTATGGCCGCAAGCGGACCGGTTACGGCCCCGACGGTGTAGAGCGCAAACCGCAGGCCGAAGCCGGACCCTCGGATCGCCGTCGGCGTCACGTCTGCCAGCAGCGCATCGCGCGGAGCATCTCGATTGCCTTGCCGATGCGGTCGGCGATCCGCGCGACCAGCACGGTGGAGGCGGACTCGGCGAGCCGGAACAGCAGCTTGTTCACCGCCGATAGCGCATAACCGAGCACGACGAGCGGCTTGCGACGGCCGATCCAGTCGCTGGCGGTGCCGGAAAATATTTTCATCGCCGAGGTCGTCGCCTCCGCGATGCCCTCGATCAGGCGGACGGCGGTGGCGGTCGCCCCCAGCACCGCGACCAGGAACACCGGGAGGAGCCCGTAGATCATGGCCGACGACATGCCCATGAGCAGGCTGACGACACCCAGCACCGCCACGTTGGGGGATAGCATTCTTTTTCCGACGCGACGGGGCCGCGGTCATCGATTGTCATCGCGCCGATCCGCCGGGCGGCTGCGCCGGTTTGATGAGCTCGCCGAGATCGGGTTCCCCGCAGGCCGTCAGGATGACGGCGCGAACCGCGTCGCGCAATCGCACCACCGAGGCGAGATCACTGCCGTCGGGTCGGATGGGATCGGCGAACGTGACGCTGATCGGGCTCCAGCGCGGGAACCATTGCTCGCCGCGCAGCATCGAGCGCGTGCCGCGCAGGATCGCCGGCACTACCGGCAGCCGCGCCTGGGCCGCCACCCGAAAGGCTCCGAGGTAGAAACCCGAGAGGCCGGCACGGCGGGTAAACGTTCCTTCGGGAAAGAATACCAGGAGGCGCCCCTGCCGTGCGGCGGCGATCACGCTCTCGAGGTCGAGGAGGCTGCCGGCGAGCTCGAACCGCTCGAGAAACAGCACGCCCAGCCGCCGGAGCAGCGCGCCAGCGAAGATCTGGCGCTCGAGCTCCTTCTTGACGACGTGGATGGGCTCGCCGGGGAGAACCGCGGCGACGGTGACCGCGTCCATGTAGCTGGCGTGATTGAAGGCCAATACCGCGCCACCGCGCGGGATGCGGTCGATGCCGTTCACCGACAGCGGAACGCGTAGCGCCGCCAGCGCACAGCGCGCCACTGTACGGACTGCCGCCCATCGCCACGCCAAACGCGGCAGCATCATCACCGCCAGCCAGCCGAAGAGAAAGCAAGCGGGGATCACGATCCACCACCAGGCTGCGTAGAGGAGCTGCGCGCTCGCTCGACGCAGCCGCGACAGACGAAAGCCCAAGCTTTCCAAACGCAGACGCGCGATCTGCCACCAGAACGCGCGCGGCCGCGTTGCGAAGCGCTTGCCGAGATAGAGATCTCTGGCTGCGGCACGACGAATTTTGCCGCTCGAGGTCTTCGGAACGGCTCCCGGTGACACCAGGACGACCTCGTCCGGCGGTCCGCCCACGATATAGGCCGCGATCTGCTGGGCGCGTGCTTTCAGCTCCGCCTGCGCCGCGGGCCTTGTCTCATCGGCCTCGGCCACGACCACAACGCGCTCCGTGCCGGAAGCCGGGTCGGCGACCCCGAAGGCGGCAACGCCGGTCTTGCGCAGGCCGGGAATGGCGCCGACCGCCTCCTCGACCTCGTGCGGCGAGATGTGCTGGCCGGCCCGGATGATGATGTCCTTAATGCGGCCGGTGATGAAGAGATCGCCGGCGGCCATGTAGCCGCGATCGCCGGTGTCGAGCCAGCCGTCGTGGAACAGTTCGCGCGTCTTGACCGCGTTCTGGAAATAGCCCGAGGTGGCGGACGGGCCGCGGAATTCCACGCGCCCTTCGCGCCGCTCGCCCAGCTCGCGGCCTGCGTCGTCGACGATGCGGACTTCGTGATCGGGGAGCGGCCGCCCGCAGGCGACAAGCTCGATCGGGTTGGGGTCCTCCGCGCGCGCAGGCGCGGCGGTGCCACCGCTGCTCAAGGCGACTCGATCCACACGGTCGATGATCGGCGGCCGTCCGGGCGGCGGCAGGGTGACGGCCACTGCGTTCTCCGCCAGGCCATAGACCGGCGCCATGGCTCCCGGTCGAAATCCAAACGGGGCGAAGCGATCGATGAACCGCCGCAAGGTCGCAACGCTCACCGGCTCGGCGCCGTTGCCGACCAGGCGCAGCGAGCTCAGATCCAGTCCTTTCAGATCCGCGTCGTCGATTTTGTTGAGGCAAAGCTCGAAGGCGAAATTGGGTGCCGCGGAAATGGTTGCGCGAAAGCGCTGGATCGCGCGCAGCCAGTTCAGGGGACGCGCCAGAAAGCTCAGCGGCGACATGACGTAGAGCGGCGCCCCGTAATAGAGGCAACCCAGCCACGATCCGATCAAGCCCATGTCGTGATAGAGCGGCAACCAGCTCACGAACAGGTCGGCAGAGCTCGCCTCGACTACGCGCCCGATGGCGCGGATATTGGCGAGCAGGTTGGCGTGTGTGAGGACGACGCCTTTCGGATCTCCGGTGCTTCCGGACGTGTACTGGATGAGCGCGGCTGCCGACCCCTGCGGAGGCGGCGGCAGCGCGGACTCCCTCGCATGTGCCGAAAGCGCAGCGGTGCTCTCGACCGCGGACAGTGTTGCAACCAGGCCCTGCAGGAGAGCGCCGAGCTTGAGCCCTTCCGGCACGGTGATCAGCAGGCGCGCGCCGGCATTGCGCAGGATGGCGGCCTGCCGGCGGGCATAGTCCTCGATCTGGGCGCGTTGCATCGGCGGGTAGATCGGAACCGGGACTGCGCCGGTTTGCAGAATTCCGAAGAAGGAGGTGAAGAAGTCGACGCCGGTGGGAAGCATCAGCGCGACGCGGTCGCCGGGCATGACATCGCGCTCGATCAGGCCAGCGGCGATCGCGTGCGCCTTCGCAGCTAGCTGCCGGTAGGTCAGCGAGTCGATCGGGGTCGCCTCATCTCCCAGCACGCTGACGTGCAGGCGGTCGGGATGCTCCCTGGCGTGCCACTCCAGCACCTCCAGCAAGGTGTGCGCCTCGCCGGCGGCTGCCACCGCCGGCAAAGGAGCGGGCGCCGGCACGATGCCCGCCGTCGGGCCGGGCGACCCGGCCTGATCAAGGGCGCGCAGGAGATCGCCGACGGTGTCGGCCTCGCCGACCAGATTGATCGGCAGCCGAGCGCCGAACGCACGCTCGAGCCGCAGCACCAGCTCCGTGCGTCCGAGGCTGTCGATGCCCAGGTTCTTCTCGAGCCGGCTGGCGAGTGTTATCTGGCCGACCCGGCTGTGCTGCGGATGCAATTCGCGCGCAAGCTCGCCGACGACGGCGAGCAGCTTCGATTCGCGCGTGCCCTCCTCGGAGCGCTGCACCCCGGCCTGGTGGACGGCGGTTTCCATAATAAAAAAATAATCGACCGCGGATCCGTTCCTGTTGATTCCGATCAACCAGGCTGAGGAAACCGGCGCGTCGGTGGCAGCACCGGTCCGAACCGGGGCGCGACGGGACCGGCGTTGCTGCCATCTATCCCATTGCCGGGACAGCTTGATTCAAATCAATGCCGGTTCCAGGTGGCAGCCTAATTTAAAGGTGCAGTCGCAAAAGCCTGAACGTAACGGAGCGGATCGTGGCTGGCCCGGGAACAGAGCACAGTTTGGAGGCCGCCGGCGGGGACGGGCGGTTGAAGCGCGTCGCTGACCCCTCGACAAGCATGGTCTGCGAGGGCTCCGCCCCTACGGCAGCGCTGCCGGTCGCGCGACTGTATCGCTCCGCTGACCTGTCGTTGCTCGCGTTCCGGACCACGGCGGAGATCGAGCCGATCGATGGGTTGGTCGGCCAGCAGCGCGCGGTTGATGCCATCGGATTCGGCACGCGGGTGCGCAAGCCCGGCTTCAATCTGTTCGTGATCGGCTCCAACCAGGCGCGAATGCAGCCGGCGGTGGAGAGGGTCCTGCGGCAAGCAGCGCAAGAGATGCCGAGCCCGCCGGATTGGGTCTACGTGAACAATTTCAGCGAGCCCCACAAGCCGATCGCGATTGAGCTTCCGCCCGGACGTGCGCTGCATTTCCGCGACGCCATGCGCGAGTTGGTCGACGACCTCAAGACCGCATTGCCGGCCGTGTTCGAGAGCGAAGACTACCAGACCCGGCGTGAGGCCATCGACCAGAGCGTCCAGGCCAAGCAAGGCGAAGCCTTCTCGGCATTGCGCGACAAGGCGGCCGAGAAAAGTATCGTCATTCTGCGCACGCCGGTCGGCTTTGCCTTGGCCCCGACGCAGGACGGACAGGTGGTCCCGCCCGACGAATTCAGCAAGTGGCCGGAGGCGAAACGGCGCGAGGTGCAGGACACGATTGAGGCTCTCGAGAAGGACCTCGACCGCATCATGCACCAGATTCCGCAGTGGCAGAAGGCGCATCGCGACGAGATCCGCAAGCTCAATCGAGACACGGCAATGTTCGCTGTCGGCCACTCGATCGACGAGGCCAAGAGCAAGTTCGCCGACATTCCGAGAGTGATCAAGCATCTGGAGGCGGTTCATAGCGACCTAGTCGAGAACGTCGCCATGTTCGTCATGAAGCCGGAGGGAGAAGAAAGAGAGGGTGCCGACCGCCGCATCGGCGGCTCATTCGAGCGTTACGAGGTCAACGTTCTGGTCAGCCGCACGACGCAGGACAAGGCGGCGCCGATCGTCGAAGAGCTGCATCCAACCCTTGCAAATCTCATCGGCAGCATCGAATACGTCTCTCAGCACGGGGTGCTGGTCACCAATTTCCGGCTAATCAAGCCGGGCGCCGCACACCGCGCCAACGGCGGATTTCTGCTGCTCGATGTGCGGCACCTACTGAGGGAGCCGTTTAGCTGGACGGCGCTGAAGCGGACGCTGCGTCAGCGTGAAATCAGGATCGAGGATGTCGGCCGCTTTATCGGCCTGACCAGCACGCTCTCGCTCGAGCCCGATCCCATCCCGCTCGACGTCAAGGTCGTGTTGTTCGGGAGCCGGCTGCTCTACTACTTGCTGGTGGCGTTCGATCCCGAGGTCAACGAGCACTTCAAGGTACTGGCCGACTTCGAGGACGAGGTCGACCGCTCGCCCGAAAGCGAGGCCTCGCACGCCCGGCTGATCGCGGCCATCGTCAAGCGTGACGGTTTGCGGCCGGTGGAGTGCGATGGCGTCGCACTGGTGCTGGAGCATGCCGCTCGTCTGGCCGACCATGCTGGCAAGCTCACCTTGCTGATTGACCAGATCCGAGACGTGCTCGCGGAAGCGGACTATTGGGCATCCGAGGCCAAGCGCGCGACGATCACGCGCGCGGACGTTCAACGCGCCCTCGACCAGCAAGTTCGCCGCGCCTCGCGCTTGCGCGACCGCGCCGAGGAGACGATCCTGCAGGACGTGGCGTTGATCGCAACCAGCGGCAGCCACGTCGGCCAGGCGAATGGCCTGAGCTTGCTCGAGCTGGGCGGATTTCGCTTCGGACGGCCGACCCGCATTACCTGCCGCGTACGGCCGGGCAGCGGGAAGGTGGTCGACATCGAGCGGGAGGTCGAACTCGGCGGCCCTATCCACTCCAAGGGCGTGCTGATCTTGTCGGGCTTTCTCGCCGGCCGCTACGCGGTGGACACCCCGATGTCGTTGTTCGCGAGCCTGGTGTTCGAGCAGTCGTACGCCGGCGTGGAAGGGGACAGTGCATCCTCCGCGGAGCTCTATGCGATCTTGTCGGCGCTGTCGGAGCTGCCGTTGCGGCAGGACCTGGCGATCACCGGCTCGGTGAACCAGCACGGCGAGATCCAGGCCATCGGCGCGGTGAATGAGAAGATCGAGGGCTTTTTCGATATTTGCCAAAGGCGCGGGCTTACCGGCACGCAGGGGGTTCTCATTCCAAGCTCCAACGTGCAGCACTTGATGCTGCGGCGAGACGTCATCGACGCTTGCGCCGATGGCAAGTTCGCCATCTATCCGGTGGCCACGATTGATCAGGGAATTGCGCTGCTGACCGGCGTGTCGGCCGGGCAGCGCGCCGGCGATGGGCTCTATCCGCCCGACAGCGTCAACGGCCTGGTGGAGGCGCGGCTGCGCGCGTTTGCGCGCATTCGGCAAAGCTTCGGCCAACGGGCCCTCGCCGAGCCCGCGGAGTCACGGCATGAATGAAGCGCGCGCGGATTTCAAGCGGATGCTGGTGCGGCTTCCCCACAGCACGCACGATTATGCGGGGGTGGGCGTTGCGGCCGAGCTCGCCGCCCTCTTGGGAGCGAGCCTGGTGGCGACATTCGTCCAGGATGCCGAGCTTGTCGACCTCGCGGCGTTGCCTTGCGTGCGGGAATTGCGCCCGCTGGGCGGCGGCTGGCATCCGATCGAAGGCCCGCAGCTTCTCCGCCAGCTCGATCGGGCGGTTGCGACGGCGCGGCGGCGCTTCCAGGAGGCGGTGCGGTCGACCCAGATCGAGGCCAGTTTCAATGTTGCAACTGGAGCGGTCGCCGATGTCCTGGGCACCACGGCCGATGATGACGATATCATCGTCATCATCGAGCCGCGAAATCCCGTCGAGCGCGTCACCCAGCAGTTCACCCGATTCGTCGACGCCGCGTTCGGAGCATCCGTCGCGGTGCTGCTGGTCCCGAGTCGAATAGCCAGGACGGCGGGGCCGATCGCAGCCGTGATTTCGGGCCCCGAGGACCCAGGACTTCACTTCGCGCTTGCGATCGCGGCCGCCGCAAAAGAGCGCGTGATCGCGCTCGCTCCTGTATATCCCAATGCCCGCGCGGCCATCCGCGGGCTGGCCGAAGCCGCCGGAGTGCGGTTAGAGGCGGGCCCCACCATCCATGAACCGTTCGACGTAGCCGCCCTGCTGGCCCAGCTCGGAGATCTGAACGAGCGCCTGCTCGTCATGAGCCGCGGAGCCGTCGGCGACAGGGGGGTTGCCACGATCGCATCGCGTCGCGGCATTCCGGTCCTGCTGGCGCGCGCGCGCGATCGCTGAAGGCCCTTGCGCGCCAGCAAAGCGCGCGGCCAAGCCGCTGTGCCTAGTGAACTCAATGCCGCTTGAAATATTGCACCGCGCGCTCGTGCCTCTCCGCCACCGCGCGCGAGGGGGAAGGTGCCGAGATTGCGACGCTTGCCGGTCTTGGGATTGACCTTTCGGGAATAGAGACGGTACTTGCCCGAAGAAAGCTTGCGGATCATCGGCGTTAGCCTCTCGGACCGATGGGAGAGCTGGTTGCGCCCGCGCAGGCGCAACCAGCTAGCGGCTGAACGGATGCTCCTGCCCGCTGCGCTTCTCAGGACGCCTTGACCTCGATCTTCTTCGTCGGCTTCTGCGCCTCGGCCTTCTTGGGGAGAGTTACGGTGAGCACACCCTTCTTGAACGTGGCCGCGATCTTGTCGGCGTCGACCTTGTCCGGGATCTGCATGCGGCGCTCGAACGAGCCATAACGGCGCTCGGAGAGGTAGTAGTCCTTCTTCTTCTCCTCCTTCTCCTCCTTCTTTTCGCCCTTGATCGTGAGTACGCCGTTTGAGCTTTCGCAGCAAGAGAAGCGGTTTTTAGACGTCTTCTCGATGAAGCTCTTGAAGGAACGTTTCCCGCCGGTGATCCACCTGCGATGCTTGAGCCCGCCCCCGGAGCGCCGCAAGCCTGCGATGAGGTCACGAATGCCTTCAACCCACCTGAGCAAAGTCGGTTATGAGCAACAGGCAGAAACCGAAAGGACACAGCATGATGAACAGATCAACCCGTCACCGTAATCCGTTATTGCCGTGGTGGATTGGCTTGGCAATTACCGTCGCTGCAGTTGCCTACCTGGGCTATCAATTTACCCACTTGGATTGCGGTCCAGTTGGTGCCGGCTCGCTGGCATTTGGTGTGCTCGGCGTAATCCCGGCCGTGTATCTGATCCTCATGTATCTCACGTTCAAAAGCCAAGCTGAGAGCGAGGACGAGCAACACTGATGGCAGGATTAGGGTAGAAGTGGCCGCAAGTCGGACTCTCACATGCCCCTGCCTTCGGCTGTCTTGCCAGACCATGTTGATTGCTGGTCAGTGAATGCAAATTCGCGTATGAGCCGATCAGGATCACGCCGAAGCCGGCCGTCAGAATGTGGCCTTGGTCGATGTGGCGATACATCGGCTCCTCGCGGCTCAGCTCGTCAAGAAGCACCAGCATCACAAGGTTGAACACGCAACTGCCGAGCGCATCGCCGACGGCGATGTTGGGCGCATCCGCGGCGGTGACGGCGCTAACCCCGGTGAACAGTTCGGGTAGCGACGTTGCGGTCGCGACCAGCACAAGCCCAATCCACGACCGCGACAGGCCGGTCAGCCGCGCGATGATGTCCCCGTTGCGCGTGAGCGCCGGGCCGGCAAGGCCGATCAAGGCGACGCATATTGCGAACTTCAGCCAAGGCAAAAGGTCGTTGTCATCGCTACCTCGCGTGTAGCTGACCGATGACAACCATGGTCGCCTGCGCCACGATCATCGGCGCCAGGCTGAATGCGAGGACAACCAACCACATGCCGGCGGTGAGCGGGGCAAGGTGTAGCAGATGGGCGGCTGGGGGCAGATAAGGCGGCATCGCGAGCAGCCCGGCGCAGAGCACGAGCGCGCCCCAAAGCCAGCCGTTCCGCGTGACTTCGTTGGCGATGAGCCCCGATCGCACCTGGCGCATATTCAACGCGTGCCAGAGCTGCGAGAAGGCGAGCGTGAGGAAGGTGACCGTCACCGACTGCGGCGCGTCGAGGTCTAGCCAGCGCGCCGCGGCCAGCGCCCCGAACGTGCTGATGGTCAACGCGGTGGCATGCAGGATGATCGTGATCCATTGGCGACGGCCGAGGATGGGTTCTTTTGGATCGCGCGGCGGACGCTTGAGGATGCCGGCTTCGCCTTCGCCCATCGCCAGCGCGAAGGCCGGGAACACGTCGGTGACGAGATTGAGATAGAGGATTTGCAATGGCAGGAGCGGCAAAGGGAACGCCGACAGCACGGCCAGGCCGACCACCATTACCTCGCTAAGGTTGCAGGACAAGAGGTAAACGACGAAGCGGCGGATATTGCCGAAGATGACGCGGCCTTCGCGGATCGCCCTGACGATGGTGGGAAACGCGTCGTCGAGCAGGATCATGGCGGCTGCTTCGCGCGCCACATCGGTACCGCGCAGGCCCATCGCCACGCCGATATCGGCCTGCCGCAAGGCCGGTGCGTCGTTCACCCCGTCCCCGGTCATGGCGACGATCTCGCCTGCAGCCTGATAAGCCCTGACGAGCGCGAGCTTTTCGGCCGGGCTCACCCGGGCGAAAATGTCGACATCCCTTAGCGCAGGCTGTCCGGCCTCGACCACCTGAGCGATTTTCTTGCCCTCCACGACATTGGCGGCGCTCTCTCCAAGTCCGACGGCGCGACCGATGCTCCGTGCTGTCACCGCATGGTCGCCGGTGACCATCACGACGCGGATTCCCGCTTGGCGGCAATCGCGGATCGCGTGCGGCACATCGGTGCGCGCCGGGTCTTCCAGGCCGATGAGGCCGATCAGGACTAGCCCTTCATAGGGTGCGCTGCCGGCCTGCGTCTCCATCTTCATCGCGCAGGCGAGCACCCGCAGGCCGTGATGGCCGAAGTACTCAACGCGGGCGAGCCACTCGGCTCGCATGGCGTCATCGAGGGCGACCTCGCCGTGCTCGACCATCACCCGCACCGCCGCTGCGAGCACCGCTTCCGGCGCTCCCTTCACCGCGATCAGAAAGCCGTCCCTACTCTCATGCACTGTCGCCATCATTTTGGTGGCAGAGTCAAAGGCATGCTTACGCACGATGCGATGTGTGTGCAGCAACGCTGTCCGTCGCAAGCCCGCGTGTAGCCCGGCGCGCAAGAGCGCGATTTCCATTGGGTCGCCGCTGCCACCTTCTTCCGCGCGGTCGAGATGGGCGTCGTTGCAGAGGACCGCGATGCGCAACAACACGGCGGCCTGCTGGTCGTCGGCGAGCCGCGAACGCTCCCCGCCCTTCGGCGACCTCGTCTCTACTTCGATCTCGCCAGAGGCGGTGTAGAGCCGCCGTACCATCATCCGGTTTTCGGTCAGGGTGCCGGTCTTGTCGGTGAGGATTACGGTCGTGGCCCCGAGCGTCTCGACCGCAGACAAGCGCTCGATCAGCGCATTCTGCCGCGCCATGCGCCACATCCCGCGGGCGAGTGCAAGCGTCGCAACGATCGGGAGGCCCTCGGGAATCGCTGCCACGGCGAGTGCAATAGCCGCCTCGACCATGAGGAAAGGATCTTCACCGCCGATGAGACCGACGGCGCCGATCACGGCCGCGACAACGACCGTCGCCGAGACTAGCTGCGCCGACAGGCGGGCGAGCTTGCGTTCGAGCGGCGAGCTGCCGGGATCGGCTTCCAGGACGAGCCGCGTAACTTGGCCGAGTTCCGTCACGATGCCGGTCGCCGCTACCACGCCGATGCCGGTACCGCGTGTGACGGCAGTGCCCTTGAACAGCATCGACACGCGATCGCTGAGACGGGCGTCCGCGCTGACCGGGTGCGTCTGTTTGTCGACGGCGACTGACTCGCCGGTCAGCGTCGACTCGTCCGCCGAGAGACGCGAAGCCTCGATCAGGCGCATATCGGCCGACACGGCGTCGCCCGCGTCCAGAACGACGATGTCGCCTGGAACGAGCTCCTCGGCCGGCACGAGACGAACGTGACCTTGCCGTCGCACGCGCGCGCTGCGCGCGCCGAGCGCACGCAAAGCCTCGATCGACCGTGCCGCCTTCAATTCGGTCAGGAAGCCGATCAGGGCGTTGATGGCGAGTACCGCGACGATGGCGCTACCTTCTTCCAACTCGCCGAAATAGAACGCCAGCCCGGCCGCGCCACCCAAGAGATAGACGACCGGACTCTGGAATTGGTGCAATAGCAGGCGCGTCGCACTGGCGCCGCGCCGCGAGCTGATCGTGTTCGGTCCGAAACGCTTTCGCCGCTTGTCGACCTCGTCGTCGGACAGTCCATCGGCGCTGGACACCCGCAGGAGCCGAAGCAACTCAGCCACGGGCAGCGCATGCGGGCTTTCCGGCAATGTCATGCGCGCGGTGCTACCTGCGGGTGTCTGCCGGTCGATCGCGGGCCTCGTTCACAGTAGCCCGTAGTGGAGCTGATCCAGATTAACGCGCTCGATAGCGTCAAGCCCACCAATTCTCGCGAACTTTCAGTAATCGGTCCAGCTACCACAATAGGCAGAACCTCTTGCACTAAGCTGCAGCAAGTGACCGCACGCAAGTCAAAGTGCCGCTTGGCTGGGCTTGCAGTTCTGGCGCCCGGGCCGGTTCGGGACCGCAAGCCGAATCCGGGTCCTCGCCGAACAGGCCTGCCTGCTGGTCAACGGCGTGCGCAGGGCGATCTGTTATCCCTGCCGCGGTCGCGCTGCGGTTCTTGAGTGGTTTTGTCCCCGGCTCACCACGATTGTCTCGGGCTTCGCGGTGCGCTTAGTGTGAAGTCTGGCCGATGAATAGGAGGCAGCAAGCTTCTTCAGCGGCTATGCGAAATCGAGACGATACACCGATTCGGGAAAGGACTATGGCTAGCTCGGCCCCGAAATTCTTTGACCTGCATCAATGATCAGCAAATGCGGAAATACTCTACTATTTTTAACGCAATCATGACGTCATGACGACACAGCGCACAAGCCGGTCACGCGACCTCAATTCGGCGGAGGTCACGGGTTTCTACGAGCCCAATACCGGAAGCATCCAGTACGTGGTCAGCGATCCCGCCACTAAGAAGGCAGCCATCATCGATGCAGTGTGGAATTTCGATCCGACCAATGCGAGCACCGATACGCGCGCGGCGGATGAGATCCTGAACCACATTCAAGCGCGCGGGCTGTCGGTGGAATGGATCTTGGACACCCATCCGCATGCCGACCACTTCATGGCGGCGGCCTATCTGAAGAAGAAGCTGGGCGCTCCGCAGGCGATCGGTGAAAAGGTGCGCGAGATTGCCGCGATATGGTCCGGACTGTACAACGCGTCGGGGGCTTTCGATGTCGATCATGCGTTCGACCGCCTGTTTGCCGACGGCGACCGCTTCCAGGTAGGCACCCTGCCGGTGCGGGTGATGCTGTCGCCGGGCCACACGCTCGGCTCGATCACGTACATCGTGGGGGAGGATGCGGCCTTCGTGCACGACACGCTGATGTTCCCGGATTCCGGGACTTCGCGCGCCGATTTCCCCGGCGGAAATGCCGCCACATTATTTCTCTCGATCCAGGCCATCCTAGCGCTGCCGGAATCCACGCGGTTGTCGTCGGCCATGACTACTGCAAGGACGGCCGGGAGCCGCGATGGGAGGCTACGGTCGCTGAGCAGAAGGCGTCGAACATTCACCTCAAAGGAGGGGTATCCGAGGCCGATTACGTGAAGGTGCGCAACGACCGCGACAAGAGCTTGCCGCTCCCGGCACGCATGCTGCATGCTTTGCAGGTGAACCTGCGCGGCGGCCGACTTCCCGAGCCCGAATCCGACGGGCACAGCTATTTTAAAATTCCGGCCAACCGGCTCTAAGCGAACGTCCGCGTAACGGATGCTGCCGTTTGTCGGCCCGCGCCGTCGAATCGCTGCCCTGGTCATTTGGTGCATGGCTTGTCGCGAGGAGTGATTCCAGAACTCTGCAAGCATGCCAGGGGATACAATCAGTACAATCCATGTCCGAGCCGCGTCCGAGCCAGGTGATCGTTCACGGCTCGGACTCCGGGCGTTGTTTCGACCGCGACACGAATTGCCTTCCTCTCTGTTTCCGAACTGGTGATACCCCAAAGAGTTACGACGCCGTCGTTAACGATAACATTCAACTGACGCGTATTTGCCCAAGGCTGTTGCTTCAAATGGGCCATCAATTTTTCACGAATCTTCGTATCGGAGAGAGGAATTTCCAACCCGTTGGGCACGGTCGCGAGTGCCTGAACCAGATTTGCCCGGCTCACTATCCCCACGAGTCGGCCTTCTCTCACGATCGGAACGCGTTTGATTGAATTCTTTTCCAGCCTGATCACAATTTCATCGAGTGGTGTCTCGGGAGCCGCAGTAATGACATTCCGGGTCATGATATCTCCGGCCTTTCCCCCGTGCGCTTTGATATAATCAGCCGGAAACGAGGCATCTCCTGCCATGAGGGGAATCCACCAGCGGTATCTTCGCTCAGTACCGGTCTCTGAACGATGCATAAGATCGCCTTCGCTGATGATGCCGACAAGCTTGCCGGCATCGTCTACCACTGGAACCGCGCTTATCCGGTTGTCGATAAGAGTTTTGGCGACCTCTTTAACCGACGAATGGGACTTCACCGTAATGACCGGAGCGACCATTACATCCTGCGCTTTCATAGGCTTCCTCCTGGCGATTATTTATCAGCTCGCCTCCACACAATTGGTAACAGGCCAGCCAACTGTGTTTGTGTTTGCTGCGCAGTGACGCTGTGCTTGGCCCGCCTCTCCAACGAATCTCCTAATCGCCGGTAATCGATCCGGATTGCTTGGGCAATCCGGATCGGTTCGGACGCGGGTCGCGCGATTAATCTTCCGCAGGGAGTTACGAAGCCCCCTTGACCTCGATCTTCTTCGTCGGCTTCTGAGCCTCAGCCTTCTTGGGGAGGGTCACGGTGAGGACCCCCTTCTTGAAGGTCGCCGCAATCTTGTCGGCGTCGACCTCGTCCGGGACCTGCATGCGGCGCTCGAACGAGCCATAGCGGCGCTCGGATATATAGTAGTCCTTCTTCTTCTCCTCCTTCTCCTCCTTCTTTTCGCCCTTGATCGTGAGCACGCCGTTTGACGCCACGACCTCCACGTCGCTTTCGCTCATGCCCGGCAGCTCGGCAGTGAGCTCGTAGGCCTTGTCGGTCTCGGCGACATCCATCGCCGGCGTCGTGGTCCAGGTGAGCTCACGTCGCCAGAATGGCTCCGCATCGAACATCGAGCGACGGAACGGCGAGCGCCAGAAACCGCCGTCGAAGTCTTCGAACAGCCGATCGATCTCGCGATGCAGGGCATCGAATGGTCGCCATTCCCGCAGCGCAGAGCGCTGCTCCGGCGTCCTCGCCTCGTTCTTCACGGGCAACTTGGTTGCGGCTTCGGCCATGATAAACCTCCTTTGCTGGGATTGAGGCTGATTGCATAAAACTGTCTCGAGCGCTCGATGTTGACATACGTCAAACGCGAGAAAGTCCGGCTCGTGCCTGCTTTCGCGCTCTGCCAGTCCACCGCGCCATGCGCGGCGGGGGATGTGAATCAAGACGTCGGGCTCGGGTATGCGGCTATCTGATTGCACCTCGGGTGTGCCGCCGCTCTCATGTACCTGACTTTCAAAAGCCAGGCCGACCCTTAGATGCGCCGTGTTGATTTGAATCAACGCGCCGGCAGGGTATAGGGCTATTTGGTTTTGGCTCGAGCAAGCCGCAGGAGAGGCGCATGTCCTACGCATCCGTCATGGTCTACGTCGAGGCCGACGGGACGCCGGAAGCGCGCGTTCGCCTCGCCTCGAGCCTGGCCGAGAAATTCAACGCCACGCTGATCGGATTGTCGGCGCTCGCCGTTCCGCCGCCGGTGCTGGCCGATGGCATGGTCATGGAGGAGCCGACGCCGGCGGATATCGAGCTGATGCGTGCCAAGCTCGCCGACAAAGGCGAGTGGTTTCGCGCCGCTGCGCGCGGTACGCGGCGGATCGAATGGCGTGCCGGCCTCGACTTTCCGGTCCAGGCGCTGACCAGCGCGGCGCGCAGTGCCGATCTCGTCATCGTCGGGCAGATGAAAGCGGCCGGAGGCCCGCGCCGAACGCTCGATCCCGGCGCGGCGATCTTGAAATTGGGACGTCCGGCGCTGGTCGTGCCGGAGGGAGTGGACTCGCTGCGCGCCGAGCACGTCGTGGTCGGGTGGAAGGATGTGCGCGAGGCGCGCCGGACGGTGCGCGACGCCGTTCCGTTCCTGCAGGCGGCGACGCGCGTCACCCTCGTCGAGGCCTGCGGACCGGGCGAGGAGAAGACCGCCCTCGGTCGGCTCGACGACGTGGCCCGCTATCTCATCCGCCACCGCATCGAGTCCGGGCCGCGGACCATGCTGCGCAAGGAGGGATCGGGGGCAGCCCAGCTGATCCGCGTCGCCCAGGACGAGCGCGCCGACCTGCTGGTTACCGGCGCCTACGGACACAGCCGTCTCGGCGAGTGGATGTTCGGCGGCATGACACGGGAGCTGCTCGCGACCTGTCCGATCTGCTGCTTCATGTCGCACTGAGCCGCGTTACGGCAATGCTTTTGGAGGAAGAGCCATGCAAACCCCCGTTCAAATCGATTTCCAAGGCATGCACGGCCGCCCGGAATTGCGCGCCGCGATCGAGAAGCATGTGGCGCAGCTGGAGCAGCGCTTTGGCCGCGTGACCGCTTGCCGGGTTGTGCTCAAGGGGCCAGGGAGCCACCACCGCACCGGCGGTCTCTACGAGGTCAACATCCATCTGGCGCTGCCCAACGGCCGCGAGGTCAATGTCGGGCGCACGTCGCCGGCGGACGAGCGTCACGCCGAGCTGGCGTTCGCCATCAACGACGCCTTCAAGCATGCGCGTCGGCGGCTGCAGGATCAGGTGCGTCGGCTGCAGGGACAGGTGAAGCAGCACGAAGGCCAGCCGCTTGGCACGGTGAAGGTGCTCGATGCTTCCGGCGAGTTCGGATTCCTGGAGGCGGCCGATGGCCACGAAGTCTATTTCCATCGCAACAGCGTGCTCGACGATGCATTCAGCCGCCTTGCCCTCGGGAGCGCCGTATCGTTCTCAGAGGAGATAGGGGAGGAGGGCCCCCAGGCGAGCACCGTCAAGCTCATCGGCAAGCACAAGTTGAGACTATGATCACTGCCGCGCCATCTCCCAGCAAGCCCCGCTGGGAGCATTTCCCGCACGATGCCGATGTCGGTGTGCGCGGATGCGGAGCGACCGCGGCGCAGGCGTTCGAACAAGCCGCACACGCCTTGACGGCCGTCGTCACCGATGCCGAGGTCAAGCCGGGGCTGGCGGTCGAGGTGCGCTGCGAGGCTCCCGATCTCGAGCTGCTGTTCGTCGAGTGGCTCAACGCCATCATCTACGAGATGGCGGTCCGCAACATGCTGTTCAGCCGCTTTGCCGTCCGGATCGCCGACGGGCGGCTGGAAGGGACGCTGTGGGGCGAGCCGGTCGACGTCGAGCGCCATGCCCCGGCCTGCGAGCCCAAAGGCGCAACCTACACCGCCCTGCGGGTTGCCCAGGACGCGGACGGCACCTGGTGCGCCAGCTGCATCGTGGACGTCTGAAGGAGACCGCCATGGATCCTGCCCGTTTCACCCAAGTGGACCCCACGACTTGGCGGATCGAGCCGCAGGGCGCGATGCGGGTGCCAGCAGTCATCTACGCCGACGAAAAGCTGATCCGGGACATGGATGACAAGGTGTTCGAGCAGGCCGTCAACGTCGCCACCCTTCCCGGCATCGTACAGGCGTCCTATGCCATGCCGGACGCCCACTGGGGTTACGGCTTTCCGATCGGGGGCGTGGCGGCGTTCGATCCCGACCAGGGCGGCGTCGTGTCGGCGGGCGGCGTCGGCTTCGATATCTCCTGCGGCGTGCGCACCATGCTCACCGGTCTCACCGTCGCCGATGTCGTTCCTCAGCAGAAGCTGCTGGCCGACTCGCTGTTCCGCCAGATCCCGGCCGGTGTCGGCAGCAAGGGCGCCATTACTCTCGACGCCATCGACATGAACGCAATGTTGTCCGGCGGCGCACGTTGGGCGGTCGAGCGCGGCTGGGGCGAACGGCGTGATCTCGAGCGTATCGAGGAGGACGGCAGGATGGCGGGCGCGATGCCGGAGCATGTCTCCGACCGCGCCAAGGAACGCCAGCGCCGCGAGATGGGGACATTGGGCTCCGGCAACCATTATCTCGAGGTGCAGGCGGTTGCGGAAGTCTTCGATGCCGACGTTGCTCGCACGTTCGGGCTCGCCCGCGACGATGTCGTCGTCACCATCCATTGCGGCTCACGCGGGCTCGGCCACCAGATCGGCACCGAGTTCCTCAAGGAGATGGCGGTGAGCGCGCAAGCTTTCGGCATCGCGCTACCCGACCGCGAGCTCGCCTGCGCGCCGATCAACTCGGAGGTCGGCCAGCGTTACCTCGGCGCCATGCGCGCCGCCATCAACTGTGCGCTCGCCAATCGTGAGATCCTCGGCCACTATGCGCGCCGGGTCTTCGCGCATTTCTTTCCCAATTGCGAGCTGCGCCTGCTGTTCGATGTCTCACACAATACCTGCAAGGTCGAAACGCACGCGGTCGCCGGTAGAGCGCGTAAGCTGTTCGTCCATCGCAAAGGCGCCACGCGAGCGTTCGGGCCCGGCCACGAAAGCCTGCCCGCGGCGCTGCGTGCGGTCGGCCAGCCCGTACTGATCGGCGGCAGCATGGGGACCGGCTCGTACGTTCTCGCGGGCGAGGCGAGCGCCGAGCAGAAGGCGTTCTCGTCCGCCTGCCACGGGGCCGGCCGCGCAATGTCCCGCCATGCTGCGCTCAAGCAATGGAGCGGGCGCAAGATCGTCGACGACCTTGCCGCGCAGGGGATCCTGATCAAGAGCCCCTCGACCCGCGGCGTCGCCGAGGAGGCGCCCGGCGCCTACAAGGACGTGAGCGCGGTCGTCGCCGCCGCCGAACATGCCGGCCTCGCCCGCAGGGTGGCGCGCCTAAGGCCGCTAATCTGCATCAAGGGATAGCGCATGATCTCGAATCGTGGTTTCGGTTTTCGGAAAACAATTATGTGCCAACAATAGGCGCGGGGACTCCCCGGCCGGCCTGTGACCCTGCGGTTTGAGCACTCACGCGCCTTGGTCGATGTCGTCGTCCTGCAGGACGCGCAGCGCGGCGCCCTCGATGTCATCGTACTGGCCGCTGCGCAGTGACCAGAGGAAGGCGACGAGGCCGGTGAGACCCAGCAGCAACGCTATGGGCACGAGATAGGCCAGCACGCTCACGGGACTGTCACCGCTGAGTGCAGGCTCGGCGTGACTGCGTCCTCGCGCGCCGCCACCGCCGCGCCCTCCTCGCCGCGGCCGCGCGCACGCAAGGCATTGAGCGTGACCAGCAGCGACGAGCCGGACATCGCAATCGCTGCGAGCAGCGGCGTGATAAATCCGGCAATCGCGACCGGCACCGCGAGCGCGTTGTAGACCACCGCCAGCCAGAGGTTCTGCCGCATCAGCCACCGGGCACGCCCGCCGATGAGGAGGGCGCGCAGCACGGGCGCGAGTGCGTCGCCGAGAAAAACTGCGTCGGCATGGGCCTGGGTGATATGGGCCGCGGCGATCGGGGATAGCGAGACGTGGGCGGCGGCAAGGGCCGGTGCGTCGTTGAGCCCGTCGCCCACCATGAGCACGCGGTGTCCCGCGGCTTTCAGCGCTTCGATGGCGGCGATCTTGTGCGCCGGATCGAGGGCCGCTTGCCACTGTGCAATGCCAAGGCGAGCCGCGATCGGGGCCACCGCCTGCGGACGGTCGCCCGATAGGATGCGCAGACCAAAGCCGCGTTCCGCCAGCGCTTTCGTTATTGCCACCGCATCGGGACGCAGCGTCTGGCGCAGGGCAAAGAGTGCGTGGCGATCGCCATGGGCAAACGCGATCAGCGTGGTGGCGGGCTCGAGTTCGCACAGGCCATCCGGAGGGGCGGCGATGCCGCAGAACGCCAAGCTGCCGAGGCGCGCCTCGACCCCATCGATCGGAGCACGCACCCCTAGTCCGGGCTCCTCGAGCGCATCCGAGTAGGGGACGCGCTCGCGCGCGGCCGCGCGCGCCAAGGCCGCAGCCAGCGGATGCCGGCTCGACAACGCAAGCCGCGCGGCCTTCTGGATCATGTCGGGGTCGAGATCGGCGGCATTGGCGAGCTGCGGCTCCGGCAGCGTCAGCGTGCCGGTCTTGTCCAACACGACGGTGTCGACCTCGCCCAGCCGCTCGATGGCATCGCCCGCGTTAAGAATCACCCCGGCGCGGAACAACGCGCCGGAGCCGACGACCTGCACCGCCGGGATCGCCAGCGCCAAGGCGCAGGGGCAGGTCACGATCAGCACTGCGATCGCGGTGATGATCGCATCGTGCAGCGAAGCGCCCGCGATGAGCCATCCGATCGCGGTGAGCGCGGCAGTAGCATGCACCATGGGCGCGTAGAGCTGCGCGGCGCGGTCCGCAAGCCGCAGGTGGCGCGATCTGGCAGTCACCGCCTTGGCCAGTAGCCGCTCGACCTCGTCGATCAGCGTGCCAGTGCCGGCAGCGCTGACGCGCATGGTCAAGGCGCCGAAATAATTGACGCTCCCGGCATAGACGCCGTCGCCGGCCGCGACCGGCCTGCGCGCGGTTTCGCCGGTCACCAGGCTGTCGTCGAGCTCCGACGCGCCGGAGATCACCGTCCCGTCCGCTGGCACCCGCTCGCCCGGCCGCACCAGCAGGCGGTCGCCCGGCGTGAGCGCGGCGACCGGCACCGCCACCAGCTCGCCGCCATCGGCGAAGCGGTGCGCAAGTTCGCCCTTCATGGCGGCAAGATTGCCGGCGACCGCGCGCGTCTTGCGCCGCATGGCATGATCCAAGTACCGCCCGCATAGCAGGAAGAACAGCAGCATCACGGCGGAGTCGAAATAGGCGTGCTCGGCGTGGCGCGCGGTCTCGAGCAGCGACATGGCGAGCGCGAGCAGCACGCCGAGCGAGATCGGCACATCCATGTTGAGCCGCCGACGGCGCAACGCGGTGAGCGCACTCCGGAAGAACGGCTGGCCGGCATAGGCGGCCGCCGGCAGCGCGATCAGCGCCGACAGCCAGTGGAAGAAGTCGCGGGTCTCCGGCGTCATGTCGGCCGCAGCGCCGGACCACACCGGCACCGACAGCAGCATGATGTTCATGGCGGCGAAGCCGGCAACCGCCAGACACTGCAGCAGCCGCCGCGCGTGGCGCGCCTCGTCCGTCTCCGCCCGCTCGGGCGCGAACGGATGGCTGCGGTAGCCGATCCGTTCGAGCGCGCTGATCACATCGCCCGCCTTGAGCGCCCCATCGTGCCAGTCGACGGCCAGGCGCCGATTGGTGAAATTGACGCGCGCGTCGACGATGCCGGGAATGTGCTTTAGGCCGCCTTCGATCTTGCGAATGCAGCCAGCGCAGCCGATGCCCTCGACCGCAAGATCCAGGTGCGATATCCCGCCGTCGCGCCGCACGAAGATCGAAAGGTCAAGCGGTTCCGGCATGGCTGCGGCTCAGCGCAGGAACACGCGGTTGTCGGAGCGGAACACGCGGCTGCCGGCGCGCAAGAGCTCGATCTCGAGCGTCCACTGGCCCGCCGCCGCCTCCGTGGTTCCCGCGAACCGGCCGGGCGCGGTCTGCTCGAGTCGCACCGCGTGGTCGGCCCGGCGATCGGCCGGGTGCGCGAGGCGCGCGGATGCCTGCAAGCCTGTGAGCGGACGATCGGCGGCATCGTTGGCGACGACCTCGATCAGCGTCACGCCTTCCCGCGGCGACACCTTCGCCTGCACGCGCCAATGCAAGGCGTCCTGAGCTCTCGCGGCGGCGGCCTCGCGGTCGAAGGCGAGACCGGCCTGATAGGCGTTGTCGGTATCCACCCCGCCGAAGGTCGACACCGCCGCCGCGATCATGATCGCATTCACGGCGGTGACCGCGGCGAAGAAAGCGACGAGACAGATGAGCACCATCCGTCCCGTCACCTCCTTCCGCCGGGCTCCGTCGCCGCTGGCCGAATCGATGGCTGAGCTCTTCATGGCTAGGGCCCGCGGAAATGGTCGGCCGCGCTGCTGCGGCGTCCGCTGTTGGTGTCGGTGATGGTGAAGGTCAGCGGGACTGAGACCGCCGGCGGCAGCGGCGAGTGAGTGCTTACGAGCGCGCGCAGCTCGTAGGTCTGATCCGGACCGACGGAGACGATCGCGGTACGTCCGGTGGTCACCGTGTCGCCCACGACCTTAAGATCGAGGTCGGGAAGGCCGTCGACGGTGAGGGCGAAGCTGCGCCGCTCCAGCGATTTATTCAGGATGCGAACGGTAAATCCGTTGCGCAGTTCTCCATCGGACAACCGCACGAACAACGGATTGCGATCGTGGATGACGCTGATCCCCTCGTCCTGGCGCGTTGCCAGTGTGTACAGCATGACCGCCCCGACGATGGCGATGATGGCCGCGTAGAAGATCGTGCGCATGCGCACGATCCTGACCTGCGGCGGCTGCCCGCTCTGGCGACGCTTGATGTTGAGGTCGGTATCGTAGGCGATCAGCCGCGGCGGACGGCCGATCCTGGCCATGATCGCGTCGCAGGCGTCGATGCACAGCCCGCACTGGATGCAGCCGAGGTTCGGCCCGTTGCGGATATCGACCCCGGTGGGGCAGACGTAGACGCACTGATAGCAATCCACGCAGTCGCCCGCCGGTTTGCGCTGCGCGCGCAACGCCGCGCTCTTCTTCACCGAGCCACGCGGCTCGCCGCGATCGTAGCGGTAGGTGACGTTGAGCGCGTACTCATCGGTGAGCGCCGCCTGAATGCGCGGCCACGGGCACATGTAGAGGCAGACCTGCTCGCGCATGTGGCCGGCGAGCGCGTAGGTGGTGAAGGTGAGGACGCCGATCCACATATAGGCCACGAGCGGCGCCTGGAAGGTCGCGAGCTCCTTCACCAGCGTTGGCGCATCGGCGAAGTAAAGCACCCAGGCGCCGCCAGTCCACCACGCCACCATCAGCCACAGAAAGTGCTTGCAGGCGCTGCGAGTCAGGCGATTGATGGTCCATCGCTGCTGGTCGCGCTGCAGGTGCTCGCGGCGATCGCCCTCGAGCCAGCGCTCGATGCTCTGGAACAAATCGGTCCACACCGTCTGCGGACACAGGTAGCCGCACCACACCCGACCGGCGATCGCATTCATCAGGAACAGGGTCATGGCCGCGAGGATGAGCAGGCCGGTGAGGTAGTAGACCTCTTGCGGCCAGATCTCGATGAAGAAAAAGTAGAAGCGGCGGTTGGGAAAATCGACCAGCACGGCCTGATCGGGTGCCGCCGGCCCGCGGTCCCAGCGCACGAACGGCAGGCCATAATAGATTGCGAGCGTGACCAGCAGCACGGCCCACTTGATGGTGCGGTAGGTGCCCTTGACGCGCTGCGGATAGATCTTGCGGCGCGCGACGTAGAGCGGCCCTTCCTCGTCGGGACCGGGCAGGCCGGCATCGGGCGCGCGCGCGGCCGCGCCAGCCGAGGCCGCGGCGGCGGCGTCATGCACCAGCGCGAGCAGCGGTGGCTTTCCCGAGCGTGCCTTGCGCGCCGCCGCCGCGATGTCAGCGTCCGGGTGCATGGCTTACTTCTCGCCGCCGCCGAGTGAATGCACGTAGACCGCCAGCGCTTTGATGGTGACGTCGTCCAGCCGGCCGACCCACGCCGGCATCACGCCGCCGCGTCCGTTCCAGATGCCGTTCACGATCGCCGGATGATCGGCGCCGTATAGCCAGATAGGATCGCTGAGATTGGGCGCGCCCAGCTCGCGCTTACCCTTGCCGGTCTCGCCGTGGCAGACCGCGCAATTATCGGCGAAGATCTTCGCCCCGGCGGCGAGATCGGCCTTGGTGGTAGGCAGGCCGGAGAGCGAGCGCACGTATTCGGCGACATTGTCGATGTCGGTGCGCTTGAGCACGCCGTCGCGGCCGAAGGCGGGCATGGCGGCGCCCTGCCGGGCATCCGCATCTCCGGACCGCACGCCGTGGCGGATAGTTTGCGCGATCTCGTCGAGCGTGCCGCCCCAGATCCAGTCGTCGTCGTTGAGATTGGGATAGCCCCGGCCGCCGCCGCCGCCCGCGCCGTGGCAGGGGGCGCAATTCTCGGCGAACGCCGAGCGCCCCTGCGCGCGCGCGAAGTCGAGCAGCACCGGATCGGAGACGATCTCCTGCAAGGATGCGGCCGCCAGCCTGGCGACCATCGGTCCGCGCTGCGCCTTGAGCGAATCGATGTCGGCGACGACCGCGTCGCGGGAATGCCAGCGCAGCGCACCGGCCGTGTACGAGGATAGGAGCGGCCAGGACGGATACACCACCCAGTAGCCGACTGACCAGATGATCGTCGCGTAGAACAACCACAGCCACCATCGCGGCAGCGGCGTGTTCAGCTCGCGGATGCCGTCCCAGGAGTGGCCGGTGGTGAAGGTGCCGGTGACGGCATCGACCTCCGGCGCTTGATCTGTCGGCTTCTCGAGCATGTCAGTCCTCACGCAGGGGGATGCGGGCGGCCTCGTCGAATTGCCGCTGGCGCGACGGCCACAGCGCGTACATCAACACGCACAGGAAGACGCCGACGAAATACGCCAGCCCCCAGGTCTGGGCGAACTGCGCGACCGCGTGGTAGGTCGTGTTCATCGCCCGTCCTCAGCGCACATTGGCTTTGTCGTCGTAAAGTTTGAAATCGACCAGCGTGCCGAGCATCTGCAGATAGGCGATGAGCGCGTCGGCCTCGCTGAGGCGGTCGGGCTTGCCGTCGTAGTCGCGCGCCTGCGCCTTCGGATAACGTTTGAGCAACTCGTCGGACGCCTCGGCGCTCGCCTGCGCACTGGCGTCCGCCTGCGCGTTGGCGATCATGTCGGCGCCGTATGGCACGCCGAGCGCTGCCTGCACGCGCAGATCGTCGTCGATATGGGAGAGGTCGAGCTCGGTCTGCGCGAGCCATGGATAGGCCGGCATCACTGTTCCCGGCACGACCGACTTCGGTGCATTGAGATGGTCGCGGTGCCAATCGTCGGAATATTTGCCGCCGACTCGCGCCAGGTCGGGCCCGGTGCGCTTCGATCCCCATTGGAACGGGCGGTCATACATGCTCTCTGCCGCCAGCGAATAGTGCCCGTAGCGTTCCACCTCGTCGCGCAGGGAGCGGATCATCTGCGAATGGCAGTTGTAGCAGCCCTCGCGCACGTAGATGTTGCGGCCGGCCAGCTCCAGCGGCGTGTAAGGACGCATGCCCTCGACCTTTTCAATCGTGCTCTTGAGATAAAACAGCGGCGTGATCTCTACGAGGCCGCCGATCGCGATCACGACCAGCACCCCGATCACCAGCAGGATGGAATTGGTCTCGAGGACCGCGTGTTTCTTCCACAGCGACATCGCGGGCTCCTCACTCGGCCGGCGCCAGCGCCGGCTTGGCCGGAGCGAGGACCGGGCTTGGATAGACGGTGCGCCACAGGTTCCAGACCATGATCAGCGCGCCGAGGAGGAAGAGCGCGCCGCCGAGCGCGCGGATGACGTAGAACGGGTGCATGGCCTCGACGGTTTCGATGAAGGAGTATTCGAGGAAGCCGAGCTTGGTATAGGCGCGCCACATCAGCCCCTGCAGGATGCCCGACACCCACATCGCCGAGATGTAGAGCACGATGCCGATGGTGGAGATCCAGAAGTGCCAATTGACCAGCTTGAGCGAGTACAGCCGCTCGCGGTTCCACAGCCACGGCACCAGGCAATAGATCGCGCCGAACGATATGTAGCCGACCCAGCCCAGCGCGCCGGAGTGCACGTGGCCGATGGTCCAGTCGGTGTAGTGGCTGAGCGAGTTCACCGCTTTCACCGACATCAACGGGCCTTCGAAGGTGGCCATGCCGTAGAAGGCGACTGATACCACCATCATGCGCAGCACCGGATCGGTGCGCAGCTTGTCCCATGCCCCCGACAGCGTCATGATGCCGTTGATCATGCCGCCCCACGACGGCATCCACAGCATGATGGAGAATGTCATGCCCAGCGTCTGCGCCCAGTCCGGCAGCGCCGTGTAGTGCAGATGGTGGGGACCGGCCCAGATATAGAGGAAAATCAGCGCCCAGAAGTGGATGATCGAGAGCCGGTAGGAGTAGATCGGCCGCTCGGCCCGCTTCGGAATGAAGTAGTACATGATGCCGAGGAAGCCCGCGGTGAGGAAGAAGCCCACCGCGTTGTGCCCGTACCACCACTGCACCATTGCATCCTGCACGCCGGCCCAGACGATGTAGGACTTTGGCGAGAACGGCGACACCGGGATGGCGGCGTTGTTGCCGAGGTGCAGCACCGCGATGGTGAGGATGAAGGCGAGATAGAACCAGTTGGCGACGTAGATGTGCGGCTCGCTGCGCCGCATGATGGTGCCGAGATAGACTAGGAAGTAAACGACCCAGACGATCGTAAGCCAGAGATCGGCATACCATTCTGGCTCGGCATATTCCTTTGATTGCGTGATGCCGAGCAGATAGCCGGTCCCGGCGATGACGATGAAAAAATTGTAGCCAAGCACCACGAACCAGGGCGCGATGTCGCCGGCGAGCCGCGCACGGCAGGTCCGTTGCACCACGTAGAACGAGGTCGCCAGCAGCACGTTGCCGCCGAAGGCGAAGATCACGGCGGAGGTGTGCAGCGGCCGGATGCGGCCGAACGAAATCCACGGCAGGTCGAAATTGAGGGCTGGAAACGCGAGCTCGAGCGCCGCCCACAGCCCCACGGTGAAGCCGGCAACGCCCCAGACCACGGCGGCGACCGTCGCGAACTTGACCGGACCCATGTTGTAGTTGGGTCGGCCCTCGACGGTGAGCGGCGGCAACCCGGACGGGCGCTCGTAGTAGCGATTGACGATGACAAATACGGTGGCGACGCTGGCCGCGGCGGAGAGCCAGGCGTGAAAGGCGTATTCCGGGGTGTATGCGTTCGCCGCCACGATGATCGAAGAAAGCGCCAGCGCGGCGAACGCGATCGCCGTTCCGCCTTCGCCGATGGTCATGCTCTTGCGATCGATCGCAGCAGAGCTCATGTCCTTGGTGTCCTCGATCTTGATGCGCAGCCGAGCTGCCGTGGCGCGCGACGCACCGTTGGCTGAGAACCATGGTGCGATGCAGTGAGAGCGGCTTTGATGCAAATCAAACCGCGGCCGGTTTGCCGGCATGCCTCGCGGTTGCGCCGTGGCCCGCCAGCGGCGTCTTGCCGGCGGCGATTTGAGCCAAATCAAAGCGGCCATCCTCGCTTGCGTGCTTGCTGGCGGCGAAAGCGGGCGACCATGATGGCCGTGCAAGAAATGTTGGCTTCCGGATTCGTCGTCATCGTCATCGATGACGACCTCGCCGTGCGCAATTCGCTCAAGTTCTCGCTCGAGATCGAAGGGCTCGCGGTACGCAGCTACGCCAGCGTGGCCGAGCTCCTGGCGGACGTCGACCTCGGGCGCTGCAGCTGTTTCGTCGTCGACCAGAACATGCCGGACATGCAGGGGCTTGATCTCATAGCGCTTCTGCGTGCGCGCCAGTTCGCGGCGCCGGCAATCCTCATCACCAGCCACCCCAATTGGTCGGTGCGCGCGCGGGCGCAAAAGGCTGGCATTCCCATCGTCGAAAAGCCGCTGCTCGGCAACGCGCTGTTCGACAAGATTCGCGACCTCGTCGCCGAGAGCCGGCTCTAGCATGCGCGGGTGCCGTTCCTGGCGCATTTTGCTTGCGGTGGTCGCGATGACCGCCGTGACCCTGTCCGCGGCCTCCGCGCAGGAAGGCATCGCGCCGCTCAAACGCGGGGAGGCCCTGCTGGCCAAGAGCTGTGCCCGCTGCCACGCGATCGGCAGGGCTGGAGCGAGCCCGCATCCGGAAGCGCCGCCGTTTCGAACGCTCGCGCGTCGCTATCCGATCGACGGCCTCGGGGAAGCCTTGGCGGAAGGCTTGTCGGTGGGCCATCCGGACATGCCCGAGTTCGCCTTCGGGCCGGAGGACGTCGGTGCGATCCTCGCCTATCTCAAATCGATCCAGGAGCGGTAACGCGGTGTTTGGCATCAGGCGCGACGTTGATTTGCATCATGACTTGGGTGCCGCGGTAGCGCCATCAGCGGCCCGCGGCGACGGGAAGGGATAATGTCGTTTGCAGCGATGATGGTTCACCTCGACGTCGAGCACGACTGCGAGGGAAGAGTTGATCTTGCGCTCGACTTGGCGGAGCGCTTCGAGGCGGCACTCATCGGAATCGCGGGCCTGGCGCTGCGCCCGGCTTTCGCCGCAGGCGGGGTTGTCGTCTATGGCGAGCCGACGGAGCACGACTGTCGCAGGCTGACGGCACGCTTGCAGGAGATGGGCAAGAAGTTCCAGGCTCGCGGGCAGCATCTCAAAGAGGTCGAATGGCGCACCGCGCTTGATCTGCCGTTCGAGCTGGTGTCGCGGGAGGCGAGGGCGGCGGACCTCATCATTGTCGGCCCCCGGCGCACCGGCGGCAACCTGCACGAGCCGGTGGAGCCCGGCGTCATCCTGTTGCGGGCGGGACGGCCGGTTCTGGTGGTGCCCGAGATCGTCGCTCCGCTTACGCTTCGCCGCGTGGTGGTTGCGTGCAAGGATACGCGCGAGTGCCGACGGGCTCTGCGCGATGCCATCCCGTTCCTGCGGCGAGCGCGGGATGTCCTTCTGGTCGAGATCGGCGAGGACGGCGCGGATGCGCGGGAGCAGACGATTCTTGCCGATGTTGGGCGCTACCTCGCGCGCCACGGCATCCCGGTGGCGGACGAGATCTGGCGGCGCGCGCAGCGCCCGGCTGCGACCGAGCTCATCGAACTGGTGCGCGCGGAGAATGCCGACCTGGTCGTGGCCGGCGGATACGGCCACAGCCGCTTAGGCGAATGGATGTTCGGCGGCGTTACCCATGAGCTGCTTGCCAATAGCCCGGTCTGTTGCATGTTGTCACACTGAATTGAACTCGAGCCGTAAATCTGCCGGACCTGCCAGACGCAACGCCGCGCAATGCGGTCGTTCCCCTGCGCCATGTCGAGCTGAAAACAGCCGCCCTCGCGCGGCAGCGTCAGTAGCCGGACTCCGCCGGACGAATGATCAGATTGTCGTTCACCGCACGCACGCCCGGGGTGACCTCGGCGGCGACCCGGACCGCCTTCTTCTCGGAGGCGGAATCGACGACGCCCCACAGCTCGACCGTGCCGTCCTGCACGATCACATTGATCAGCGACGGCCTGGTCCAGGGCTCGGCCTTGAGCTGGGTGAGCACCCGCTCGCGGATTTTCGCATCGTCCTCAGGGGTCGCAGATTCCATCCGTTTGCTGAAACTGGCCAGCGCCTGCAGGAGGTTCGCACGGCTGACGATGCCGACGACCTTGCCGTCCTGCACGATCGGGACCCGCTTGATGGCGTTCTTCTCCAGAAGGTTCGCAACCGCCCACAACGGCGTGTCGGGGGCCGCTGTTACCACCTGACGCGTCATGACGTCCGCGACCTTGCGCGAATGTTCCTTGACGAATTCGCTGGCCAGCACGTCCTTGCCGGTGAGAATGGCAAGCCACCACGGCCGCCTGCGGCCGGTGCCGGCCTCGACGCGGCGCATGAGGTCGCCCTCGCTGACGATCCCCACGAGCCTGCCATCGGATCCCACGACGGGGACGGCGCTGATGCGGCAATCGATGAGGATGCGGGCAACGTCCTGAACACATGCGTCAGGACCGACCGTGACGACATTCGTCACCATCACGTCGGCAGCTTTCATGGCTCGGCTCCATTCGGGAAATTGGCTGCAGCGCCGGCTTACTCAATGACGTGCAGCAAGAGGACCTCCTCCTCGGGCGATATGCCCTCAAGGTCGGCGCTGCCGCGTGCTCCGGCGGCCTGCGTTGCGGATTGGCTCGCCGCCTGCTCCGCATCCCCGCCGAGCGCGAGATAGAGCGCCTTGGCGCCGTCGCGTAGCGCCTGCCGGTGGGCCTCGTCTTGTGGCGGCAGCGCGGCGACCGTCTGCGCCAAGTCCTGCAGGATGTCGGCGAACAAGGCGTAATGGAAATGCATGTGAACCGACTTGCGCACGGCCACCTCGCCGCCACGGTCGAGGCTGAGCGAAATGCCAGCTGGGTCGAGATGGGCCTCAAATCGCGCCGTCCGCTCGAAAGTTCCGATGTAGAACTTATCGGGATACTCCAGGGTCACTTCGGCCTTGTCCGGAATGGGCTTGCTCATGTCGATCGCCTCGTTTCTCGTCTATCGGCTTCATAGGGCCTCGCCGGCCGCCGCCCTATGATCTGGATCAACCGATGGCACGGACCCGCGGAGCTGCCGCGTCAATTGAGGGCGACGCCCTCGCTCTCAAGCAGGCCCTCCATGCGGCGGCGCGCGTAAAACATGCGCGTCTTCACGGTGCTGGGTGGCACGCCGACGATCTCGGCGACCTCGTCCACCGATTTGTCGTGATAGTAGACGAGATCGAGCACCTCGCGATGGATCGCGGAGAGCTGCGACAGGCACTTGCGAACGATCGCGCTTCGGTCCTGATGGTGCAGCACGGTCTCGGGATCGTCGGCAGGATCCGCGACCGCCATGGCCGCGTCGTCGTCGAGACGATCGTGCGCGCGCCCGCGCAGCGCGGACAGCGCCTTGTAGCGGGCAATGCTCAGGATCCAGGTGGCGGCTCGCGACCGCGCCTCGAATGCGGCGGCCTGGCGCCAGACGTCGAGGAAGACCTCGCTGACGATATCCTCGGCTGAAGCGGCATCGCCGGTCAGACGCAGGACGAAACGGTAGATCCGCACATTGTGCCGCAGGTAAAGCGTCCGCATCGCGCCACGGTCGCCGGCGGCGATGGCATCCACCAGGGCTTCGTCTGATACATCGCGAGTGGCTGCCGTTTTATCGGCTACCGGTATGGTAATCTGGGATGAGGTGGCGAGAGTGAGCATGACTGATCCCCCGAAGTCATGGTTTATTCACCACACCCGATACTCCCGCTCACGGTTCAAGGAAATTCCGATGATGTACCTAAGGGAAAGCCCGTAGCCTTGCGCGGCCGCCGGTGCGCTTGCACAGCCTTCAATGCGATAGCAGCGTCGGAAGCGTCATCGAGCCCAGAATTGCCCGCGTGGCGCCGCCGAGCACGAACTCCCGCAGCCGCGAATGACCGTAGCCGCCCATGACCAGCAGATCGGCCGAGACGTCCGCCGCATGCGACAGGATGGTGCTGGCGACATCGGTCTCGGTGGTGACGATGCGGTTGACCTCCACCTTGGCGCCATGACGCGCGAGATGGTGGGCGATATCGGCGCCGGGCATCTCATCGCTCTTGGCGGGCTCGCTGGCGACCATCACCACCTCGACCAGCTTGCTGCGGGCAAGGAACGGCACGGCGTCGGCGGCGGCGCGTGCCGCGCTCCGACTGCCGTCCCAGGCCAGGATCACATGATCGAGCCCGAGCGGTGCGCGTTGAATGTAGGGGACGACCAGCACCGGCCGGCCGCTCTCGAACAGCGCCGCCTCGACCACGAGCGTGTCGAGCGCGGGTCGCTCCGACTCCGGCTGGCCGACGACCGAAAGATCGAACCGCCGCGCAATCTGCGCGAACAGGCCGGGAGCGTTGGCGACTGACGTGTCGAGGGTGCGTGCGGCGGCCGAGACGGCTGCCCTCCGTGCGGCTTCATCGAGCCGGCTAACGGCGGTTTTCGCCGTCTTCTCGTTCACGCTGCGCTGGGCCTCGATCACATCGGCGGGCATGCCGTACATGTCCATCATCGCCGGGACGCTCGGCTCGCAGACGAAGGCCACTCCCGCAAGGTGCGCGTCGAGCGCGGCAGCGGCGGAAACCGCGAAATCCAACGCAACGTCCGGGGCGTCGCGCAGCGAGAGATTTACGACGAGGTCCTTGATCATGATTGCTCCTCACCCGCGCATTGGGTGCCCAGCATCACTCATGGGTGCGGCACCGGAAGGGGCATGGTCTCGATAGCGAATGCGAACCGACTTCCGACCGGCGCTGCAAGCAACAGGCTCCCCTGCCGGGGCTGGATTGGAGCACAAATGCTAACAGTGCGGCCGCCTTCCCGAAAGTCGCGTGCGCTCGGGCCGGTTCAGGCGGCCCCACCCCCGGTTCATGCATGCCGGGCAAGCGATGGGGTCGTGGGTCGTGGCTTCCGCTCGCCGCGTCGCCGGCATAGACTTTTTTCAAAAATCGCTGTCGGGGAGGACTCGTATGAAACGCAGCGCCGCTGCTCTCTCGGTCGCGCTGGCAGGCTGGGCGCAGGTCGCGTCGGCCCAACCAGCGGCTGACACGCTCGACGATACCCAGAGGCTCGGTCGACGGGTATTCGCGCAGTCCTGCGGCATATGCCACCTGCCGCCGGCGCTCAACGCCCGGACCTATGGTCCGCGCCTGTCCAAGGACACCGGCTCCGGCAACGACGACGTCATCCGCGCCGTCATCAGCGAAGGCACGCCGCGCATGCCCGCGTTCAAGCATTACCTAAAACCGGCCGAGGTCGATGCGATCATCGCCTATCTCAAGGCGGTGCCCGCGGCCGAGAGCCGGTGAACGGACAACATCGGGAGAAGCGCCATGAAGGCACATCGGTCGGGCATCGTCGCCCTCATTGCCGCGAGTCTCGCCGCCGCTGCCAGTCTTGCAACGCCGGCGCCGGCCGCCGACCGCCTGCTCAGCGGAATGGTTACCTCGACGGCGGGTGAGAAACTGGATGGCGTCACGGTCTCCGCCAAGGCGCACGGCAGCACCATCACCACCAGCGTCTATACCGACGCGCAGGGCGCATATTATTTCCCGCCGCTGCCGGAGGGCACCTACAGCGTCTGGGCGCAGACGCTGGCGTTTGATCTGGCCAGACGCGAGGTCGATCTCAGCGCTGCGCAGAGCGTCGATCTCTCGCTCGCGCCGATCACCGATTTCGAGCGTCAGGTGCGCCAGCTCCCGGGCGAGATGCTGATGGCAGGGTTGCCGGAGGCGAACGCGGAGGACGCGCGCATCAAGCGGGTGTTCCGCAACGCCTGCACCGGCTGCCACACTCCCAGCTACGTGCTGCAGTTCCGCTTCGACGAGGAGGGCTGGAGCAAGATCATCGACCTGATGAAGGTTGTGCCCAATACCGGCGTCTATCCCGCCAACCCGCGGCCCAACGCTATCATCGACTTCAATCAGAGAGAGCTCGCGGCCTATCTCGCCCGCGCGCGCGGTCCGGGACAAAGCTCGCTCAAGCTCACGCCGCGCCCGCGGCCGGCTGGCGAAGCGGCGCGCGTGGTGTGGAGGCTCTACGACCTCCCGATGGTGCGCGACGCCGGCATCGGCACCGCCTACCAGACCAATGACGGCACCGACTGGTCGCTGGGAACGCCCTCCAAGCTCGGTCTCATCACCCACGATGGCGGCATGGATTTCGACGGCAATCTCTGGTTCACGTCCAACAATCCCAACCGCCAGGTCACGGTCGGGCGCGTCGACGGCAAGACCGGCGAGGTGAGATTCCTGAAGGTCAGCCGCAACGATGGTCTCGCCGCCAACGCGCACGGGCTGGTGCGCGATCAGCAGGGCATCTTCTGGTTTGACGTCAATCCTGGCCGCCGCAGCCTCGGCCGGCTTGATCCCAAAACCGAGAAGATCGACGTCTATATGACGCCGCCGAACATGTCGCCGCTGGGCGGAGCGGTGACGCTCGACGTCGATGGCAAGGGCAAGGTCTGGGCGTCGGCGCCGGACGGCGCGGTGCGCTTCGATCCCGAGACCGAGCGCTTCAGCGACTTCAAGTCGCTCGCTTACAAGACCGCGCGCGGCACCGGCATGACCTATGGCGCCGCCGGTGATCGCGATGGCAATGGCTGGTGGACCCAGATGGCGTTCGACACTGTCGGCAAGGGCGATGTCGCCACCGGCAAGACCTCGGAGGTGAAGCTGCCCGTGGTGCAGGCCGAGCTCGAGCGCCTCACGCCGCAGGCGCGTGCGTTCTATGACAGGTTCGACGAGCTGTCGTTCAACAGCCCGTTGCCCTGGCAGCAGGGGCCGCGCCGCATGGGCACCGACAAGAACGCGGACGTGCTCTGGGTTGGCAATTCCTGGGGCGGCAGCCTGACCCGCATCGACACCAGGACGATGGCGACGACGATCGTGCCGCTGCCGGACCCCACGGCGATGCAGCCCTATCACCTGGTCGTGGACAAGAACCACAACGTGTGGGGCAATCTCTGGACCAACGATCAGATCCTCAAATACGACCCGGCCGCCGGAAGCTGGACGATCTTCGAACTGCCGGTGCGCGGCACCGAGATCCGCCACATCTCGCTCGACGAACGCAGCGGCGCGACCAAGGTCATCCTGCCCGTCTACCGCACCAACCAGATGGGCGTGATGACGCTCCGCAGCGAGGCCGACCTCGCCGCGCTCAAGGCGCATGCCGGTCACTGATGCCGGGGCGGTCCGGAAAGCCGCGGCGCCGCACACTCAGTCGTCATGCCCGCGGAAAGCGGGCATACGGATCCCGTGGGCGAGGGGGCGTCTGAATACTTCATCACCCGCTTGCGCGGGTGATGACCGCCGGGGGCGATGATTGGCCGGTGCGATTCCCTTCCCAAATAGCGCTGCCGCAATTTGACGCTTGTGCCGGGCCGATGAATTGGGCCACATGATCCGCCCTTGGGCGGCGGCCCAACGGTTGTGGTGCGCTGGCGGTCTGGAGACGAGCGACATGCGGCTGGGCTACTTCACGATGCCGGTCCACCCGATGCATCGGAACTGGACCGAAACACTGAAGGAGGACCGCGAGGCCATCATCCTCGCCGACCAGCTTGGTTTCTACGATGCCTTCATGGGCGAGCATCTCACCGACGCCTGCGAGACCATCACCAACAGCATGATGTTCCACGCTTCGCTGATCCCCGCGACGAAGCAGATCAAGCTCGCGACCGGCACCACGAACCTCTCGCACATCCATCCCGTGGTCATCGCGGTACAGGCGGCGATGTTCGACCACCTGGCGGAAGGCCGCTTCATCCTCGGGGTCAGTCCTGGCGCGCTGACCACCGATGCCGAGGCGCTCGGCATCCTGGACGAGGACCGCAACAAGATGTTCGCCGAGGCGATCGACGTGATCCTCGCGATCTGGGAGCGCGGGCCGCCCTACGACATCGATTTCCCGGGCAATCGCTACAAGGTCTCGACCGCGCGCACCATGACGCTCGACCTCGGCGTTGGCATTATGGCGCGGCCCTACCAGCAGCCGCGGCCGGAGATCGTCGGCACGGTGGTGGCGCCGTTCTCGCCCGGCGTCGTGCTGATGGGCAAACGCGATTTCCATCCGCTCTCGGCGAATTTCCTGCTCTCCAAGCATCTCAAGTCGCACTGGCAGAACTATTGCAAGGGGAAGGCCGAGGCGGGCGCAGAAGCGAAGGTCGCGGACTGGCGGGTGGCGCGCGCGATCTGCGTGCTCGACGATGACAAGCTCGCGGCGCGCTACGGCCGCTATGACGAGAAGAGTCCCTATCGCTTCTATTACGAGCAGATGCGCGCCAAGATGAAGCGCGGCAACCGCCTCTACGTGTTCAAGGCCTACAAGGACCAGCCGGACGAGGAGATCACCCACGACTGGGTCATGGATCATTGTGTGATACATGGCGGGGTCAACAAGGTGGTCGATCAGATCCTGGCGCTGCGCGAGGAGATCGGCGATTTCGGCGAATTGGTCTACGCCGGCATGGACTGGGTCGAGCCCGCGCTCAACAAGCGCTCGATGCAGCTGATGGCCGAGGAGGTCATGCCGCGCGTGAACGCCGCCGTCGCCAAGTCCGCCGCCGCGGCGTGATCCGCGTCCTCGTGTCCCGGGCGAGCGCAGCGAGACCCGGGACCCAGGAGCCAAGGAAAAAATCGTTAAGGTACATTCAACGAAGTGTACCGCCGAGCCCCTGGGTCCCGGGTCTGCGCTCGTGCTGACGCACTCGCTCGCCCGGGACACGCGAGCTGGATTGGCTGATTCAGGGCGCGCCATCAGCCGGCGGCATCGCGATCCATCCGCGCTCGCGCATGCTGCGATGGCAGGCCTCGGCGAAGGCGACGTCGCGGATGCCGGCGGCGAAATCGCCGGCAAGCGGCGCGCCGGTGGCGATGTGGCGCAGGAATTGCTCCCACCCGATGCGGTACGGGTTGATGTAGTGGGCGAGCGGTGGCGCTTCCTCCCAGCCGTCGCGATAGTCGGCGCCTATATCCTTCATCACGCTGAAATGCGCGATCGCGGGCGTTTGCGCCAGCGACTGCATGTGGCAGCGATGCAGGCCGGCCACCGCCGACGCCGCTGTGCCGTCGACCTGAAGCGTGAGCAGGTCGTCGCGGCGCACCCGCGTCGCCCATGAGCTCAGGATGGTGCCGAAAGCGCCGCCATCGAGCTCGACCAGCGTCGCTGCCGAATCTTCCACTGCAACACTGTAGCGCGCGCCCTCCTCGTCGAGGCGCTCCGGCGTGGCGGTCCATTGGCTCGAGGCCACCCGCACAATGCGGCCGAGGATCGTCTCGATGACGTAGCGCCAGTGTGGATACATGTCGAGGATCAGGCCGCCGCCGCCGGCGCGGTAGTTCCAACTCGGCCGCTGGCACGGACGCTCGCTGCCGTCGAAGACCCACCACCCGAATTCGAGCCGGAAGCCCGCGATGCGCCCGAGCGCGCCGCTTCCGGCGAGCGCGGCGAGCTTTTGCAACCCCGGTAAGTAGAGCTTGTCCTCGACCACGCCATGCCTGAGGCCGCGCCGTTGCGCCTGCTGCAGCAGGTCGCGGCCCTGCGCCGCGGTGGGCGCGACCGGCTTCTCCGAATAGACGTGCTTGCCGGCGTCGAGCGCGCGCTCGAGCACGGGGACGCGCTGCTGCGTTGCGGCGGCATCGAAGAAGATGGGATAGCCAGGATCCGCGAGCGCGGCCGCGATGTCGGTGCTCCACGGAGCGCCGTTGCAAGCCTGCGCGACGGCGGCGAGCCGCGCGCGATCGCGGCCGACCAGCAGCAGGCGCGGAAGCAGCCGGTTGGTGCCGAGCGCAAGCCCGCCCTCCGCGATGATCGGCACGAGAGCGTTGGCGAGATGCTGGGTCGAGCCGATGCGGCCGGTGGCGCCGTTGACAATGATGCCGATCGTCTGGGTCGCCATCGTCCGTGTCCGGCTGAGCTTGCGGGGAATGCGGCAGGTGAGGGCGGCCGGACTATGCTATGCGGGTCGCGCCCCTGTCCACGCTCGGGGAGAGCAAGGTGCCACGCCACATCGTCTGCCTGACGTTCGATTTCGATACCCAGTCGGGCTTCATCGCCCGCGCCATGACCACGCCGACGCCGCTCTCGCGCGGCGAGTTCGGGCTCGTCGGCGCGCGGCGCATCCTCGCCTTGCTGGAATCATTCGGTATTCGCGCCACCTGGTTCGTCCCGGGCTTCACCATCGCGAGCCATCCCGGCGCCTGCGAGGCGGTGGTGCGGGCCGGGCACGAGGTGGCGCATCACAGCTGGGCGCACGTCCCGCCGGCGCAGCAGAGCCGCGCCGACGAGGAAGCCGATCTCGTGCGCGCCAACGACGCGATCCTCGCCCTGACCGGCCGGCGGGCGCGCGGCTACCGCTCGCCGTCGTGGGACTTGAGCGAGCACACGGTCGAGCTGCTGCTCGCGCACGGCTTCGTCTACGACTCCAGCCTGATGGGCGCGGATTACTGGCCCTACCGCGCGCGCCGCGGCGATCGCGCCGAGCTCGGCAAGCCCTACCAGCGCGGGGAGGAAACGGCGCTGATCGAGATGCCGATCAGCTGGTCGCTCGACGACTACCCGTATTTCGAGTTCGTGCGCACGCCGACCGCCGTGTTGCCGGGCTCGCAATCGGCGCGCGCGGTAATGGCGAGTTGGAGCGACGAGTTCCGCTACATGCAGCGGACCGTCGACTGGGGCATACTCACCTACACCATGCATCCGTACGTGATCGGTCGCGGCTATCGCATGCTGGCGCTCGAGGAGCTGGTGAAGGATCTCGCAGCGGCCGGCGCGACGTTCATGACCATGGAGGACGCGGCGGCGGAAGCGCAGGCGTGCATGTTCGGCGAATGAGTAACACGCCCCCACGTAGGGGGGTCAAGTCGCCTGATGTGACAATCGCGTGCCGCTCGATGTCGAGCGCCCCACCGTTGATGGTACCAAAGGCTTCGGTGGATCGCGGCGCGCCACAGATTTCCCGAGCCGCGCGGTTGCGAGCGCGCGCCTTGACCCGGCCTACAGGCCAAACGCCACGTATTCGTTGCTGCACGGCGGACCGTTGGCCACGTGCATCACACGCGCCTCGAGATCGATCAGCACCGCACCCACCGTCATCGTGCGTTTCGCGGCCGGCTGGCTCGCATCGGGATGGCGGCAGATCGCATAGGGCGCGCCGACATGGTCGGCGGCGGCCGCGCGCATGTGCTCGAACGACAGCGCGCCGCGTTGCCGCTCCAGCAGACTTCGCATGCGCTCGGCGCGATAGAGCGTGTTGGGAGAAATCTTCTCCAACAGCGACTCGCCGTGTCCCGCCGCCAGGAAGTGGTTGGAATGCGTGACGATGCCGCTTTCGGGATCGAGCCGGCTGACGTGATCGGGGCTGGCCTCGAGAGCGACGATCTCGCCGCCGGCCGCGCCGATCATGAAATTGGCCGAGCAGGTGCGCGGCGTATCGGTGATCGGCCGCGCGGCGTCTTCGAAGCGCTCGGCGTCCAACACCTCCCGGCAGCGCACGTGGAACGGCTTTTGAAAGGGATGGCGGCCGTCGTGGCTGGAGGCGAGGCCGTTCTCGACCAGGCCGATCCCGCACTCGTTGACGCCCATCTTGCCGCCGGCGATGCCCGCCTCCGTGAGGCAGACGAAGCTCGGGCGACTGGTTTCGCGCGCGCGCAGCACGAAGGTGCGTCCGTGCACGCCTTCGAGCCAGTCCCAGTTCTGGCCGAGCCAGGTGTGATGGTCGGCAGTCGCCTGCGGCAGCAGGCCGAACGTGGTGCAGCCGTCGGGGCCTACGTCGAGGAGCTCGCGTTGCGGCATGCCCTCCTTCATCGCCTCCTGCCCGAACAGGGTAAAGGCGAGCTCGTAGCGGGCGTTGAGGAGGGCAATGGCGTCCTCGCTCTGGTTGGAGCCCTCGGCAATCCCGCGCATTTCCTCGCCATAACGGGGGCTGAGCGCATCGATCGCCGCCCGCCACCGCGCGGCCTCGGCGAACGCCGCTGCGCGATCGAGGCCGGAGGCGGCGAAGCGGCGCAGATAGGTCGCGATGTTCTCGGCGATCTCCCGCGCGAACCGCCGGCCGTGGGCGCGGCCGCGCGCATGCGCCTCGCCCTCGGTGGTCAGGAGCGGAATGGCTGTCATGGGTCGCTCAGGGTGCAGGCGCGGTCGGCCCGGGCAATTTACATCGGGCGGATACGATCGGACAATGAGCCCCGGCGGCAGCCGCTTGCGCAAGCGGTACCGGTTGTAGTTTCGTCGCGGCCACGCCACCCGGGCTTTGCAGGGCTCGTCTCGCCATGACTTGCATATCTCGTCGCCTTCGACCGGCCGTGCTGGTCGCGCCCGCAGCGGCCGTCGGCGCGATCACGCTCGCGGCCGCGTTCGCGGCGGCGCAACCGGCGCAGCCTGCCACCTGCCCGGAGCTCGCGCGCCGGCTTGACCTGGTCGAGCCCGAGGCGACGCCGATGCAATTGAGCCTGATGCTGTTCGCGGCGGCGGATTCCGGCTGCGTGCCGCTCGCGCGCCGGCTGCTCGACGCCGGCGCCTCGCCGGCGGCGCGCGACCGGCTCGGCGCCATGCCGCTGGCGCGCGCGGCGCGGGCGGGACACGCGGACATGGTCGAGCTTCTGCTCGCCCGCGGCGCCGCCATCGACGCGCGCAACCTGTTGGGCGCGACCGCGCTCTATGGTGCCGCGGAGAACGAGCGGCAGGCCACCGTCGCCGTCCTGCTCGCGCACCATGCCGATCCCGATCTGCCGGGCCGGGCCGGTGTGACGCCGCTCGCGGCGGCCGCGTTTAAAGGCAACGGCCGCATCGTCGATCTGCTGATCGCCCGCGGCGCCGCCGCCGACCTGGTGGATGGCACCGGCAAATCGGCCATGACCTATGCGGCGGCGCGCGGTTTTACCGAGATCATGCGCCGCCTCATCGCCGCGGGCGTCGATCCCAAGCGCGCCTACGGCAACGACTTGACCGCGCTGATGTGGGCCGCCGGCTACGAGGACGGCGTCGGCGCGCGCGCCGCCGCCGAAGCGGTGGCCTTGCTGCTCGATGCCGGCGCGCCCATCGATGCGCGCGACAGGCGCGGCCGCACGGCGCTGATGATCGCGGCCGAGCGCGGCCACGCCGAGATCGTCGAGCTGCTGCTGGCACGCGGCGCCGATCGCGCGCTCGCGGACAAGGACGGAAAGCGCGCGGTCGACTTAGCGGCCAGCGAGGACGTGCGCACGCGGCTCGGCACGAGGTGATGTCCCAAACTCGCGGGTCATCCGCGCGCAAGCGGGGATGCAGTCCTCGGTCTACGGTGGTTACTGGATGCCCGCTTTCCGCGGGCATGACACGACGAGTTTGCTTAACTGAGCCTACTGCGGCGCGATGTACTGCAATCCCGCCAGGTATTGCGCGAGCGCGGCGATGTCGTCCGCGGAGATCGCCAGCATCAGATCGGTCATGCCGGGATTGTTGCCGCGCTTGTGGGTACGAAAGTCGAGCATGGTCTGCTGCATGTACTCCTTGGACTGACCGGAAAGGCGCGGCTGGGTGCCTTCGCCCTGATACTGGCCTTGGTGACAGCCGGTACATCCGATCGAGACGTTGACCCGCGTCGCTCTGGCCGCGACGTCGCCCGGCGCCTGCGGCTGCTGCAGATCGGGCCAGCGCTTCTGCGAGAAGTAGAGCGCCAGCGCCATCATGTCGTCGCGCTCGAGCGCCTGCGCGAGCGGTGACATGATCTCGTTCTGGCGCGCGCCGCTCTTGTAGTCGCGCAGCTCGAGATAGAGATAGCCCTGATACTGGCCCCAGATCACCGGCGTGGTGGTCTGCTGGGGAACGCCGTTCTCGCCGTGACAGGCAGCGCACAGCTGCGCCTTCTCGGCGATGGTCTGCGCGGGCGCAGGCGCCGTCGCCAGCACGGCCGCGAGCGCGGCTGCCGAGCGCAACCGCCGCAACGGCGCGCGCGCCGCCGGACGGAAACCGGACCGACCCTGGCATCGTGGTGCCGACGATTCGCTGCTCGTGCTCATGGCGCCATCGTGCCATTGCTGGTCGGCTTGCCGCCGCCACGCCGGGAGTCAAAAGAAGACGGGACCCAACGGCCCCGTCTGCTTACGCCTGCGGCCTTCGCGGCCCCGTCGCGCTTCAATCCAACGTGAAGGCGATGATGGCGTTGCCGCGCTTGTAGTCGAGCTGGACGTTGCCGCCGGCTGCGACCGCGATGTACTGCTTGCCGTCGATCGTGTACGACGACGGCGGCGCGTTGACGCCGGCGCCGGCATTGAAGGTCCACAGCACGTTGCCGTTGCGAGCGTCATAGGCGCGGAACCGGCCATTGCCTTCGCCGGCAAACACCAGCCCGCCGGCGGTGGCGAGGATGCCGCCGATCATCGGCTGCGGCGTCTTCACCTGCCAGCGGATCTTGCCGGTGTTGTAGTCGACGGCCGTGATGTTGCCCGCCTGCTCCTCGCCCGGGATCACTTTGAAGGCGCCGCCCAGCCACAGTTTGCCGCCGGGATAGGGTGAGCTCTGCACGTGATAGGTCATGGGCTGGTGCAGATTGATGGCGTAGCTCAGCCCGAGCCGCGGGTTGACCGTCATCGGCGACCATTCCACGCCGCCGTTGGCGCCCGGCAGCATGCGCGCGCCCTCCGGCGTCGGCAGCACCCACATGTTCTCCTGCGGGACCATCGCGTCGGAGAACCGGATCAGGCTGCAGTCCTTGCGGTCATGCACGTAGACGTGGCCGGTCTTACCGGCGTGAATGACGCCGGGAATGACCTTGCCGCCCTTGTCGCGCACATCGACGAGAACGGGCGGGCTGACCGCATCCAGATCCCAGACGTCGTGGGCGATGTACTGGAAGTGGCAGACGTATTTGCCGCTGTCGAGATCGAGCGAAACGAGCGAGTCGGTGTAGAGGTTGTCGCCGGGACGCAGCGATCCGTCGAGGTCGGGGGAGGGGTTGCCGACCACGAAATAGATACGGTTGGTGGCGAGATCGACCGCGGGATTCTGCCACACGCCGCCGCCAAGGGTCTTATAGGGATCGCCGCCCTTGGCGAGTTGCTCCTTCTCGGCCGCGATGTTGCGGTGCATGTCGCGGCCGGTGGCGTCCTTCTCGGCCCACACCCCGACCGAGTTCTCCGGGATGGTTTGGAAGGTCCACAACAGCTTGCCGTCCTTGGCGTCGTAGGCCTTGACGAATCCGCGGATGCCATACTCGCCGCCGTTGGTGCCGATCAGCACTTTGCCCTTGACCACGGTGGGCGCCATGGTCTCGCTGTAGCCGAGCTCAGGATCGGCGATGTCGGACTGCCACTCCTTCTTCCCAGTCTTGGCGTCGAGCGCGACCAGCTTGGAGTCGAGTGTGGCGAGATAGACCTTGTCGTCGTAAACCGCCACGCCCCGGTTGTTGGGGCCGCAGCAATAGGTGGTGATCGGCCCGAGCGGATGCTTGTAGTGCCACAGCTGCTCGCCGGTGCGCGCGTTGAGCGCGTAGACCTGGCTGAACGAGGTGGTGATATACATCACGCCGTTGACGACGATCGGCGAGGTCTCCATCGATTCCTTCACCTCGGTCTGGAAGATCCAGGCCGGACGCAGGCGCTGCACGTTGCGGGGGTTGATCTGCGTCGCCGGGTGGAATCGCTTCTGGGTGTAGTCGCCGTTCGTATGCAGGAAATTGTTGCTGTCGGTGGCGGCGCGATCGAGCATGTCCTGGGTGACGTTTGACGGCGTCACGGCCGCCGCATCGGCCGGCCTCGCCCGCTGCTTCACTTCCTGGGCCGAGGCCTGCATTCCCGCGGCCGCAAGCGCAAACGCGCCGGCCGCCGCCAATGCCGTTCGGATTGGGCGCATCTCTTCCTCCCCGAGTGGATGTTCGTAAGCCGTCGTTCCAGCCGGAACCGGCGATTTCTTTCCACTTGCGCAACGAGCGTGACCGGCGCTCTACAACGTGTCAAGACGCCCGGCAATTCGCGCCGCGGGGGACAGCAATTCCGCTTTGACGCGAGCGCCTTCAGGACGCCGGCCGGCGCGCGGTCCGCCGCGCCAGTCGCGCGATTTCCGCGCCGTGGTTGCGGAAATAGTGCCTGAACCAGACCGCGAAGGCGCCCGGCTCCCGCCGGATGCGCCTGGCGATGTCATCGAAGGAGAAGCCAGCGAGGTCGGCGATCTCGGCCGGATCGGGCTTCGGCTCGGAGCGCAGCCGCCCGAAATAGACGTAGACGAACTCGTTCTCGTGCATGCCGTTGCCGAGCGCAGCCCGGTAGCGGGCAAAAAAGCCGAACGACAGCGCACTCTCAATGCCAAGCTCCTCGCCGAGCCGCCGGCGCGCCGCGGCGACCGTCCGCTCCCCGACGCGCGGATGGCCGCAGCAGGAGTTCGCCCACAATCCGCCGGAGTGGTACTTCTGCGCGCTGCGCTGCTGCAGCAGGATGCGGCCGCGGCCGTCGACGATGAAGATCGAGAACGCGCGGTGCAGCAGGCCGGCGCGATGCGCGGCGGCTTTGCCGGCGACCCCGATGGCGCGGTTGCGCTCGTCGACCAGGATCAGCTGCTCCTCGGCCGCCGCCGCCCGCCTGCGTGAGCGACGGGGCTCAGGCCGGCGTTCCGCCCGCGCCGGTCCGGACGGCGGGCCTCCCGCCCGCAGACCGAGCTTTTCCGTCATGGCTTGTTCGCCTGCCGCAAATCCTTCACCCGCACCGCCTTGCCCTGCGAGCGCGGAACCTCGCCGGGCGCCTTGAGCGTCACCTCGCAGGTGACGCCGACCATGGCCTTGACGTGGCTGCGCACCTCGGCCGCGATCTTCGCCACCAGCGGTGCGTCGGGTGGGGCAGGGGCCGCGAGCTCCACCTCGATGGCCATCGCGTCCATCGGCCCCTCGCGGGTGAGCACGAGCTGATAGTGCGGGGCGATACCGGGAAATCCCACCAGCGCGGCTTCGACCTGCGACGGATAGAGATTGACCCCGCGCACGATCAGCATGTCGTCGCTGCGGCCGGTCACGCGTTGCATGCGGCGATGGGTGCGCCCGCACGCGCACGGCTCCTCGATCAGCGAGGTGATGTCGCGCGTGCGGTAGCGCAGCATCGGCAGCGCCTCCTTGGTAAGCGTGGTGAGCACCAGCTCGCCGCGCTCGCCCATGGGCAGCGCCTCGGCGCTATCCGGATCGATCACCTCGCAGAGGAAGTGGTCCTCCCAGATGTGCAATCCGTGCTGAACCTCGTGGCATTCGCTGGCAACGCCGGGTCCGATGATCTCCGACAGGCCATAGGTGTCCATGGCCTTGATGCCGAACTTAGCCTCGAGCTCGCGGCGCATCGCCTCGCTCCAGGGCTCGGCGCCGAAGCAGCCGCAGCGCAGCGGCAGCGCGGGCAGGTCGACGCCCATCGCCTGCGCCACCTCGGCGACGTTGAGCGCATAGGACGGGGTCGCGCCCAGGATATGCGCGCCGAAATCCTGCATCAGCATCACTTGGCGCTCGCTGCCGCCGCCGGAGACCGGCACCGTGGTCAGGCCGAGCCGCTCGGCGCCGTAGTGGAAGCCGAGCCCGCCGGTGAACAGGCCGTAGCCGTAGGCGTTGTGGAAGATGTCGCCGGGCCTGCCGCCCATACAGGCGATCGAGCGCGCCATCAGGTCTGACCACAGCTCGAGGTCGCCGCGGGTATAGCCGACGACGGTGGGCTTGCCGGTCGTTCCGGACGAGGCATGCAGGCGCAAAAGCTGCGCCCGCGGCACCGCGAACAGGCCGAAGGGATAATTGTCGCGCAGGTCCGCTTTGACGGTGAACGGGAGGCGCGCGATGTCGGCGAGCGCCGCGATCTGCTCGGGTCGCACGCCGGCGGCATCGAGCTTGCGCCGGACCTGCGGAACCTTGGCATAGGCGCGCGCCACCGTCTGCTTGAGCCGAGCGAGCTGCAGCGCGGCGAGCTCGTCGCGCGGCATGGTTTCGGCCGCGCGATCGAACATGAAGCGCTCATTCCGGCGAACGGCGCTCGCCATCGGCCTTCCCCGATTGCGCGGCGAAGCGCGCGGCCTTTGCCTTCAAGCGCTCGAGCGTCTTGGCCTTGTCGATGACGAAGCGGGTGTGGGTGCCAGTGCCGACGGCGTCGAGCTCGTCCTTCACGTTGGCCTCGAAGGAGACCCGGCGCCCGTCCACGGCGGTCACGCGCACCGAGACCTCGACCGTCATCCCCATGAGCGTGGGTGCCAGGTGCTTGACCGCGACCTCCATGCCCACCGAGTCCTCGCCGGCGTCGGCATGCTCGATAATGAGCTCGCGGCAGGTATGCTCGATGTCGAGAACCATGGACGGCGTGGCATAGGTGCGTGCTTCCTCGCCCATGAAGCCGATGGTGCGCTCGCGGCCGATCGCGATGCGGTTGGTGCGCGTGAGGCCCGGGCGAAGGCTCGGCTTCATCTGGTTCCTCCCTGGCGCCCGTGGGCGGGGACGCGCTCGCCCGGGCATGCGACGGCTCGCCTCGGACGCAGATTGATATCGCTTGCAGGCTCGGGCGCAAGGGAGGGTGCAGTGTGCCGCTGCTTGCCGCCAGAGTTCCACGGGGATAGCCGCGAACAAGCATTGAGCCGGCCGGCCGCCGCCACTACAGTCGCCGGCATTCTGCATCGTCATCCGTCAGTCAGGCCCTGCATGATCAGCCTTTCTGCCCTCGCCCCTTACGCCCAGCACACGCTCGCCGACGCCGTCATTCCCGAGCTTCCCGGGTACTACCGCGGCAAGGTGCGCGAGAACTACGATCTCGCCGACGGCACGCGCGTCCTGATCGCCACCGACCGGATCAGCGCCTTCGACCAGAACCTCGCCGTCATCCCGCTCAAGGGACAGGTGCTGACCCAGACCGCGCGCTTCTGGTTCGAGGCGACGCAGGACCTCTGCCCCAACCACGTCATCGAATATCCCGACCCCAACGTGCTGGTGTGCAAGCGCCTCGCCATGATGCCGGTCGAGATGGTGGTGCGGGATTATCTCGCCGGCACCACCTCCACCTCGATCCTGCAGATGTACAAGGGCGGCAAGCGCGAGATGTACGGCCACCGCTTCCCGGACGGCCTGCGCGACAACGAGAAGCTGCCGCAGACCATCATCACGCCGACCACCAAGGCCGGCCAGGGCGAGCATGACGCGCCGCTGAGCGGCGACGAGATCGTCGCGCGCAGGCTCCTGAGCGAGCGGCAGTGGCGCGAGGTATCGGAAAAAGCCCTGGCGCTGTTCGAGCGCGGGCGCGAGACCGCGGCGCGGCAGGGCCTGATCCTGGTCGACACCAAGTACGAGTTCGGCTTCGACGAGCACGGCGCGATCGTGCTCGCCGACGAGGTCCATACCCCCGACAGCAGCCGCTACTGGCTGGCCGCGAGCTATGGCGAGCGCTTTGCCGCCGGCACGCCGCCGGAAACGCTGGACAAGGACTTCATCCGCCGCTGGGTGGCGGCGCGCTGCGACCCCTACCGCGAGCCGATCCCGACGATCCCGCGAGAGGTTATCCTGGAAGCGGCGGCCACCTATATCGATGTCTACGAGAAGCTCACCGGGCGCGCATTCGCGCTGCCGGACCTGTCGGTGACGCCGCTCGCGCGCGTGCGGCGCAACTTGACGAAGTATTTCGGCAAGGCGGCCTGAAGGGGCACGCAGCGAGCTTTGGGCGCTCCCGGATCAGCGATGCGTCGCTTCGCTTACGCTCGTGCTGCATCGCGTCCGGGACACGTGAGCGGAATGGCGTTGGATTAGCTCGGAGCGCCGCCATGACGGCCCGCGTCAGCGATGCGACTGTGGTGGAGCGCCTCGCGGCGGCGGGGCTGCCGATCGCTGAAATCCGCGAGTGGCTGCAGGCGGAGCCCGGCGAGACCACCGACTTCCCCGCCGACCGCCGCAAATTCTCCGCCTATTGGCAGCGGTCGGCGCGCCTGACTGGGCGGCTCCCGGCGAAGGGGCGGCGCGGCGAGAGCGAGCGCGCCGCGGCGGAAATGGTTGCCGAGCGCACGCGCGAGGCCCGTGCGCGCTTCCTGCGCCGCCATGCCGACGCGGTCTACGACGCGCTCACGGTGCGGCGCTCGCGCTTCGTGCGCGTCGAGGACCTCGTCATTCGCGCCGCCGGCGTGGTCCCCGGTCTGGTGCCCACGGCGCAGGAGATCGCCGCCGAGGACGGCTTGCTCCAGCGCGACAAGAGCGGGCTCGAGATCGACCAGGGCGTGTTTCTCGCTGCCGTGCTCGGCAGCGAGCGCAGCGGCCGACATCTGTGCCACGCAATGCTGCTGCCGCGGCCGGAGGCGGAGGCGCTGCTGCCGCAATTCGAGCGCGACGGCGCGGTGAAGCTCGACGGCGCCTCGGTCCAGCGCGCCGGCAAGGCCGCGGTGGTGACCCAGGACAATCCGCGCTTTCTCAACGCCGAAGACCAGAGCTCGCTCGACGGCGCCGAAATCTGCGTCGACCTCGCGCTGCTCGACCGCGCCAGCGAGGTCGCGGTCATGCGCGGCGGCGTCGTGGCGCATCCCAAATACGCGGGACGGCGGGTGTTCGGCGCCGGCATCAACCTCACCCACCTCTATCATGGCCGCATCCCGTTCGTCTGGTTCCTCAAGCGCGACCTCGGCTACGTCAACAAGATCTACCGCGGGCTTGCCGTCGCCGACGACGCGCCGCCCGACGAGTTCGGCGGCCGCAGCATCGAGAAGCCGTGGATCGCGGCGGTCGAGGCCTTCGCCATCGGCGGCCACTGCCAGCTGTTGCTGGTGATGGACTACGTGCTCGCGGAGCGCAGCGCGTTCCTGACGCTGCCCGCGCGCAAGGAGGGCATCATCCCTGGCGCCGCCAACATGCGCATGCCGCGCTTTACCGGCGACCGCATCGCGAGGCAGGCGATCCAGTACGAGCGCCGGCTGGAATGCGACAGCCCGGAAGGCCGCATGATCTGCGACGAGCTGGTCGAGCCGGGCGCCATGGACGCCGCGCTCGAGCGGGTGGTCGCCGGCCTTACCAGCTCCGGGGTGGTGAGCGCGGCCGGCAACCGGCGCGCGATCCGCATCGCCCAGGAGCCGCTCGACATGTGCCGCGCCTATTTCGCGGTCTACGCGCGCGAGCAGGCCTATTGTCATTTCAGCCCGGCGCTGATCGCGAACCTCGAGCGCTACTGGAACGCCCAGAGCCGCAAGCCGTGACGACGGCGGTTCACTTCACGCTTTGACCCGGTCCAAATTCGCCGTCATGCGCGCGACCACGCGCCGGAACGCCGCCAGCTCCGCACGCGCGATGCCCGCCTCCGCCTCGTCGGTGATGCCGCGCGCCAGCGCCAGCAGCTCGTCGCGCAGGCGTTGCGCCTTGGGCGTGAGCCACACCTGCGAGCGGCGCTTGTCCTCGGCGCTGCGCACGCGCCGGATCAGCCCCGCCTTCTCCATGCTGCGCAGCGCGATCACGGTCGTCGGCTCCATGGTGCCGACGCGCGCGGACAATTCGCGCTGCGAGAGGCCGTCCTCGCTCAACAGCACGCGCAGAAAATACCACTGGCCGCGCGCGATGCCGTGGGGCGTGATCCGCTTCTCCAGAAGACGCTGAAACGCGCGGTTGGCGTCGCGCACGAGGAAGCCCGAGCTCTGCGCGAGCGGGAATTCGACTCCATTCGCGGTTCGGCGCTTGTCGCGGCGGCGCGCTGCCACGTTCTCGCTCCCGAGCTGTAACGCCGTGCGGCGTTGACAGGATTTTGCTCGCCATGCACATAATACTTAGAAATCTATGCAATGGAACCCGCGCGGCGCCGGGTACGGCGTCGCCGGCAACCGCCTGGACGGGATTTCAGCGATCTGAGACAGTGCGGCCTAGCCACGTCCGCCGCCCACGATTGGAGCTCGAGCATGCAGAAAGCGCTGCGCAAGGAAAAGCCCGTTGCGGGCAAGGAGCATCACGCCATCGACCTGCGCACCACGCTGGACTGGCTGCGCGCGCAGGGCGACCTGATCGAGACCGCCAAGGCGGTCGATCCCGACCTCGAGGTCACCGGGCTGCAGAAGCACATGGACGGCGGCTGCCCGGTCCTGTTCGAGAACGTCAAGGGCAAGCCCAAGCATCGCGTGGTCACCAATCTGTTCGGCGACATGAAGGTGATCAACAAGATGTTCGGCTGGAAGGACGACGCCGAGCGCGTGAGGAAGCTCGCCTACGCGCTCAGCCATCCGCTCAAGCCGGTCGAGATCCCGCAGGCCGAGGCGCCGTGCCAGGAGCACATCGTCAAGGCTCCGAAGGACGTCAACGAATACTTGGTGCCGATCCGGCATACCACCTACGAACCCGAGCTCACGGTCGGCTCCGCCATCCGCTGCGTCACCGGGGCACAATTCGATGGCGGCTCCGACCTCGGTTACAACCGCATGAATTTCCGTTGGGGCAATGTCGGCACCTTCCAGATCTCGCCCGGCTCGCACATGTGGCAGGTGGTGAACAAGTACTACAAGGCGAACGAGCCGGTGCCGATCACCATGTGCTTCGGCGTTCCGCCGGCCTGCACGCTGCTGGCTGGCGCCGGCTTCGACTACGCGGTGCTGCCGATGGGCTGCGACGAGATCGGCATCGCCGGCGCGGTGCAAGGCGCGCCGATCCGGCTGGTGAAGGCGCGCACCGTCGACGCCATGGCGCTGGCGGATGCCGAGCTGGTGCTGGAAGGCTATGTCAACCCGCGCGACCGGCGCTTCGAGACCCAGGAATCGGAGGAGGCCGGCGTGCAGGGCCGCTTCCACTTCCATCCGGAATGGGCCGGCTACATGGGCAAGGCCTACAAGGCGCCGACCTTCCACGTCACCGCCGTCACCATGCGCGACCCCAAGACCAAGCCGATCATCTACGCGCTCGGCGTGCACATGCTCGACGACCACAACATCGACACCACGGTGCGCGAGGCCGCGATCTACGAGCTGTGCAACCGCTTGCAGCCCGGCATCGTGCAGAACGTGGTGATCCCCTACTGCATGACCGACTGGGGCGGCTGCATCATCCAGGTCAAGAAGCGCCACCAGCTCGACGAAGGCTGGCAGCGCAACTTCATGGCGGCGGCGCTGTCCTGCTCGCAGGGCATGCGGCTCGCGATCGCGGTGAGCGAGGACGTCGATCCCTATTCGATGGACGACGTCATGTGGTGCCTGACCACGCGGGTGAACCCGAAGACCGACATCCTCAACCCGATCCCGGGCGGGCGCGGCCAGACCTTCATGCCGGCCGAGCGCATGACCGCCGGCGAGAAGCAGTGGACCGCCTCCAACACCCAGTTCGAGGGCGGCATGGGCATCGATGCCACGGTGCCGTTCGGCTTCGAGAGCGACTTCCTGCGCCCGGTCTATCCGGTCGACCGGGTCAAGCCCGAGGATTTCTTCTCGACCAAGGATATCGAGAACGCACGTTCGCGCATGGTGGGCTGGGTGCACTCGCTCGCGCGCAGCGGACGCTAGCACGAGCTCGCGGCGGTCGAAGCGCCGATAGAGAGCTGTCGGGCGGCTGCGACGCGGCTCACGTGTCCCGGGCGCAGCGCAGCACGAAGTGGTGCGCCGCGGACCCGGGACCGTCACACGTCGTGATGGTTCCGACCTCTGGCGGTCCCGGATCAGCGGTGAACCGGTCCGCAAGTGCTACGCGCTGCACCGCATCCGGGACACCAGAATGGACGGCCAGCTCTCACCCCTTTTTGCCGGCCTTGATCTGGTTGAACTTGGATAGCGCGCGCTCGAACTTGTCGTCGAACAGCCACATGGCGTCGAGAATTTCGCGGAAGCTCGCGGACGTCTTCGCCCGGTCGGCGCGTCCGAAGGTAAAGACGCTGTTGTTGCGCAGATAGCCCATGATCGTCGGGTCGGAAATCCGGTAGTCCACGGGATTGCCCGAATTGAGCGCGACCTTGGTCGGGCTCGGAATGATCTGGATCAGCTCGAACAGCTTCATCTGGTCGATCGGCTCCGGCAATGCCTTCACGATCGCCGGGATGTGCCGGAACAGCTCGGCATGGGCGTTCATGAGCCCGTCGCGCACCGCTGTCCAGTGATTGAAGCGGTGGTCCGAGCCGCGCGAGCGCGCCTCCTCGCGGTCGTCGCGCGCGCTCAGCGCGGGCTCGAACGACGCGATCGCCGTCTTGATCGCCGCCCATTTCCGTTGGCCGTTTTGATCCTCGGATACGCCGGTCTGCAGGCTCCCCTTGTACTTGTTCGAGCGCGCATTGCCGATGTTCTGCTTGCCGTTGGTCTCCGCAAAGAACAGGCCCAGGCTGATGCGGCCCGCCACGGCGGCATTGCCGGGGTCGAGGCCCTTGGCGCGCGCGATCGCGCTTCCCAGCTCGACGACGTCCTCGAACGGCGTCGGCGAGCCCTGCGCGCCGGCAGGCGGCGCCTGCATGAGGTCGAAGAGCTTCACGTATTCGTCGAGCAGCGGCTCGTTATCGGCATCGAGATAGGCCGGCGGAATCCCGAACTTGTTGGGCCTGCCGATCCTGGACGGGAGCGCGTCGGTGAGATCCTTGTATGCGCTGATCATGTTGTTGCGCGCGAGATAGAGCGCCTGCCCCGGCAGGTTCGGCAGCTGCTGCCGCGACTCGATCTGCGCGCGCCGCTGGCGCAGGATCGCCTTGAATTGGCTGAGCGCGTCGGCATAGGCGGCGAGCGCGTTCGCCTCCGGCTGCGTGGGGGCGGCGGGCTCTCCTTGGGCCGGCGAAACCAAGCCGATATGGCCGAGCCCGGCAGGGCTGCGCCGTGCGGCCGCATCGATAACCGAATCGAGGACAACGGCCGCGACCGGCGCGACGACGAGCGCGAGCGCCAGCGCCGTCGCGCGCGCTCGGGTCAAGCCCCGCCGCCCATCCCTGCAACGTTTCGATGCCGCGGCCATGTCAGTCCCCTGATTGCTTCCAGCGCTCCGCCAGCGCGCGCCGGTTGAGCTTGCCGCGCTCGGTCTTCGGCAGCGCGACGCTGAGCACGATGCGCTTGGGCGCCTTGAACGCTGGCAACCCGTCGCTGCAGTAGCGCAGGAGCTCGCCGGTATCGACCTTGGCGCCCGGCCGCGCGACCACGTAGCTCACTACTTCCTCGCCATAGATCGCATCCGGCACGCCCACGGTGGCGACCTCGATCAGCTCGGGCCGCCGCATTAGGAAGCTGTCGATCTCGAGCGGCGAAATGTTGACCCCGCCGCGGATGATGACGTCTTTCTCGCGCCCGGTGACGGTGAGAAACCCGTCGGCGTCCATGCAGCCGAGGTCGCCGGTGCGGATGCGCCCACGGCTGTTGACCTGCACGCTGCCGTCGTCGGCGAGGTAGCGGTATTCGTGCGCGGGGTCGCCGCCGATCTCGATGAGGCCGATCTCGCCCGCGCCCAGCGGGCGGCCTTCGGTCCCGACGATCGCCAGCCGGTGATAGGGAAGGGGGCGGCCGACCGTGCCCAGCCGCCGCGCCTCCCCGGAAACGGCCGCGATCCATCCGGTCTCGCTCGAGCCGTAGCCCTGCGCGATCGGAATGCCGAAGCGCTCCTCGAACCGCCGCCACTCCTCGATGGTGAGCGGCGCCGAGCTCGAGGTGATGAAGCGCAGGGTCGGCAGGTTGTCGCGCTGCGCGTCGGTCTCGGTGTTGAGCAGGATGTTGATGGTGGTGGGATTGCCGGCGGCGACGGTCACGCGCTGGTCGCGGACGTGGCGGAAGAAGCGGCTGGCGGAGAACTTCGCCGCCATCACCAGGGTGGCGCCGCGGCTGATCGGCACCAGCGCGCCGAGCAGCTGCGCCGAGGCCCAGTTGAAGGAGCGGAAATCGTACAGGCGGTCGTCGGCGCTGATGCCGAAGCCGTCGGCGGCCGGCGCGATGTTGGCGAGGTGCTCGCGATAGTTCAGCACCACGCCCTTGGGCCGCGCGCTGGTGCCCGAGGTGAACAGGATCACGGCGTCATCGCCGCCTGCCGCCGCGCTGTGCGCCTCGCTCGTCGCATGGCGCGCGAGCTCGCCGAACAACGTTTCGGGCTCCGGCCGGTCGCAGCGTCCCAGCCGCAGGCGCGGCGCTGCAACCATGCCCAGGAGGTCGTCGAGTCCCAGCCTGTCCTGGTGCAGCACCAGCGCTGGCTTGAGCCGCGCGAAGATGTTGTCGAGCTGGTTGCGGTTCATCTCCACGTGCACGGTGCAGATGGTCGCGCCGTAGCTCATCACGCCGAAGTAGCAGAGGAGATGCTCGATCGAGTTGTTGGCGAGCAGCGCCACGCGGTCGTTTCGCCCGATGCCGCGGGCGTGCAGGAACGCGGCCACGCGGCCCACGGCATCGGCCAGCTCGCGATAGGACATGGCGCGCCCGTCGTCCGCGCAGACAATCCACGGCTTCTCGGGATGGCGCCGCGCCGCGCGCGCGATCCACTCCCGCAGCAGCTTCGGACCTGGCTCGATCGGCATCGGGCGAACCGCGTTGAAGGAGAATTGCTTAGGAATATAAGTAAGTTCGCGGCGGTTCAAGCCGCGCGGCATGTCGTCGGCCGCGCGCCTTTGACCGTCCTACGGCCGCGTGTAAAGTCACCGCGCTTGGAGACGACCATGGCTGCACAATCCGATCCCATGAGCACGCCAATCGGTGCGCCCGCACAGTCCTCGGACGGCGCCGCGCGCTCCAACCTCGAGCCGCGGCTCGCCTACGACGACCTGCGGCAATGGCTCGAGCAGGCGCGCCGGCTCGGCGAGGTCACCGAGGTGAGCGGGCTCACCTGGCAGCGCGATATCGGCCTGCTCGCGGGCGTGGCGTTTCATCACGACGACGCGCCCTGTTTCGTATTTAATGAGGTACCCGGCACCATCGCGGGCAGCCGGCTGCTGGTCAACTTCTTCGGCGGCACGCGCAAGAACATGACGCTCGGCTTTCCGACCGGGCTCGGCAAGCTCGAGCTCAGCGAGGGCTTCCGCAAAAGCTTCATGGCGCCGATGCGGCGCGTGCCGCCGAAATATGTCGACGACGGTCCGATCTTCGAGAACGTGATGACGGGCGACGACGTCGACCTCACGCGCTTCCCGGCGCCGAAGTGGCACGAGCACGACGGCGGCCGCTATATCGGCACCGGCAGCTTCAATGTCAGCCGCGATCCGGACGAGGGCTGGATCAATTGCGGCACCTATCGGGTGATGATCCACGACGCCAGGACCGCGGGCTTCTACATCTCGCCCGGCAAGCACGGCCGCCAGATGCGCGACAAGTACCAGGCGCGCAACGAGCCGATGCCGGTGGCGGTGGTCTGCGGCGGCGATCCCATGACCTTCCTGATGGCCTGCAGCGAGGTGCCGTACGGGGTGAGCGAGTACGAGATCGTGGGCGGCATGCGCGGCAAGCCGGTGGAGGTGGTGAAGGCACCGGTGACCGGCCTGCCGATTCCGGCCCATGCCGAGATCGTGCTCGAGGGCTTCGTCGCGCCCGGCAACGAACGCGTCGAAGGGCCGTTCGGCGAGTGGACCGGCTACTACGCCAGCGACGTGCGGCCGGAGCCGGTGCTCGACGTCGCGGCGATCTACTATCGCAAAGACCCGATCCTCTTGGGCTGCGCGGCGCAGCGTCCGCCCGACGAGATCTGCCGCTATCGCGCGGTGGTGCGCTCGGCGCTGTTGCGCGAGAACATCGAAAAGGCGGGCGTGCCCGGCGTTACCGCGGCGTGGGCGCACGAGGTCGGCAACGCGCGGCTCCTGCTCGCGGTCGCGCTCAAGCAGCGTTATCCCGGGCACGCCAAGCAGGCCGGCCACATCGCCGCGATGTGCCATGTCGGCGCCTATTGCGGGCGCTACGTGATCGTGGTCGACGACGACATCGACGTGTCCGACCTGGAGGAGGTGGTGTGGGCCATGCTCACGCGCTCGGACCCCGCGACCTCGATCGACATCATCCGCAACGCCTGGTCCACCCCGCTCGATCCGCGCATCGAGCCCGAGCGCAAGGCGGCGGGCGACCACACCAACAGCCGCGCGGTCATCGACGCCTGCCGGCCCTGGCACTGGCGCGACAAGTTTCCCCGCGTGAACGTGCCTACGGCGGAAGAGCGCCGCCTGGCGCAGGAGCGCTTCGGGCACCTGTTCAAGCACTGATCCGGCCGGTACAAGGGGTTGCCGGTCCAAAAAGCCTGTCGTCCCCCCGAAAGCGGGGACCCATTCCCCCGGCCTCTGGAATATGGGTCTCCGCTTGCGCGGGGACGACGAAAGCAGACCACGACTGCGAGGAGCGGAATGCGGCGTCTCATCATCGGCATGACCGGCTCGACCGGCGCGATTTTCGGCGTGCGGATGCTCGAGGCGCTCAAGGGCAGCGACATCGAGAGCCACCTCATCATCAGCAAGTGGGCGCAGCGCACGCTCGAGCACGAGACCCGCTACACCGTCGAGCAGGTGCGCGGCCTCGCCGGCGTCGTGCACAGCCAGGGCGACATGGGCGCCTCGATCTCGTCCGGCTCGTTCAAGACCGAGGGCATGGTGGTCATCCCCTGCTCGGTGCGCACGCTCGGCGGCATCGCCAACGGCTACGGGGAGCACCTCGTCCATCGCGCTGCCGACGTGGTGCTCAAGGAGCGGCGCAAGCTGGTGCTGGTGGTGCGCGAGACGCCGCTGTCGGAGGTGCATCTGGAGAACATGCTCAAGCTCGCGCGCATGGGGGTGTCGATCGTGCCGCCGATGCCGGCGTTCTACAACCATCCGCAGACGGTCGACGACATCGTCAACCACATCGTCGCGCGCGTGCTCGACCAGTTCGACATTCCTGCGCCGTTCGCCAGGCGCTGGGACGGCCACATGCATACCGCGACCAAGATCGCGACGGTCGCACCGCCCGTGACACCCGCGGCGAAGAGCGGCACCTGAACCTTTCCGGCGCGCGCCGCGCGTGTCCCAGGCGCAGCGCAGCATGAAGCCTTAAGGGCGTTTACGGCCGTGTTCGCGCGCTCTGGCGGAATCGTGCGCTGCAGACCCGAGATCGCTATGGACTTTGGCGGTCCCGGATCAGCGGTGCACCGCTTCGCGCTGCACCGCATCCGGGACAAGCGTGGGATGCGCAAATCCGCTGGCAATTCGCCGCGGCTTTTGCATCAATGGACGCCGCTCGTGCCGGCACGGAGGACACCATGGCCACCTATACCTGGGACCACATCCATTTGCGCACTCCCGATCCGGAGGCGACCGCCCGCTGGTACGAGCGCATGCTCGGCGCCGAGGTCGTCCGCACCATGCAGCAGGGCAAGCCGCGCATCGACCTCAAGCTCGGCGGCGCCAACATCTTCATCGCTCCGGTCGCGCCCGGCGACGGCGTCAATCCGCCCCCGAGCACGCCCTATCAGGGCCTCGATCACTTCGGGCTCACCGTGAGCGGCATCGACGCTGTGGTCGCCGAGCTCAAGGCCAAGGGCGTGGAGTTCACCCGCGAGCCGACCACGGTGCGGCCGGGCGTGCGGGTGGCGTTCTTGCGCGCGCCCGAGGGTGTGTCGATCGAGCTGCTCGACCGCAACATCAGCTAAAGGACAAGCCGCGATGCGACCGTTCGAAGGCATCCGGGTGATCGACGTCACCCACGTGTTGGCCGGGCCGTTCGCGACCTATCAGCTCGCCGTGCTCGGTGCCGACGTGATCAAGGTCGAGCACCCCGACGAGCCCGACCAGAGCCGCGGCAATGGCACCGACAAGGCGCTCAACCGCCGCAACATGGGCACGTCGTTCCTGACGCAGGCCTCCAACAAGCGCGCGATCACGCTCGATCTCAAGAGCGAGCGCGATCGCGAGCTGCTCAAGAAGCTGGTGGCCACCGCCGACGTGTTCGTCGAGAACTACCGTCCCGGCGCCTTCGAGGCGCTGGGGCTCGGCTACGAGGCGCTCGCCGCGCTCAACCCGCGGCTGATCTACGCCTCGTTCTCGGCCTTCGGCCAGCGCGGGCCGCGCGGGGAGCAGACCGCCTACGACCACGTCATCCAGGCCACCTCCGGCATCATGGCGATGACCGGAACGGAGGAGGTGCATCCGATCAAGTTCGGCGCTCCCGCCATCGACTACGCCACCGGCATGACCGGCGCGTTCGCGCTCGCCTCCGCGCTGCTTCAGCGCGAGCGCACCGGGCGCGGCCAGCGCATCGACATGGCGATGCTGGACGTGGCGATGATCCTGATGAGCTCGCACCTGACCGGCTATCTGCGCAACGGCGTGCACCCCAGGCCGCACGGCAACCGCCACCCGCACGCCACCAACGGCGCCTTCGAGACCAGCGACGGCCTCCTCATGCTGGGCGCCAGCAACCTGCGCCAGCAGCGCCGGCTGTGGACCGTGCTGGGTCGTCCCGACATGATCAAGCGTAGCAACGAGGAGCGCGACGCCGATCACGCGCGCGAGATCGCGGTGCTGAGCGAGATCATGCGCACCCGCAGCGCCGACGAATGGGAGGAGTTTCTGCAGGCGCGGCACGTGCCGGCGGCGCGCGTGCGCAGCATGGGCGAGGCGCTCGCCGACCCGCAGCTCGCGAGCCGCGGCGTCGTCCACCGGCACGCCGGGGCGTCCGGCGTCGAGGGCGGCTTCGGCGTGCCACTCGCCGCCTTTACCTTTGCCCATGGCGGGCCGCGCATCGACACGCCGCCGCCCGCGCTCGGACAGCACAACGAGGAGATTTTCGGCGAGCTCGGCGTTTCCCGCGCGCAGGCGCGCGCCGCGTCGTAGCGCGTATGTGATCTCCCCCGGGTTTCGCTGCCGCCGCGCCCGCGCTAGGTTCGTGTTGCGCGGGAAAGGCGAACGGATGAGGTGATCGCATGGCAAACGCGGCAGATACGGCAACCAAGCAGTACCCGGTGACCCATACCGACGAGGAGTGGCGCCGGCTGCTCACTCCGGAGCAGTACGACGTGCTGCGCCGCCACGGCACCGAGCGCCCCGGCAGCT
>DATBKV010000242.1:0-15056 GCA_036555745.1 Xanthobacteraceae bacterium | reverse complement strand
CGGAGGGATCGGATCGAGCTTCTTAGTCCTGGCCATTGCCGATGCTCCTCAATGATAGTCCACGATTTCGACGTCTTCCGCTCCGCCATCGCGCCACCGAAAGCAAATGCGCCATTGGTCGTTGATGCGGATCGAGTATTGTCCAATACGATCTTTCTTGAGCGCTTCGAGCCGGTTGCCCGGCGGCGAGCGTAGATCGCTGAGGGCGGCCGCCGAGTTCAGAAGCAGCAATTTGCGGCGCGCCTGTCGCTCAATGGCGCGAAAGCGGGGCACATCCTGATCGGCAAAGAGGCGCTCCGTCGCGGCGTCTCTGAACGAACGGATCATGCACGGCGAGACTATTCCATGTCAGGGAATAGCGCAAGGGGAATGGCGATCACCGCCCCCTTGGCCGCCAGCCCCCGCGCATGCCGGGGCGGCCGGTGGTCGAGCGCGGGCCGGGGCGGTAGGGCTTGGATTCGCGCTGCGGACCCATCTCGTCGAGCGCAGGCTTGCGCGGGCCGTCGCCGCGCTCGCCTTGTGCTCCGCTCTTGCCGGCCGGGCGGCGCGGCACGGTCTCGTGATAGAGCGCGATCCCCATCTCGTCGAGCGCGGGCTTGTGCGGCCTTTGGCGACCCCTCACCCCGCCCGCCTGCGGCGGGCGACCCTCTCCCGCAACTGGAGAGGGTGATGGAGCTTGCCGCGAGTCCTCATGCCGAGCAGAAGCGCCGGGCCGCGTGCGCGAGATCGCGATCGCCTTGGCGGTGGGGTCGTCGATCACCGCAAGCTCGGTCGCGCGCAGGCGCCGGATCTCGTCGCGCAACCTCGCGGCCTCCTCGAAATCGAGGTCGGCGGCGGCTGCGCGCATGCGCACCTCCATGTCGGAGATCACCGCCTCGAAATTGTGCCCGATGGTCGCGGGGGCGTCCTCGTCGCCGATGCCGGCAAGCCCGCCTCCGGTCGAGATGAGCACGTGGTCGCGCTCGTACACCGACTCCAGGATATCGGCGATGCCCTTGCGCACGCTCTCCGGCGTGATGCCGTTTGCGGTATTGAACGCCTCCTGCTTCTCGCGCCGGCGGTTGGTCTCGGCGATCGCGCGCTGCATCGAGCCGGTCGCGGTGTCGGCGTAGAGGATCACATGCCCGTCGATGTTGCGGGCGGCGCGGCCGATGGTCTGGATCAGCGAGGTCTCGCTGCGCAGGAAGCCCTCCTTGTCGGCGTCCAGAATGGCGACCAGCGCGCATTCCGGGATGTCGAGCCCCTCGCGTAAGAGGTTGATGCCGACCAGCGCGTCGAAGGCGCCGAGCCGCAGGTCGCGGATGATCTCGATGCGTTCGAGCGTGTCGATGTCGGAGTGCATGTAGCGCACGCGAATACCCTGCTCGTGCAGATATTCGGTGAGGTCCTCGGCCATGCGCTTGGTCAGCACGGTCACCAGCGCGCGGTAGCCGCGCCGCGCCACGTCCCGCACCTCGCCGACGAGGTCGTCGACCTGGGTGCGCGCCGGCCGCACGTCGACCGGCGGGTCGATCAGCCCGGTCGGGCGGATCACCTGCTCGGCGAAGACGCCGGCGGCCTGCTCGATCTCCCACGGTCCCGGCGTCGCCGACACCGCGACGGTCTGCGGCCGCATGGCGTCCCATTCCTCGAACCGCAGCGGCCGGTTGTCCATGCACGAGGGCAGGCGGAAGCCGTACTCCGCAAGCGTCGCCTTGCGCCGGAAGTCGCCGCGGAACATGCCGCCGAGCTGCGGGACGGTGACGTGGCTCTCGTCGACGAACACGAGCGCGTTGTCCGGCACGTATTCGAACAAGGTCGGCGGCGGCTCGCCCGCCTTGCGGCCGGTGAGATAGCGCGAATAGTTCTCGATCCCGGCGCAGCTGCCGGTCGCCTCCATCATCTCGAGGTCGTAGAGCGTGCGCTGCTCGAGCCGCTGCGCCTCCAGCAGCCGGCCGGCGGCGTTGAGTTGCGCGAGCCGCGAGCGCAGCTCCTGCTTGATGCCGGCGATCGCCTGCAGCAGGGTCGGCCGCGGCGTGACGTAGTGCGAGTTGGCGTAGATCTTCACGAACTCGAGCTCGTCGGTCTTGGCTCCGGTGAGTGGATCGAACTCGTGGATCGACTCGATCTGGTCGCCGAACAGCGACACCCGCCAGGCGCGATCCTCGTAGTGGGCGGGGAAGATCTCGACGACGTCGCCGTGCACGCGGAACGCGCCGCGGTAGAAATCGCCGGCCGAGCGCTTGTACTGCAGCGCCACCAGATCGGCGATCAGCTGGCGCTGGTCGATGCGCTCGCCCTGCTTGAGCGTGAACGTCATGGCCGAATAGGTCTCGACCGAGCCGATGCCGTAGATGCACGACACCGAGGCGACGATGATCACGTCGTCGCGCTCGAGCAGGGCGCGCGTGGCGCTGTGGCGCATGCGGTCGATCTGCTCGTTGATCGAGGATTCCTTCTCGATATAGGTGTCGGTGCGCGGCACGTAGGCTTCGGGCTGGTAGTAGTCGTAGTAGCTGACGAAGTATTCGACCGCGTTGTCGGGAAAGAAGCCCTTGAACTCGCCGTAGAGCTGGGCCGCCAGCGTCTTGTTGGGCGCCAGCACCAGCGCCGGCCGCTGCGTCTCCTCGATCACCTTGGCCATGGTGAAGGTTTTGCCCGAGCCGGTGACGCCGAGCAGCACCTGGGTGCGGTCGTGCCGGTTCACCCCCTCGACCAGGTCGGCGACCGCCTGCGGCTGGTCGCCCTTGGGCACGAAGTCGGACTTGATCACGAAGCGTCGCCCGCCCTCGGATTTCTCCGGCCGCGGCGGACGGTGCGGCGTCCACGGCCGCTCGCCGAATTCCGGCCGGCCTTCGCGCAGCAGCGTCTCCAGCGCGCGCACGGTGGCCGACGCGCCGGTGACGCCGCGGAAGCTGGTGAGGTCCGAGCCTTTTGCCGTGCGCTCGGTCTGCTCCTTGTCCCCGCTTGCGGGGAGAGGGGTGGGGGGAGGGGCATCGCCCTCCTCACCGTCGATACCCCAAGCCTTCGCCAGATCGGGATCGAGCGGCCCGGGCGTCCCGCTGCCGGTATAGGCGCGCTGCGGCGCCTCGCCGAGGCCGGGCGTCGATTTGCGCGCGCGGTGAGCGGCGGCGAAATCGGCGCGGCGGTCGAAAGAGTTGTCCGGCGGCGGCTGCAATCCGGTCTGCGAGCCCGGTCCGGCGGTGCCTTGGGCGATGCCGGGATTGAGCAGGTCGGCAAGCGCCGGGTCGGTCGGCGGCACATCCGGCCGCGCGGCCTTGGCGCGCGTGGGCGCCGCCGGATCCTTCTTCGAATGCTTGGCCGGATCGCGCGCGGGCTTCCCCTTGCCCTTCGGCGCGTTCGGTGGATCGGGAGCTTTCGCCATCGCCGAAATATGGCGTCTCCCCTATGATGGGAAAAGGGCGGAAGCCGGTTTTGTCATCATCATGGCCGGGCTTGTTCCGGTCATCCACGCCAATTCCTGGACTAGGATAGAAAGACGTGGTGGCGGGGACGAGTTTGCGAGGGAGGACACCTTGCGTCACATGCATGCGCTCACGCGGCGCCAACTGTTGCGGGCCTCGGCGGGCGTGCTGCCGCTGGCGCTAGCCGCCGGCCGCGCCGCGGCGCAAGCCGCTTATCCGAGCCGTCCGGTCAAGGTGGTGATCCCCTATCCACCGGCCGGCGGCGCCGACACCGTCGGCCGCATCCTGTTCCAGAAGCTCGGCGAGATGTGGGGCACGCAGTTCGTGATCGACAACCGCGGCGGCGCCGGGGGCACCATCGCCGCAACGGCGGTGGCGAAGGCGGAGCATGACGGCTACACCATCATGTACGACGCCACCGCCTTCTCGGTGAATCCGTCGCTCTATCCGCGGCTGCCCTACGATCCCGTGAAGGACTTCGAGCCGGTCTTCCTGTCCGCACTGATCGCGAATCTGCTCGTGGTCAACAAGTCCGTCGAAGCAAATACGGTCGCCGACGTCATCGCCCTTGCCAAGGCGACGCCGGGCGGCCTCGATTGGGCTTCCTCGGGCAACGGCACGGTGCAGCACCTCGCGCTCGAAATGTTTAAGCATCGCGCAGGCATCAGGCTCAACCACATCCCCTACCGCGGCGGCGGTCCCGCGCTCAACGACCTCATCGCCGGCCAAGTCAAGTTCTTCTTCTCGAATGCCGCCGCTTCGATCGGCCACGTCCAATCGGGAACCCTGAGATGCATTGCGCACACCGGGCGGGGACGGCTGGCGACGCTGCCCGACGTGCCGGCCGTGGCGGAAACGCTCCCCGGCTTCGAGGCCTACGAGTGGCAAGGCGTGTTCGCGCCGTCCGGGATTGCGCCGGAAATTACCGCCAAGCTCAATGCCGGCCTCAACGATGTGCTGCGGCGTCCCGACGTCGCCGCACGCCTGCAGCAGCTTAACGTCGAGGCGCGCGCGAACACGCCGAACGAGTTCCGCGCCTTCGTCGCCTCCGAGATCGACAAGTGGGGCAAGGTCGTGCGCGAGGCGAACATCAAGCTCGGATAGGCGTCACGCCCGCCGCCGCGGCTCATTGTTGCACGATCACCTTGGTGCCGACCGGCACCCGCTGGTAGAGGTCGATGATCTGCTCGTTGACCAGCCGGAAGCATCCCGACGACACCGCATGCCCGATCGTTTCCGGCGCATTGGTGCCGTGGATGCGATAGACCGTCTCGCCGAGATAGAGCGCGCGCGCGCCCATGGGATTGCCGCGACCGCCCGCCATGAAGCGCGGGAGATAAGGCTGCCGGACGATCATTTCCGCCGGCGGCGTCCAGTCCGGCCATTCCGCCTTGCGCGTGATCTTGAGCAGCCCATTCCATTGGAAGCCGTCGCGCCCGACGCCGACCCCGTAGCGCAGCGCGATGTTGTTGGGCTGGACCAGATAGAGAAAGCGGTGCGGCGTGTCGATGATGATCGTGCCCGGCGCCTCGCTGGTGCGGTAGAACACCGGTTGCCGCCGGTAGACCTCCGGCACGACCTTGCTTTCCGGCGCGGGCTCCTGTCCCGGAGCGGCATCCTCGATCGTCGGCCTCATATCGCGCAGCGCGAACGGCGCGCCGTATTGCGCCTGCGCCGCGGTGGCGGCGGAGAAGCTGGCGAGCAATGCGAGCAGGAGGGCAGGAAGGCGCATGGTCCGGCGCGCCAACGTGCCGGCAAATGCGCTACGATGCAAGCGGCGGCAGCTCGCACTGCTTATTATTGGCGCATGATCTTTTCCGAAAACCGGTGCCTACTTTTCGGGATCATGCGCTGCCGGCGGCGCGCCGGATGCCGGCCGGGCAGGGGAGCCATGCACGTCGAAGATTTGATAACGTGGGTGCCCGCTCCGACCGAAGTATATGTTATGCGATCCTCTGATCTTTAGTCAGCGACCGCGGCTGTTGATGTTCAGCAGCTTTCGATGATTGCAGCGCAAGGAAACATGCCGATGTTCGACCTCTACTACTGGACCACGCCGAACGGCCACAAGATCTCGATCTTCCTCGAGGAGGCCGGGCTGCCCTACAACATCAAGCCGGTGAACATCGGCAAGGGCGAGCAGTTCAAGGCCGAGTTTCTGGGCGTCTCGCCGAACAACCGCATCCCCGCCCTGGTCGATGATGCGCCCGCCGACGGCGGCAAGCCGATCGCGATCTTCGAGTCGGGCGCGATCCTGCTCTATCTCGCCGACAAGACCGGCCGCTTCATCGCGCGCGACCTGCGCGCGCGCACCGAGACCATCCAATGGCTGTTCTGGCAGATGGGCAATCTCGGACCGATGGCTGGGCAGAACAACCATTTCAGCAACTACGCGGTGGAGAAGCTTCCCTACGCCATCGACCGCTATCGCAACGAGGTCAACCGGCTCTACGGCGTGCTCAACAAGCGGCTCGCCGATCGCGGCTTCGTCGCCGGCGACTATTCCATCGCCGACATGGCGATCTATCCCTGGATCGTGCCGTACGAGCGCCAGGGCCAGAAGCTCGAGGACTTCCCGCACGTCAAGCGCTGGTTCGAAGCAATCCGCGCGCGGCCCGCGGTCGAGCGCGCCTATGCCAAGGCGAAGGAGGTCAACCCGAATCAGGGCGGCATCCGCACCGCCGAGGAGCGCGCGATCCTGTTCGGGCAGAATGCGGCCTCGGTCGCGCGCGCGGCCGCGCAGGCGGGATGACGCAGCTCTGTAATTGATGCACTGACAGTGCCGCAGGCTCGGTCACCCTCCCCTGGAGGGGCAGGGCTATCGCATGTGGCCGTTGCAGGGGCTCGAGCCGTCGCGTGGCTCTGGGTGCCGGATCTTCGCTCCCCCGGATCAAGTCCGGGGTCGCTCGTCCGGGACACGAAATTATCGTGTCCCCGGCGAGTGCAGCGAGCGCCCTCGCGCGCGGGCAATCTCACGCCAGGTGCGGGATCTTCGGGCGCTCGCCGCGCGCCTTGCCGCTGATCGGCGGGCGCGGCAGCTTGCTGGTGCCGCGCTCCATGACGAAAGTATGCGCGAGCGAATACCATGGGCCCTTGACGTCGGGCGCCGGCGGCGTGCCGGTCTCGTGGCGCACGTAGTTGCCGATCAGGTGCCGAGTGACGCCGAACTGCACGTCGGTCTCCAGGAACTTGTCGTCGGGCACGTAGAGCTGGGAGATCAGCGTCTTGAACCCGTCCTTCCTGGCGAGCACGTGCAGGTGCGCGGGGCGCATGTTGTGGCGGCCCTGCGCGCGCAGCAGATCCCCGGTCGGCCCATCGATCGGGATCGGATAGCCGGCGGGCTTCACGCTGCGGAAACTGATGCGGCCGTCGGCGTCGGTGTAGAACTTGCCGCGCAGGTTCATGTCGGCCTGCACCGGATCCTGGTTCTCGTAGAAGCCTTCCGGCGAGGAGTGCCAGATGTCGACCTCGGCGCCAGCGATCGGCTTGCCGGCGGCGTCGCGGAATACGGCGTCGACGAACAGCGCCGGCCCGGGCGTGGCCGAGCGCACGATCGAGCCGCCGTTCGGCGTCACCGGCGATTGCATGCGCCAGAACGGTCCCAGCATGTTCTGATCGGTCTCGGTGGCGCCATGGTCGCCGTTGTTGAGGAGGCAGATCAGCGCGGAGAGCCCGAGCGAGCCCGCCATCAGCACCACCTCATTGTGCGACTCGCTGCTGTGCTTGCCGATGGCGACGACATAGGACAGCGCGGCGTGGAACTCCTCCTCGGTCAGCTTCACTTCGCGCACGAAGTCGTGCAGGTGGCGCACGAAGGCGGACATGATCTCGCGGAACCTGGCGTCACCGGCGCGCTGCAGCTCCGCTAAGACCGCGGTGGTGACGTCTTGCTGGGTTTCGATGATCATGGATCGGGCTCCACTGTGCGCCGGGCGGCTCGGGCGCGATCGGGATCCCAATGCGCCGGATTGTGCATAGATTTAGCGGAGCCTGCGTCAAAGCCAATGGCGAACTCACCTGCCGGCGCTCGCCGATCGCAGGCAGGCCGGGCAGAGGCAGTCCTGCGCGGAAGCGGCGGCAGGCAAGGAGAGCGGCGCAAGGCCGGCGCACCAGCAGTCGGGTGCAAGTGCGCAGTCGAACGCCGCCCCGCAACGCGCGCAGGTCAGCCGCCGCGGCCGGACGGGATGCTCGGAACCGGAGGGCACGGACGCCGCAGGCGCGGGGCCGCTACTGGTTCGCTTCGCCGCCGTAGAAGCCGGCGATCTTCCAGCCGCCGCCCTGCTTGATGTAGCACAGCTGCTCGCCGCCGATCGGCAGCACGCTCTCGGCCGGCGCGTAGCCGACCTTGCCGGACGGGGTCACGACCTTGAGGAAGGCCGGGTTGTTGGACGCCTCGTCGGCCAGCACGTGCACGAGATAGAGGCCGAGCTTGTCGACCACGGGGGCGTCCGGCTTGGCCGCCGCGCGCACCTCGATGCCGTCGCGCACCGGGAACGCCCAGTCGGCGGGGTCGGTATGGGTGGCGTTGGTGAGCTGGTCGGCGGCCTTGTCGTCGAAGCTGGGATCGGCCGGCGCGCAGAATACGCCGGGCCGCTGCGCGTCGGCCGCGGCAGTCGGCTCGGTGGCGTAGCCCGCCAGCGCCTCCCAGCCGAAGCCGCCGGCGTCATCGAGGCTGAGCGCCTTGGCGAGATTGTCGATGCCGGGTTTGCCCTTTTCGGCCACATCCTTGTCCTCGGGCAGCCAGAAGAAGTTCTGCGCAACCAGGGACGCGAGCGCGGCGCGATCCTTCTTTTCCGCGATCTGGCCGAGCTGCTTGCGGAACGCCGCGAAGCTCGGATCGTTCATCGCGGGAGCGAGCTTGATCGGCACCTGCTTGTACGGTCCGATGATCGGCGCCGGCGGATGAGCCTGCCCGCGCGCGGGCGGCTGCGCCTGGGGGAGGGCCGGCAGCGGCGCGAGCACGCCTGCAATCAGCAGCGCGGCCGCGGCGAAGCGGGTTGTGGGAAGGCGAGGATGGCGCATCGCGATGTTCTCCCGGTTCGAGCCCGAGCGCGCTCGAGCGGATAACGTCGGATTAAGTCCGCTCTGCGGCATCGAAGACGCGGGCGCCCGGCGCCAATGGCGACTTTGCCAGGCCGTGGCGTCGAGTCGGACCTAGGGAGCCAACATGCCGTCGCCGGCGCGAGCGGACAACCGTCCGCTGCGGGGGAAGGCCGGCGATGCGCGTCGCAGGCAATGCCCAATCAGGGCACGAGCCCTCCGGGCTCGTCCGCAAATGCGGGCTTGAAACTACAGGGGAAAAAGCGGTTCCGGCCCCGGGGCAAACGTGGGCCGGAACCGCAAGTCGCGGCGAACATGGACGCTACGATTTACGCTAAAGATACGGGGCGTTCCCGCGCGGCAACGTCTATCCCACCGGTATTACAGCGGCATGACGCCATTCTCATAAGCGGCGTGACGACGCCCGGCTGCCGTGGACACCATCGCCATGCCCGACCCTACCCTGATTGCGGCAGTGGCGATCTTTGCCGCCACCTACGCGGTGGTCGCGGTCGGCAAGCTTCCGCTCTATCGCATCGATCGCGCGGGCGCGGCCCTGCTCGGCGGCAGCCTGATGGTGGGCACCGGCGTGCTCAGCGCCGAGGAGGCGTATCGCGCGATCAATTTCGATACCATCACGCTGCTGCTCGGCATGATGATCGTGGTCGCCAATCTGCGGGTGTCCGGCTTCTTTCGCGTCGTCACCGACCGGATCGCGAGTCGCGTCCGACATCCATTGGCGCTGCTGGTCGCGGTCGTGCTCGCGTCCGGAATGCTCTCGGCGTTCCTGGTCAACGACACCGTCTGTCTGGTGATGACGCCGCTCGTGCTCGAGCTTGTCACCCGCCTGCGGCGCGATCCCGTTCCCTATCTGCTGGCGATCGCGACCGCATCGAACATCGGCAGCGTCGCTACCATCACCGGCAACCCGCAGAACATCATCATCGGCAGCGTGTCGCACATCCCCTACGGGGCGTTCGCCGCGGCGCTCGCGCCGGTCGCGGCGATCGGACTGCTGGTCGCAATGCTGCTGATCGCGCTGATCTACCGCAACGAGTTCTTCACCCGCGCGCGGCTGGAGAAGGCGGCGCCCCCCAGCTACTACCACGGCCCGCTGATGGCGAAGACGCTCCTCGTGATGGCGGTCATGGTGGTTCTGTTCTTCCTCGGCCAGCCGGCCGCGAAGGTGGCGATCGTCGGCGGCGCGTTCTTGCTGCTGACGCGCCGCGTCAAGCCGGAGAAAATCTACATTGAGATCGACTGGCCGCTGCTGGTGATGTTCGTCGGTCTGTTCGTCGTGGTCGCCGGATTGGAAAAGACGGTGCTCACGCCGGAAGTGACGGCGGCGGCGGCACGGCTGCGGCTCGACCATACCGGCGTGCTCGCGGGTGTGACCGCGGTGCTGTCGAACATCGTCAGCAACGTTCCGGCGGTCCTCCTGCTCAAGCCGTTCGTGCCGAATCTGCCCGATCCGCAGCGGGCCTGGCTGGTGATCGCGATGAGCGCCACGCTCGCCGGCAACTTCACGCTGGTCGGCTCCGTCGCCAATCTCATCGTCGCCCAGCGCGCCAAGGTGCGCGGCGTCGAGATCGGCTTCTGGAGCTATTTCAAGGTGGGCGCGCCGCTCACGCTGATCACGATCGCCATCGGGTTGATGGTGTTGTGACCGCGCGGCCAACTGATGAGCTCACGGGACTGTCGTCCCCGCGAAGGCGGGGACCCATATTTCAGAAGCCCGCATCTGTGGCCGGATGGGTCCCCGCTTGCGCGGGGACGACAGCGCAGAAGGGATGCGGGGAGGCGATGCCGCCTCGCGTTATTCAACCCGTGTATCAGCTCGTAACCGTTCGCGATCACCCTTCGGATTTGTCATGTTGCGTTCATCCTGCCGCAAGGTCTGCCGCCGCAGTCTTGACGGCACCAGCGCCGTCGATGCCTCCCGGTCATGGGAGGCGTCGCGTCCCAGCCGAAAGGACCTCGACGCATGGTCCGCGATCCCAACGCCGAAGCCGCGCTCGCGCTCCATCGTTTCGGCCTCGGTCCGCGCGCCGGATCGGTCGCCGCCATCGCCGCGGACCCGCGCGGCGCGCTGATCGCCGAGCTCGATCGCCCCGGCGCCGGAAGGCTTGCCGACGCGGATCTGCTGTCGAGCGGTGCCGCCGGCCGCGCTGCCTTCGCCTTCCGGCAGGCGCAGCAGGTTGCGCGACGGGCGGAGCGCGCCGCGCTACAGTCCAACGCACAGAACGCCACCGCCACAAACGCGATGCAGAGCGGCGAAGGGGAGACCGCCGCCGGGTCGCCGCCGCAGATGAAGCCTGCGGAGCAGGCCGGTGCGCCGCCGCGGCGCAATCCCGGCCCCGGCCTGCCGCAGCAGATCTATCTCGACGAGGCCAAGGCGCGTTTCGGCGCCGCGCTCGGCGCCGAGACCGGCTTCGTCGAGCGGCTGGTCTGGTTCTGGTCGAACCACTTCTGCGTCTCGGCCGACAAGGGCATCGTGCGCCCGATCTGCGGCGCCTACGAGCGCGAGGCCATCCGCGCCCACGTGCTCGGCCGCTTCGGCGACATGCTGCTGGCTGCGGAGTCGCATCCTGCCATGCTCATCTATCTGGACAATGCGCGCTCGATCGGTCCCGACTCGATCGCCGGCCTGCGGCAGCGGCGCGGCCTCAATGAAAATCTCGCGCGCGAGATCCTCGAGCTGCATACGCTGGGCGTGCGCACGGTCTACAGCCAGGACGACGTCACCCGCTTCGCCAATGTGATCACGGGCTGGACCTTCGTGCCGTTTCGCCGGGATTCGATACGAGGAGGCGAGTTCGAGTTCAATGCGCGCATGCACGAGCCGGGCAGCCAGACCGTGATCGGCAACAGCTATGGCCAAGCCGGCGTGGAGCAGGGCCGCGCGGTGCTGGCCGCGCTCGCGCGCCATCCCGCGACCGCCCGCCACGTGGCGAGCAAGCTCGCGCGCCATTTCGTCGCCGACGATCCGCCGCCGGCGCTGGTCGAGCGGCTGTCGCAGCGCTTCCTCGCCACCCACGGCGACCTCAAGGAGGTGTCGAGGACGCTGCTGACGTCGCCGGAAGCCTGGGAGATGCCGCGCGCCAAGCTCAAGCGGCCGGGCGAATGGATCATCGGCGCGCTGCGCGCGCTCGGCGTGACGCACGCCGAGATCGGTCCGGTGATGCAGGCGCACAATCTCCTGGGCGAGCCGCTGTGGCGGCCGTCGGCGCCCAAGGGCTTCGCCGACGACAGCGCGCCGTGGCTCGACGGCCTGGCGCAGCGCCTCGACATCGCCAACCAGTTCGCCCGGCGCATGGGCGCCGACGCCGATCCGCGCGCGGTGTTCGAGGAAACGCTGGGCCCGCTCGCCTCGAACGAGACGCGCCAAGCGATCGCGCGCGCCGAAAGCCGGCCGCAGGCGCTCGCGCTCCTGTTCATGGCGCCGGAATTCCAGCGCCGTTGATCCGCTGCGACCCAAGAGGGTGAGCCAAGAGGTGAGCCGATGACTTGCACGCTTCACGCTCCCAGCCGGCGCGAGCTGCTGCTGGCGTCCGGCGCGCTGTTCGCCTGGGCCTATCTGCCGAAGGCGGCGCGCGCGGAAGGCCGCGACCCGCGCCTGCTGGTGATCGTGCTGCGCGGCGCGCTCGACGGCCTGGCGGCGGTGGCGCCGGTCGGCGATCCCGACTGGGCCGCGCTGCGCGGCGACAAGGCGCTCACGCTCGCCGGCAAGGCGCCGGCGCTTCCGCTCGATTCGTTGTTCGCGCTCAATCCGGCGATGCCCAACCTGCATCGGCTCTACAAGTCGGGCGCCGCGACCATCGTGCACGCGGTGGCGACGCCCTACCGCGAGCGCTCGCATTTCGACGGCCAGGACGTGCTGGAGAGCGGCTTCGGCAAGCCGGGTGCGACCGACAGCGGCTGGCTCAACCGCGCGCTCGCCGCGCTGCAGCCGGGCGGCCGCGCCGGCGCGCGCGACGCCTTCGCGGTCGGGCCGATCGCGCCGCTGGTGGTGCGCGGCCCGGCGCCGGTGCTGTCGTGGACGCCGCGGCGGCTGCCGCCGGCGAGCGACGATACCGTGATGCGGCTCATCGACCTCTATCAGCACACCGATCCCGCGCTCGCACGCGTGCTGGAGGAACGCATGGGGCTTGCCACCATCGCCCGCGCCATGGATGGGTCGTCCGCGCGCGTCCCCGGCGCCGGGCAGGTGCGCGCCTATTTCGCCGAGTCGGCGGGCGCGGCGGCGCGCTTTCTTGCCCGCCCGGACGGGCCGCGCGTGGGCGCGCTCGCCTTCGACGGTTGGGACACCCATGCGGCCGAGGGCGCAACCGACGGGCGCCTGGCGATGCTCCTGGGCGCCCTCGACGGCGCCGTCGCGGCGATCGAGAGCGAGATGAAGGAGGCCTGGTCCGAGACCGCCGTCGCCGTCATCACCGAGTTCGGCCGCACCGCCCGCTTCAACGGGACCGAGGGCACCGACCACGGCACCGCGACGGTGGCATTGCTCGCCGGCGGCGCGCTCAGGGGCGGGCGCGTGATCGCCGATTGGCCCGGGCTCAAGCCCGCGCGGCTGCATGAAGGGCGCGATCTTAAGCCGACCACCGACCTGCGCGCGGTGCTCAAGGGCCTGCTCAAGGACCATCTGCGCGTCGACGATGGCGCGCTCGCGGCCAAAGTCTTTCCCGGCAGCGGCGCGGTCAAGCCGATGGCCGGATTGCTGCAGCAGGCTTAGCGCGTGATCCCGGTTTTCGGAAAACCACGCGCAAAACAAAGCTTCGAGCGGGGATGACGACTCGAAGAGAGAAGCCGTTCCGCCCCATAGTCGGTCTCATAGACGGCTTAACGACTTCCGCTTTTTTGAAGGAGCAGGCAACGTTTGCTCGCAGCGAGCTTTTCCCAGTTAAACCGAATGTATGGTCCGGCTGTGCGTTGCAAAAGGACAAAAAAGCTATCAAGACCTGCTGCGTTTATTGATCTGAATCAAATTAAGCTCACATCGTTCTTATAGTATGCGAACGACGGTCGCTCGATTTTAGCTTCCGACATTGAACCAGAAAACTGAAAACAGGCCGCCTCGGGAAGGGCTTCGAGCACGCATAGCTGAACTTGAATTTGCACCGCAAAGAGCCGGCGGACCCATAGCGCCGAGAACAAAATGGGAGACGCTCATGGCTGCAGATATCGGCAAGTCGACCGATCGATCGACAGCAACCCATCGTAGCGACGTGCCCGGCAGCGAGCCGGCCTCGTTTCGGTACAACAATCCCGGTGCTCAGTATCCGAGCGAGCGCGCAGCGCGGTTCGGCCAGACCGGCTACGGCATCATTGGTCATGGACAACACAAGATCGCGCGGTTTCCGTCGCCGGTGAACGGGGCGGCAGCGAACTTTGATCTGCTGAGCCGCAACTATGTGGGAATGACGATGGGGGAAGCCGGCAAGAAGTGGACGGGATCCTACGGATTCGGCATCCCCGGCTACTCCGACGACATTATCCTGACGAAGCAGATGTTGGAGGATCCGAAGCCTGCCATCGCCCTCCTGAAAGCGATCGCTGGCCGCGAGTCTGGCAAAGGCAATAATCTGACCGAAGAGCAGTGGCAGCACGCGCATAAGATGTTCAAGGCCGGTAGTGCAGATGCCTTTCTCGCTGGAAGGCCTGCGACGGAGGAAGAACCAGAGGTGGGGATCTCTACGGGGGCAGGTTTGCTTCGGCGGGCCAAGAAGCACATCGGTGAGGCGTATGGCCACGAGCTCGTGCCGAAGGACGACCCGGATTGGAAAGGGCCTTGGGACTGTGCGGAGTTCATTTCGTGGTTAGTCTACCAAGAGGCTGGTAAGCTGTATGGCTGTCTCGATGATAACGCCAAGCCTTCGAAGGCAGACGCATATACTGGGGCGTGGCGAGAAGATGTGCGGCGAGTGGGGATCCGAGTTTCCGTTAATGAAGCGGCGGCCACGGTCGGCGGCATCGTGCTTCGATATCCAGCGGCACCCGGCGCAATGGGGCATATCGCGCTCTGTGACGGCATGGGCGGAACGGTTGAGGCGAAGGCGACAAAATACGGTGTCGTCGCCGATACTGTTCACAACAGGAGATGGGACACGGGCATTCTCGTTCCGGGTATAAAATACGAGCGCGGCGACGGGTTAACGGTCAGGCCTGCCAGCTTAATCTACAGGCGCGACGCGCCGAACATGAATAGCGCGGTCATTACTCGCATCCAAAAGGCATTGGCAGCGAAGGGTTGCGAGCCCGGGGGAATCGACGGGGAGTTCGGAGCGGCGACCGAGGCCGCCGTACTGGATTTTCAGCGCACTGAAGGCTTGGTGCAGGATGGCGAGGTGGGACCCGACACGGCCGCCGCCTTGGGGATCTCTTTGTCGGCTCCGCCGAGCGGAGACGAGAAGCCTCAGACGACGGAAACCGCCGGAGAAAGCACAGAGGCGAAGACGCCTGGAGAAATTCTCTTGCAGGGAGTTGGGATGATGAACCCGCTGGTTGGAATTGCCATGTCATTTTTTCCCGAAATTGGCAAGTTTCTTGTCGGCGACAAAGCCGGCGCGATCGCAGGCGCCGTCAAGAAGGCGGTCACCGATGTCACCCGGACTG
>DATBKV010000241.1:0-45611 GCA_036555745.1 Xanthobacteraceae bacterium | reverse complement strand
GCGCGCGAGGTCGGCACCGACGGCAAGCTCGGCGGCCAGGCCATCGTGCCCGGTGTCGCCGGCACCTGGAAGGACCTGACCGACTCGGTCAACGCCATGTGCGGCAATCTCACCGATCAGGTGCGCAACATCGCTCAGGTGACCACCGCGGTGGCGCGCGGGGACCTGTCGCGCAAGATCACGGTCGACGTGCGCGGCGAGATCCTCGAGCTCAAGGACACCATCAACACCATGGTGGACCAGTTGAACGGGTTCGCCTCGGAGGTCACGCGCGTGGCGCGCGAGGTCGGCACCGAAGGCAAGCTCGGCGGCCAAGCCCAGGTGCCCGGCGTCGCCGGCACCTGGAAGGACCTCACCGACAGCGTCAACTTCATGGCCTCGAACCTCACCGCGCAGGTTCGCAACATCGCCGACGTCGCCACCGCCATCGCCGGCGGCGACCTCTCCAAGAAGATCACGGTCAACGTCAGCGGCGAGATCCTGCAGCTGAAAGAGACCATCAATACGATGGTCGACCAGCTCAACGCCTTCGCCGGCGAGGTCACCCGCGTGGCGCGCGAGGTCGGCACCGAAGGCCGCCTCGGCGGCCAGGCCAACGTGCTCGGCGTTGCCGGCACCTGGAAGGACCTCACCGACAGCGTCAACTCGATGGCGTCGAACCTGACCGCGCAGGTCCGCAACATCGCCGAGGTGTCGACCGCGATCGCCAGCGGCGACCTGTCCAAGAAGATTACCGTCGACGTGCGCGGCGAAATTCTCGAGCTGAAGGACACCATCAACACCATGGTGGACCAGCTCAACGCCTTCGCCGGCGAAGTGACGCGCGTCGCGCGCGAGGTCGGCACCGAAGGCAAGCTCGGCGGTCAGGCCATGGTGCGCGGGGTCGCCGGCACCTGGAAGGACTTGACCGACAGCGTCAACTCGATGGCCTCGAACCTCACCGGCCAGGTCCGCAACATCGCCGAGGTGGCGACCGCGGTCGCGCAGGGCGACCTGTCGAAGAAGATCACCGTCAATGTGAGCGGCGAAATCCTGCAGCTCAAAGAGACGCTCAACACGATGGTCGACCAGCTCAACGCCTTCGCCGCCGAGGTCACGCGCGTGGCGCGCGAGGTCGGCACCGAAGGCAAGCTCGGCGGCCAGGCCCAGGTGCCCGGGGTCGCCGGCACCTGGAAGGACCTCACCGACAGCGTCAATTCGATGGCCGGCAATCTGACCGATCAGGTCCGCAACATCGCCGAGGTGGCGACCGCGATCGCCGGCGGCGACCTCTCGCGCAAAATCACCGTCGACGTGCGCGGCGAAATCCTGCAGCTCAAGGAAACGCTCAACACGATGGTGGACCAGCTCAATCGGTTTGCCGGCGAGGTGACGCGCGTGGCGCGCGAAGTCGGCACCGAGGGGCGGCTGGGCGGGCAGGCCAACGTGCCGGGCGTCGCCGGCACCTGGAAGGACCTCACCGACAGCGTCAACTCGATGGCGGGCAACCTGACCGCCCAGGTGCGCAACATCGCCGAGGTGACGACCGCGGTCGCGCGCGGCGACCTCTCGCGCAAGATCACCGTCGACGTGAAGGGCGAGATCCTGGAGCTCAAGAACACCATCAACACGATGGTGGACCAGCTCAACGCCTTCGCCTCGGAGGTGACGCGCGTGGCGCGCGAGGTCGGCACCGAGGGCAAGCTCGGCGGCCAGGCCGGCGTGCCTGGGGTGGCCGGAACCTGGAAGGACCTCACCGACAACGTCAACTTCATGGCGTCGAACCTCACCGCGCAGGTGCGCAACATCGCCGAGGTGGCGACCGCCATCGCCGGCGGCGACCTTTCCAAGAAGATCACCGTGGACGTGCGCGGCGAGATTCTGCTGCTCAAGGAGACCTTGAACACCATGGTCGAGCAGCTGCGCTCGTTCGCCGCCGAGGTGACGCGCGTGGCGCGCGAGGTCGGCACCGACGGCCGCCTTGGCGGTCAGGCGGTGGTGCCGGGGGTGGCGGGCACCTGGAAGGACCTCACCGACAACGTCAACCTGCTCGCGGCCAACCTCACCACCCAGGTCCGCAACATCGCCGAGGTGACCACTGCGGTCGCGCGCGGCGACCTCTCGCGCAAGATCACCGTCGACGTGAAGGGCGAGATCCTCGAGCTCAAGAACACCATCAACACCATGGTGGACCAGCTCAACGCCTTCGCCTCGGAGGTGACCCGCGTGGCGCGCGAGGTCGGCACCGAGGGCAAGCTCGGCGGTCAGGCCGCGGTGCCGGGGGTCGCCGGCACCTGGAAAGACCTGACCGACACGGTCAACGTCATGGCGGCCAATCTGACCGAGCAGGTGCGCGGCATCGTCAAGGTGGTGACCGCCGTCGCCAACGGCGATCTCAAACAGAACCTCGCGGTGAAGTCGAAGGGCGAGGTGGCGGCGCTCGCCGAGACCATCAACAACATGACCGACACGCTCGCAATCTTCGCCGACCAGGTGACCAGCGTCGCGCGCGAGGTGGGCGTGGAGGGTCGCCTCGGCGGCCAGGCCAACGTGCCCGGCGCGGCCGGCACCTGGAAGGCCCTGACCGGCAACGTCAACCTTCTGGCCGCCAACCTGACCACGCAGGTTCGCGCGATCGCCGAGGTCGCAACTGCCGTGACCAAGGGCGACCTCACGCGCTCGATTCAGGTCGATGCCCGCGGCGAGGTGGCCGAGCTCAAAGACAACATCAACACGATGATCGACAATTTGCGGCTCACCACCGACCGCAACACCGAGCAGGACTGGCTGAAGACCAACCTCGCCAAGTTCACCAACATGCTGCAGGGCCAGCGCGATCTGGCCACGGTCGGGCGGCTGCTGCTGTCCGAGTTGACCCCGCTGGTCAATGCGCAGCTTGGCGTCATCTATCAGGTGCCCAGCGAGCATGAGCCGAGCCTGCAGCTGCTCGCGGCCTATGCCGACGACGGAGTCGACGGCCATGCCCAGCGCCTCGAGATGGGTGAGGGATTGGTCGGGCAGTGCGCGCTCGACAAGCGGCGCATCCTGATCGGCGAGATGCCCGCGCACGCCGCCCCGATCGGGTCGGCGCTGTTCCGGGCGACGCCGCGCAACATCGTCGTGCTGCCGGTGCTGTTCGAAAGCCAGGTCAAGGCGGTGATCGAGCTCGCCTCGCTCAGCGAATTCACCACCCTGCAGATGACGTTCCTCGAGCAGCTCACCACCAATATCGGCATCGTGCTCAACAGCATCGAGGCGACGATGCAGACGGAAGGGCTGCTCAAGCAGTCGCAGCAGCTCGCCGGCGAGCTGCAGGCGCAGCAGCGGGAGCTGCAGCAGACCAACGAGCAGCTCGAGCAGAAGGCGCAGCAGCTGGCCGAGCGCAACGTCGAAGTCGAGCGCAAGAACCAGGAAATCGAGCAGGCGCGCCGCGCGCTGGAGGAGAAGGCAACCGAGCTGGCGCTGACCTCGAAGTACAAGTCGGAGTTCCTCGCCAACATGTCGCACGAGCTGCGCACGCCGCTCAACAGCATCCTGATTCTCGGCCAGCAGCTCTCGGACAATCCGGACGGTAACCTCTCGCCCAAGCAGGTCGAGTTCGCCCGCACCATTCATGGGGCCGGCACCGACCTTTTGAACCTGATCAGCGACATTCTCGATTTGTCCAAGATCGAGTCGGGAACGGTCACGGTGGACGCCGAGGAGATCGTATTCGCCAATGTGCTCGATATGGTCGCGCGTCCTTTCCGCCACGAGGCCGAGACCCGCCAGCTGTCGTTCGAAGTCAATCTCGACCCCAATCTCGGGCGCAGCATCGTCACCGATTCCAAACGCCTGCAGCAGGTGCTCAAGAACCTGCTGTCGAACGCGTTCAAATTCACGGCGCAGGGCGGGGTAAGACTCAGCGTCTCGGCGGCGCAGAGCGGTTGGAGTCCGGAGCATGCGGTCCTCAACCAGGCGCCGGCGGTCGTGGCCTTTGAGGTCTCCGATACCGGCATCGGGATTCCGCCGGAAAAGCAGAAGGTCATCTTCGAGGCCTTCATGCAGGCGGACGCCAGCACCAGCCGCAAATACGGAGGCACCGGCCTCGGCCTCGCCATCAGTCGCGAGCTGTCGAACCTGCTCGGCGGCGAGATCCATTTGCGCAGCGCGTCGAACGTGGGCAGCACCTTCACGCTGTATCTGCCGCTCAAATACACCGGGCCGGCCGCGGGTCCCAAGCCGCCGGCTGCGGCGCCGATGCAGGCGATGCACGCCCCCAGTGTTGCGCCCGAGCGTCCGGTCGAGCAGATTCCCGACGACCGGCTCGAGATTCAACCCGGCGACTCGATCCTGCTGATCGTCGAGGACGATCCGCATTACGCGCGCATCATGGTCGATCTCGCGCGCGAGAAAGGTTTCAAGGTGCTGGTCGCGACGCGGGGCATCGACGCCCTCGAGCTCGCCAAGCAATATCAACCGACCGCCGTATCGCTCGACGTGTTCCTGCCCGACATGCTGGGCTGGACCGTCCTCAGTCAGCTCAAGCAGAACGCGCTGACCCGGCACATTCCGGTGCAGATCATCACCTTGGACGAGGATCGCCAGCACGGCCTGGCGCGCGGAGCCTTCTCGTTCGTGACCAAGCCGACCTCCCAGGAGGGCGTGGAGGCGGCGCTGGCGCGCATCAAGGAATATGCCAAGCCGCGCCGCAAACGCCTGCTGGTGGTCGAGGATGACCGTGCCGAGCAGATGAGCATCACCGAGCTGCTCGGTCACGACGACATCGAAATCGTCGGCGCCGGCACCGGTTCCGAAGCCTTGAGCATCCTGCGGCAGGAGCCTTGCGACTGTGTCGTGCTCGATCTGCGCCTGCCCGACATGTCGGGCTTCGAGGTGCTCGAACGTCTGCGCGCCGACAGCAGTCTCTCCGACGTCCCGGTGGTGGTGTTCACCGGCCGCGAACTGTCGCCGGAGGAGGATGCCCAGCTGCACACCATGGCGCGCAGCATCGTGGTCAAGGGCGTCGAATCGCCCGAGCGGCTGCTCGACGAAACCGCGTTGTTCCTGCACCGGGTCGTCACCGACCTGCCGGCCGACAAGCAGCGCATGCTCGAGCGGCTCAACAGCTCCGATGAGGACCTCGTCGGGCGCGCCGTGCTGCTGGTCGACGACGATGCCCGCAACATTTTCGCGCTGTCGAGCGTGCTGGAGCGGCGCGGCATGCGGGTGCTCACCGCAACCACCGGCAGCGAGGCGATCGCGCTCGCGGAGACAACGCCCGATCTCGCCATCGTTCTGATGGACATCATGATGCCCGAAATGGACGGCTACCAGACCATGCGGGTGATCCGCGAGCGCGTGGAGTTCAGGCGACTGCCGATCATCGCGCTGACGGCCAAGGCGATGAAAGGCGACCGCGAGAAGTGCCTGGAGGCGGGGGCGTCGGACTATCTCGCCAAGCCTGTCAACACCGAGCAATTACTGTCGGCACTGCGCATGTGGCTGCATCGCTAGCGGCGGGAACCAGAGATGGCTTCGGACGACAAAGTCAACATCCTGCTGGTCGATGACCAGCCGGCCAAGCTGTTGAGCTACGAGACCATCCTTACCGAGCTGGGTGAGAACCTGATCAAGGCCGCCTCGGCACGGGAGGCGCTCGAGCAACTGCTGAAGCACGAGATCGCGCTGATCCTCGTCGACGTCTGCATGCCGGAGCTCGACGGCTTCCAACTGGCCGCGATGATCCGCGAGCACCCGCGCTTCCAGAAGACCGCGATCATCTTCATCTCGGCGATTCATCTGACCGACGTCGATCGCCTGCGCGCCTACGAGATGGGCGCGGTAGACTATGTTCCGGTACCGGTCATTCCGGAAGTGCTGCGCGCCAAGGTGCGGATCTTCGCCGAGCTCTATCGCAAGACCAGACAGCTCGAGCAGCTCAACCAGGAGCTTGAGCACCGCGTGGCCGAACGCACGGCCGAGCTGGAAGCTTCAACCGCCCGCCTGATGCGCAGCGAAGAGCGCCGCAGCCTGGCGCTGCTGGCCGGACAGATGGGATCATGGGAGTGGGATCCGCTCAACGGCCACTTCGTTTGGGACGACGGCCAATATCGGATCTTTGGCGTCGACCCCAAGTCCTTCGAGGTCACGGTCGACAACATCAAGGCGCTCATCCATCCCGAGGATTGGAAGCATCTGCAGAGCGCGATCACCTCGGCGACGCAGAGCTCGCCGAGCTTTCAGACCGAGTTTCGCGTGTGCCGTCCGAACGGCGAGTTGCGCTGGTGCATCGGGACGGCAGTGGCGAGCCTCGACTCCACCGACAATGTCGTGCGCATCAGCGGCGTGACCGTCGACATCACGGATCGCAAGGAGGCCGAAGAGCGCCAGGTGCTGCTCGCGCGCGAGGTCGACCATCGCGCACGCAACGCGTTGGCGCTGGTGCAATCGATCGTGCGGCTGACCCGTTCCGACACCATCAAGTCCTACATTGCCGCGGTCGACGGGCGCATCGGGGCGCTCGCGCGCGCGCATACGCTGCTCGCGCAAAGTCGCTGGCAAGGCGCCGACCTCGGCCGGCTGGTCGAGGAGGAGCTCGCCCCCTATCGCGCCGGCGAGGACGGCAGGGTCGCCGCCAGCGGGCCCGACGTGTCGCTCGAGCCTCGCACTGCCCAGACGCTCGCGCTCGCGCTGCATGAGCTCTCCACCAATGCCGCCAAATACGGCGCGCTCTCGGTGGCGGCGGGACGCGTGGAGGTGGGCTGGGAGTTGCAGCCGGACAGCCTGGTGTTGCACTGGAGCGAGAGCGCCGGCCCGCCCGTCGGGCAGGCGCCGTCGGCCGGCTTCGGTATCCGCGTGATCAGCGCCAGCATCGAGCGCCAGCTCGAGGGCAAAGCCGATTTCCGGTGGCAACGGGAAGGGCTGCGCTGCACCCTGCGGGTGCCGCGCGGCGACCGGATCGAACCGCTGGGGCGTCATGCCGAGGCGCATTGGGCAGCAGGCGACGACAAGCCCGCGCTTCCGCTGCGGCTGGAGACCGGGAATCGCATCCTGCTGGTCGAGGACGAGATCCTGGTCGCCATGATGATGCGGGACATCCTGATCGAGCTCGGCTTCGCCGTGATCGGGCCGTTCAGCCGGCTGTCCGAGGCCATGGTGGCGGCTGTCCACGACGAGATCGACGCCGGCATCATCGACGTCAATCTCGGCGGCGAGTTCGTCTACCCGGTCGCCGACGTGTTGGCGGCGCGGAAAATCCCGTTCGTGTTCGTGACCGGCTATGGGGTCGAGAGCATCGACGGACGGTTCGGCTACGTGCCGATCGTCAAGAAACCGGTGCAGCGGCAAGTGCTGCAGGCGATTTTCGTTCCGGCGGAGAGCGGCGAGCCCGCGCTCCTTCCCAAGCGCTACGGCGCGGGGCGGCGGACCGCCCGCCCGGCGGCGGCCGGCCGCCCCTGAACGCACCGGCAAAGTCGCTGCAAGGTCGCGGCTCCGCGCGGCGCTTGGCCGTCCGCGCAGTTGCCCTGCAGCAACGAGTCAGTTCTCCTGGAAGGCCTCTTCACGCTTGCTGCGGATGGCGGGCAGCGCCACCAGCAGGCAGAGGACCAGCGCCGTCAAAAGCAGACCGAGACTGATCGGCCGCTGTACGAAGATCATCGGGTCGCCGCCGGAGATGCGCATCGCCCGCCGCAAGTTCTCCTCCATCAGTGGCCCCAGCACGAAGCCCAGGATCATCGGCGCCGGCTCGCATTCCAGCCGGGTGAAGACGTAGCCGGCAACCCCGAAGAAGGCCGCCAGCAGCACGGCGGCGGAGCTGTTGCCGACGGTATAGACCCCGATGCCGCAGAACAGCAGGATTGCGAGATAGAGAAAGCGATACGGCACCTTCAAGAGCTGCACCCAAATGCCGATCAGCGGCAGGTTGATGATGACCAGCATCAGGTTGCCCATCCACATGCTGGCGACCATGCCCCAGAACATGCCGGGACGCTCGGTCATGATCTGCGGACCGGGCTGGATGCCGTGAATGGTGAGCGCGCCGATCATCAGCGCCATCACGGCATTGCCGGGGATGCCCAAGGTCAGCATCGGGATGAACGAGGTCTGCGCCCCGGCATTGTTGGCCGATTCCGGTCCGGCGACGCCCTCGACCGCGCCGTGGCCGAATTGCGCGGGGTGCTTGGACGAGCGCTTCTCCAGCGCGTAGGCGGCAAACGAGCTCAAGGTCGCGCCGCCGCCCGGAAGCACGCCGAGAACCGAGCCGAGCGCGGTGCCGCGCAGCACCGCCGGCCAGGCGCGCCGGAAATCCTCGCGCGTCGGCCACAACCGGGTGATCCTCTGCGAAACCAGGGCGCGCGTTTCCTGCGGCTGCGTCAGATTGGTGATGATCTCGCCGACCCCGAACACGCCGATGGCGAGCGTGGCGACGTCGATGCCGTCGGTCAACTCGGTGATGCCGAAGGTGAAGCGCGTGCCGCCGGTATTGCCGTCGGTGCCAACGAGGCCGACCAGCAACCCCAGAATGATCATGGCCACGGCCTTGATCACCGAGCCGTGCGCCAGCACCACCGCGGCGATCAGGCCGAGCGCCATGAGCGAGAAATATTCCGGCGCGCCGAACGACTGGCCGACCTTCGCGAGCGGCGGCGCAAAGGTGGCGATCAGCAATGTGGAGAAGCAGCCAGCGAAAAACGAAGCGAGCGCCGCTACCGCCAGCGCCGCGCCGGCGCGCCCCTGCCGCGCCATCTGATGGCCATCGATGCAGGTCACCACCGAGGAGGTCTCGCCCGGCAGATTGACCAGAATGGCGGTGGTCGAGCCGCCGTACTGCGCCCCATAGAAGATGCCGGCGAGCATGATCAGCCCGGACGTGGGCTCGAGATGGAAGGTCAGCGGCAACAGCATCGCGATGGTGGCGATCGGGCCGATGCCGGGCAGCACGCCGATCAGAGTGCCAATCAATGCGCCGGCCAGGGCGAACAACAGGTTCGCGGGGGTCAGCGCGACCTCGAATCCGACCGCGAGATTGTCGAGCAAGTCCATCTACCACTCCGGCCAGACCGGAATCGTCAGACCAAGACCGAGGATGAAGATGCCCCAGGAGAGCGCGATCAGGACCAGAGCGGCGGCGAGCGTCTCGAGCGGCCGCAAGTCGCGCGCGGCGACCGCGCCGATGCCGATCAGCAGCAGAATCGAGATGACGAGCCCCACCCGCTCGATGCTCAGGCCGAAGATCACCAGGCTCGCGGTCACGAAGACGACCGGCCGCCACGCTGCGGACGCTTCGGACGACGGCGTGCGCATGGCCTGCGCGTTGCGCAATCCCTGTACAAGCACCAGCACGCCGAGACCGAGCAGAATCCAGCACAGCAGGCGCGGCACGTAGCCGGTGCCCATGCGCAGCGCGGTGCCGATCGGATAGTTGCGCGACAGCCAGAGCCCGAGCAGCGCCACGCCCATGAACATGAGGCCCGCGAGCACATCCTTGCGCGCGAGCATGTGCCAAACTGCGGCGCCTGAGTTTTCCGGCCGTTCACCGAGTACCATGGCGCTCGCTCCACCAACGCGCTCGTCATGCCCGCGAATGCGGGCATCCAGTAACCACGGCAGGTGCGATTGGGCGATGCGGTGTCATTTACGTAGTCCAGAGGTTACTGGATCATCCGCTTGCGCGGATGATGACACCGAGTCAAATGCCTGTCCTCCGCCAAGATCCCTAGGTCGACGGGATGACCGGCAGCAGCAGGTAGGACGGCCTGTCGCCACCGGCATGTATCGTATTGGTCCCGGTGTTGTAGTCGGCGTGGTAATGCATGTAGGCGGCGCTACCGACGCCGTCGCGCGGCTGGATGTCGAGCCGGATGCGATGCCCGCGCCGGAACACCATCGAGGTCGGCCAGATCTCGACCTCGACCTGGACGATCTCGCCCGGGGTCAGGTAGAGCCGGCGCCGGTGGCGATGATAGGGCCGATACGGCAGCGACAGCTCCGGATCGAGCTCGCGGTGCGACACGCGCAGCCATCCCTTCGCCACCGGCACCGGAGTGCCCTGCTGGCCGGTCTCCAGCACCTCGTTGCCGTCGGCGCCGATATTGCGGATGGTGAGAAAGAGATCCATGTCCTCGGTCGAGCTCGCGACCCACAGGACCGCGGCGACCGGCCCGGTGACCTCGAGGTCATCGGCGAGCGGCGGCGTCTCGAGCGCGACCCCGATGCCGGGTGGAATGCCCCCGCCCATCACCTGCGAGGAGGCCGCCGAGGTCGAGCCCATCGATCCCAGGCTGGTCGCGGGGTAGGTGCGCGAGCCCGCCAACGCGGGATTGGCAGGAACGAGGCCGCCGGAATTCGCAGCGCGACCCGGCGCCGGCGGCGACAGATCGAAATAGAGCCTGGTCCAGCGCGTGCGCTTGAGCGGCCATTCGTGCTCGTAGCGCCATTCGACCTCGTCGCCGCCCTTGCGGATCGCCAGCTTCACCGGCGGCTCTTGCATGACGCCGTTGTCGATGCCCTTGAGCCAGTAGTCGAAGAAGCGCACCTGATCGCGTCGACCCTCTTCGGTATAGAACGGATGCACGTGGGTGCCGGCGTGAATGCGAAGCTTCTTGTGCGGCGTGGCGGCACGCATGAAGGCTTCGGTGTTGCCGCGCAGATGCAACCCCATGCCCGACCAGTTGCCGACGCTGAGCATCGGCACCGTGATCCTGTCCCATTGCGCCTGCGCGCCGCGAAAGGCGCCGCTGTCCAGGCTGTTGCTCAGCCAGAAATGCAAGGTGTTGGTGTGCCAGCCGTTCGGCTGCTGCCGCGAGGCCCGCCCGATCACGTGGTGCATGAGATGGGCGACGTACCAGTTGGGCATGAACAGGCTGAGCAATCCGCCGTGGAACAGGGCGTCGCGGTAGAGATCCGCGAACCCCTCCCACGGAATGATCGCCTTCAGCGAGGGCGGCTGGTGGTTGGCGACGAACCATTGATTGATCGCGAAGTAGGAGATGCCCAGGAGTCCGATCTTGCCCGAGCACCACGGCTGCGCCGCCGCCCACTCGATCGCGTCGTAGAAGTCGATCGACTCCGCAAGCGACCACGGCTCGCACTGTCCCGGCGACTTGCCGCTGCCGCGCCCGTCGATGCGCACGGCGGCATAGCCGCGCGGCACCCACCATTGCGGGTTGACGGTCTCCCAGTTCATCAGCGGGTTCGGCTGTTCCTCCAGCGTATCCGGAGGAACCCACAGCTTGTCCTTCTGGTAGGGCCCGAGATTCAAGATGGCGGGAAAGCGGCCACCTGCATCCGGCCGAAACACATCGGCCTTGAGCCGGGCGCCGTCGCGCATCGGCACGTCGACGTCCTTGTCCACCGCCAAGCCGTAAACAGGCGCGGCGGGAGACGGCTCGGTCTTCATCGCCGCATGCGCTAGTGTCCCGATTCCGAAGTTCGCATCATTCTTGGGCACGCTCTTTTGCGAACTTCGGAATCCAGGGACACCAGCAGCTTATTGATCTATTGGCTTTGGTTCAGAAGTTCGCATCTCGGACTGGCTGCAAGAATGATGCGGACTTCTGAATCGCCACACTAATCGGCCAAGTCGATCTTTACTTCGGCCACCGTCTTGCGCCAATCCGCAAGCTGGCTGTTGAGCCAGGATTGCGCCTCGTCCAGGGACGCACTCGGCTTGACGGCGACGAGCTGCTTCTTGAAGCCTTCCTGCAGCTGCGGAGCGGCCGCAGCCTCAACGATCGCCTTGTAGAGCGTTGCCAGCACATCTTTCGGCGTATGGGCGGGAGCCAGCATGCTTTGCCAATGCAAGGTGCCGACGCCGGGGTAGCCGGCTTCGGCGAGCGTGGGAACGTCCGGATAGTCCGCCAGCCGCTTCTCCGCGAGCACCGCGATCGGCCGCATCTTGCCGGCCTTGATCATCGCGGCGGAGCTCGCCGCGTTGATGAAGGCCGTTTGCGCGTCGCCCACGACGAGATCGTTGATCATGCCGGCAGCCCCGGTCTTGTTGGGAATGTGGACCATTTCGACGCCGGCTCGCCGGGAGAACACTTCCATGTCGAAATGCGGGAAGCTGCCGACGCCGGCGCTGGTGTAGCGCACCTTGCCGGGATTTTTCTTGGCATCGGCGACCAGCTCCGCCACCGACTTGACGTCGAAATTATGCGTCGTGGTCACCAGGAAGGAGGGATAGATCGCCAGCCGCGATACCGACACCACGTCCTTCTCGAAATCGATCGAGAATTTCTTCTTGAACAGGACCGGCGTGATGGCATTGGTCGAGACGTTGCCAATCATCAGGGTATAGCCGTCGGGCTTGGAGCGAGCCATTTCCTCGATGGCAAGAATGCCGAACGCGCCCGGCTTGCTCTCGACCACGAACTGCTGGCCGAGGATCTGCCGCATCTGGTCGCCGAACAGCCGCGCCGTGATGTCGGTGGCTCCGCCCGGCGCATAGGGTACGATGATCTTCACCGGCTTCGACGGATATTTGTCCTGCGCCCAGGCCGAGACTGGACTGAATGCGAGACCCAGCAACACCAGTACCAGTCCGACCCGCTTCATTATGTCCTCCCTGAATTGCCCCACGGCCGGCTTCGCCCGGGATGGGCCGGCTCCCACGAATTCTAGCCCAGAGGTCGAGGCCGAAACAGCCGATCGGCCGCGCGATCTTGTCGCCCTGTCCGGCGCCGTCATGGCCGGGTTTGTCCGGCCATTTACGTCTTCACTGCGTCGCGATGCTGCAGAGAGGTGGATGCCCGCCGCAATGGCGGGCATGACGGCGATAGGGACGCGTCAGTTTAACCCGCCTTGATGCCGTGCAGGCTGTGGGAAGCATCCTTGCACGTGAAGAACACAACGTCGGCGTCGGGCGTCGCCTTGCCGGAGTGCACGGCATTGGCGGGAACGTAGACCACCGAGCCGGGCTTGGCCTCGAAGTCCTTGTCGCCGATCTTGCCCCGAAAGGTGCCCTGCAGGATGTAGATCCATTGCTCATTGGGATGCGAATGCGGCTCCGCGCCGGTGCCGGCCGGCATCCGCATCAGGCCTACGATCATGCGATCGCCCTCGACGCAGGCGCCGTTGGCGGTGGAATAGTCGGGCCCGCCGAGGATGTGGTTCACCTTGGCAAGATCGAAAACATAGGCGCCATCGCCCGCGCGCGCGGCGCCCGGCGTACGCACGGCTGCAGCCTGCTGCGACATTGTCATCTCCTGCGTTTTTCCGACGTGCTCGACGGTCAGGCAAACGCCCGCGCCGCGGTCTTGTCGCCCGCGGTCGCGAGCAGGCTCCGCGCCGTGTCGCCGAGAATAGCGGACTGCTCCGCCTTCGCGATCGACGAGCCGCGCACCTGCCGCACGCCGTCGGTCATGCCCATGTCGAAAGGATAATCGCTGCCGAGCAGCACGCGTCCCGGACCGGCAATGCCGGCGAGGAATTCCAGCACCTCCTTCGAGTGCACGATGGTATCGAAGTAGAAGCGCGCGAGCGCATCGGTCGGGGGCTTTGCGAGTTTGCGCTTGGGCTCCGCGCGTACGTGCCAGCCGTGCACCAGCCGACCGGCCTGGTAGGGGACGAAGCCGCCGCCGTGTGCCAGACAGATCTTCAGAGATGGATAGCGCTCGAGCACGCCGCTGAAGGCGAGGCACGCGGCCGCGATGGTAGTGTCGAGCGGGTTGCCGATCAGGTTGGTCAGATAATAGGACGAGAGCCGGTCCGCGCCCGCGACGTTGATCGGATGGAGCAGGATGAAGGCGCCCACCTCCGCCGCCGACGCCCATAGCGGCTCCAGCTCGGGATCGTCGAGGTTCTTGCCCGCCACGTTCGAGCCGATCTGGGCGCCGCGCAGGCCGAGGGCGCGCACGGCATGGCGCAACTCGTCGGCGGCGAGTTGCGGCGCCTGCAGCGGCAGCGTCGCGATGGCGAGGAAATGTTCGGGATGGCTGCGGACGAGCTTCGCAAGCTGCTCGTTCTGGATGCGGGCGAACGCCGCCGCCAAGTCCGCTGGCTGGGCATAAAGAAAAGTCTGCGGACTGACCGACAGCAGCTGGATGTCGACCTGCGAGGCCGCCATGTCGCGCAGGCGCCGTTCCAAATCCCAACCCCCGCGCGGGAACTGGCGATAAATATTGCCGGCGACATCGAGCGTGCCGAACTCGTCATCGACGTCGGACAGCTTTGGCGCCACCTTGGGCGCCTCGCGCTGCAACAGCCGGATGGTCTCCTCGGTGAGGATATGCGCGTGAACGTCGATCGTCTGGGTCGCTGGTGTGACCATGGCTGCGTGGCTCGTGCGGGTTGGAAACGCGGGCGAGACCGCTAGCCTAGTGCATCCACGCCGGCAGATCGAGTGGGCGATGGCGCACCGGTAGGATCGTGATAGGCTCGCCCGAGCCGGTCGGCACAAACGTGGAGGAACCCGCTTCGGATGCTCGATCAACCCGCCGCAGCACAGCGTGCCCGCCTGCAGCGGGGCGCGCGGCTCGATTTTCAGGAGCATTTGGCCGCGCTCGAAGCGAGCGGTTTCCTGATCCGAATCGATCGCCCCATCAACAAGGATACCGAGCTGCATCCGCTGGTGCGCTGGCAATTCCTGGGCGGCGTGCCGGAAGACAAGCGGCGCGCGTTCCTGTTCACCAATGTGACGGACGGCAAGGGCCGCCGTTACGACATCCCGGTGGTGGTCGGAGCGCTCGCGGCCTCGCCCGACATCTACGCGATTGGCATGGGACAACCGGTGGCCGAGATCGGTCCCGCCTGGATGCGGGCGATCGCCGCGCCGATCGCTCCACGGCTCGTCGGCGCGCCGCGCTGCCAGGAGGTCGTGCTTACCGGCGATGATCTCAAGGCCCCGCGCGGACTCGCCGGGCTGCCGGTGCCGGTATCGACGCCTGGATTCGACTCCGCGCCCTATCTGACCGCGACGCTCTGCATCACCCGCGATCCCGACAGCGGCATCCAGAACATGGGCACCTATCGCGCCGCGTTGAAGGCCGCCGACCGGCTGGTGGTGCGCATGGTGGCGCGCGAAGCAAGCGGCGCCGGCGGCTACCTGCATTGGCTCAAATACCGCGAGCGGCGGCAGCCGATGCCGATCGCGATCGTGATCGGTTGTGCGCCCGTGGTCATGTTTACCGGGCCGCAGAAGCTTGCCGTCGACATGGACGAGCTCGGCGTGGCGGGCGCGCTCGCCGGCACGCCGATCGAAGTGGCAAAGGCGGTGACGATCGACCTCGATGTCCCGGCCTCGGCGGAGATCGTGATCGAGGGCTTGATCGATCCCGAGAAGCTCGAGCCGGAGGCGCCGTTCGGCGAGAGCAACGGCTACGTCGCGCTCGAAGCCTACAACATGCCGATGCGGGTGACCGCCATCACCCACAAGCGCGCGCCGGTCTTCGCCTCCATCATCAGCCAGGTCACGCCGAGCGAGTCCAGCGTCGTCAAGAAGGTGGCCTATGAGCCGCTGTTTCTCAGCCACTTGCGCGAGCGCATGGGCATCAAGGGCGTTCGCCGCGTGCTCATGCATGAGCGGCTGACCAATTTGCGTCCCGTCATCTTCGTGCAGTTCGCGGATGCAACTCCGCGCAGCGAGATCTGGCGCGCGCTGCACGGCGCCGCCAACCTGCAGTCCAACTGCGGAAAGATCGTCATCGCCGTGAGCGAGGATATCGATCCCGCGAGCATGGATGCGGTGTTGTGGTCGCTGGCCTACCGCACCAATCCGATCGAGGACGTGCATCTCGTGCCTCACCGCGGCGGAGTGCAGGGCGCGCAATACGGACCCAAGACTTCGGATTCCGGCATGCTGGTCGATGCCACGCGCAAATATCCGATGGCGCCGCTGGCCTTGCCGACGCGCGAATACATGGAGCACGCGCGCGCGCTTTGGGAGGAGCTCGACCTCTATCCACTCAGCGTGCAGTCGCCCTGGCACGGCTACGGCCTGGGCGACTGGACCGATCGCTGGGAGACCTTCGCGCGCCGCGCCGCCGCCGGCGACTGGGAGCTGACCGGCCGCGACACGCTTGCCTGCCAACGCGGCGGCCTGACCCCGGAAACACCCGCGCGCTTCGACGAGAGGCCAAAGAAGGCTCCGTAGCTAGGCTCGACCCCGTAGGAAACATGCCATGTCCGCATCCCGATTCCGCCATCTCGCCGCCGTCGCGGCCGCCCTGCTCATGCCGTTGTGCGCCCACGCCCAGCAGCCCGGCAGCGAGAACGTGGTGCTGGCGGTGCCGAACGTCGCGCTGACCTTCGCTCCGGGCTATCTCGCAGAAGACCTGGGTCTGTTCGCCAAGCAGGGGCTCAACGTCAAGAGCGTCGTGATCGCGGGCATCGGCTCGGCCAATGCCGTCATCTCCGGCAGCGCCGACTTCGCGGAGATATCGGGTGCGACGCTCACGCGCGCCGCCGCCCGCGGCCAACGGCTCGTCGGCATCGTGAGCACGCTCAACCGGCCGACCATCCAGGTCGTTCTGCGCAAGGAGATCGCCACGGCAGCCGGTTTCGATCCCAAGGCGCCGCTCGCACAGCGCGTGCAGCTCTTGCAATCGCGCACGATCGCGGTCGATTCGATCAACTCGGTCATCCACGCCTATGTGCTGCTGCTGGCACGCCGTGCTGGCTACAATCCCGACGATATCCGGATCGCGCCGATGGCACCGAACAGCGCGATCGCGGCCTTTCGAACCGGGCAGGTCGACGGCTTTGCGATGTCGATGCCGTGGCCGCTCGCGCCCGTGCTGGAGGGCAACGCGGTCGTGATCGCCAGCGGGGCCGACGGGGATCCTCCTGACATGTATCCGTTCGGCCACAACATCTTCGTCGCCAGGCCGCAGACGTGCGAGCAGCACAAATCGGCGTGCGCGAAGCTCGGTCGCGCGCTGGTCGAGGCGATCAATGTCATGCTCGACCACCCCGCGGATGCGCTGGCGGTGCTCAAGCGGCGCTTCCCCGCGTTCGACGACAAGCTGCTCGCCGCCGGCTTTGCGGAGATCCGCAAAGGCACGCCGCGGCCGCCTGCGATCACCGTCGCCGACCTGGAGAATGCCGAGCTGTTCAACATCGGCGCGGGCCTGCTCAAGCCGGAGGAGAAGCTGAAATCGTACGACGGCCTCTATACCGATGAGTATGTGAGGTGACTCGCGACGGCGTGCTGGACTGAGAAGCTGTAGAGCTCGCGCCATCAGCTGGGCAGCCGTGGCACCTGCTGCTCCTCCTTGTTCTAACGTTTTCTAACGTTCGTCGACGATCCGGCTGCGCAGCGTGCCGATACCAGAAATCTCCACTTCGAGCATGTCGCCCGGCTTCATCCACAGCGGCGGATTGCGGCGATGGCCCACACCCTCCGGGGTGCCGGTGGCAATAACGTCGCCCGGCGCAAGCGGCGTGAAATCCGAGCAGAACGCGATGATCTGCGGCACCGAATAGATCAAGAGATCGGTGCCGGATTTCTGCACCTCGAGCCCGTTCAGGCGCGTCGTGAGGGTGAGACGCGCGGGATCCGGAATCTCGTCGGTAGTCACGATCCACGGTCCGAGCGGGCCCGTGGCCGGGAAGTTCTTGCCCGAGGTGACGGAGAATTTCTGGTAGTCGCGCACGCTGCCGTCGACGAAGCAGGTGTAGCCGGCGACGTGATCGAGCGCGCGCTCGACCGGGATGTGGCGGCCGCCGCGGCCGATGACGACCGCAAGCTCGCCCTCGAAGTCGAAGTTGTCCGACACGCAGGGACGGATCATCGCGCCTTCGTGGCCCACGAGCGTGTTGGCCAGGCGCAGGAACATGCTCGGTTGTTTGGGCAGCTCGCGCCCGGTCTCGGCCGCGTGCGAGCGGTAATTGATGCCAGCGCAGAGAATCTTTTCCGGATCCGGGATCGCCGGCAGAAATTTGACGTCGGCCAGCTTGCAGTCGGGCGCGGCGCCCGCGGCGCATGTCCTGAGCTCGGCAAGCCCGCCCGCCAAGGCCTCGCGCAAGCCGCGGTGGCGGCCACCGAGGCGCTCGTTCAAGGTGACCACGCCGTCTCCGGTCACGACGCCGAAACAGTGCTTCCCGTCCATGACGTAGCTCGCGAGCTTCATTCACAGCTCCATTTCGCGCTCAACCGGCCGCCACGCGAGTGCGCGCCGCTCCACCGCGTTCACCACCGCATTGATCGAGAGGACGAGCGCCATCGCAATCACAATGCCGGCGAAAACACCGACGGTATCCGAGATCTGCCGCGAATATTCGATGTAATGACCGACGCCCTCGGTGGCGACCAGGAACTCTCCGACGATGGTCGCGCTGACTGCGCGCGGCAGCGCGACTTTCAGGCCAGTAAAGAAAAACGGCAGCAGCGATTTCCAGATGATCTCGCGCGCAATCACCGCCTCGCCGGCCCCGACGACTCGCGCCATGTTGATCAGCCGCTGGTCGACGGCGCGAATGCCGGCCGTGGTGGTGATGAAGATGATGTAGAACACGATCAGCGTCACCACCACGAGCTTGGGCAGGTCACCGATGCCGAACCAGAGAATGAGCCACGGCGCGAGCGCGTATTTGGGAATGCCCATCGTGGCCATGATGTAGGGCTCGACCGCCTCGCTCACGCGCGGCGAGCGGCGCAGCAGGAATGGAAGGAGGCAGCCGGCCGCGCAGGCGATGGCGAAGCCGAGCGCCGAGACCCGCAACGTCGAGGCCACGTCCACGGCCAGCTGCCCGCTCTGGGCCAGCGCTGCGATGCGCACCACCACGTCGAGCGGCGCGGCGAAGAACACCGAACCGAGCGTGCGCGCGCCCAGCTCCCATCCCAGCACCAGAAGCACCGCCAGCAGCACGCGCCCGCCGAGCACGGCCCACCTGCGCGCCGCGACCGGCGCCTCGGACACCATCGGGGCGGTCAGGTCGGCCTCGGTCATTGGATGGCCGAGCGGATGCGTTCGTAAACTGTGGCGAAGTCGGCGAGCGCGAAGATGTCGGCGACGTTGCGCGGCCGCGGGATGGGGATGGCATGCTCGGCGGCGATCCGCGTCGGCTGCCGGCTGAGCACCAGGGCGCGATCGCCGAGCGCGATCGCCTCGGTGATGTCGTGGGTCACGAAAATGATGGTCTTGCGCTTGAGATTCCACAGCCGCAGCAGATCGGCCTGGAGCTGGGTGCGGGTCTGCGCGTCGACCGCGGCGAACGGCTCGTCCATCAGGATCACGGGCGGGTCATAGGCCAGGGTACGAACCAGCGCCGCGCGCTTGCGCATGCCGCCCGAGAGCTCGTGCGGATAGTAGCGCTCGAAGCCGGCAAGTCCGACGGCCTGCACGAGCATTTCGGCCTGAGCTCGCGTTTCCGCGTTCAGGCGGCCCTGCACCTCGATCGGAAACAGCACGTTATCGATGGTGGTGCGCCAGGGCAGCAGGTTGTCGTCCTGGGTCACGTAGCCGATGCGCCGGCTGCAGCCCGGACGCAGCATCCGCGCGTCGCGCGACGCCGACGGCGCGCCGTCGAATACGATCTCGCCCGCGCTCACGGTATCGATCTGCGCGATCATGTTGAGCAAGGTCGACTTGCCTGCGCCGGAGGGGCCAATGATGGTCAGGAACTCGCCCGGCTGGACCGAGAACGAAAGTCCCTGGATCACCCAGGGAGACGGCTCGCGGCCGGCACGCGAGGGAAAGCGCTTGCCGAGGCCTCTGATCTCGAGGAGCGGCGCCTCGCCCATGCTCAGTTCCCGAAGTCGAATACCGCTTGCGTCGCCGGTCGCCAGCGCAGAAGCCTGCGCTCGGCGCCATTGAGCAGCCAGTTCGCCGCATGCACGATGAGGGTGGCCGCCAGAATCGCCGAGAACACCGAGGTGGTGTCGAAATTCATGGCCGCGGTCTGCACCAGATAGCCCAGCCCGCGGTTGGAGGAAATCAGCTCGGCGATGATGGCGCCGCCGATGGCATAAGGCACCGCGATGCGGAAGCCGGCCAGGATGTGGGGCATCGCCGCGGGCAGGATCACGTGGCGCGCGACATGATGCTCGCCCGCGCCGGCGACCTGCGCCATCTGCACGAGCCGGGGATCGAGCGCGCGCACGCCAGACAGCGTGTTGAAGTAGACGATGAAGAACACGACGCTCGCCACCAGGGCGACCTTGGACTCGATGCCGATGCCGAACCACAGGATGAACAGCGGCGCGAAGGCGAGCTTGGGAGCGCCGTAGCCGCCGACCATGAACGGGTCGAGGATCGCGACCATCACGGGATGACGCCGCAGCAGGAACGGCAGCAGCACCGCGGGGATCCCTCCGGCTGCCGTGCCGATCAGCGATTCTGCGACGGTATAGCCGCCTTGCCGGATCAATTCGCCGTTCCAGATCTGCGCCGCGAAGCGCGCCGCCACCGCGCCGGGCGAGCTCAGCCAATACGGGCCGACGAGAAAACTCCCCACCTGCCATGCCGCCAGAATGATGACGAGCACGAGCAAGCGATCCGTATAGGTGCGCCATCGCATCATGTCGCCTCGACGCTCATTCCGCGCTAGTTCCGGCGCGGTGCCGATGTCCGGCCATTTCCTGCCGCAGTATAATGTGCCATTCCGCGCGATGCCCACTCTACGGAACAAAGCTTGAACCAGGGATAAAGGCTGCTCCATGACGAGCCGCATGTCGCGCCGCGATTTTCGCGACCTCCTCGGCCCCGGTGCCGCGCTGCTGCTTCCGGGCGTGAGCAACGCGCTGGCAGCGCGCGTCGTCGCCGACCTGGGCTTTCCGGCGGCCTACGTCACCGGAGCGGGCATTGCCAACAGTTTGCTCGGCGTGCCCGATATCGGGCTGCTGAGCGTGACCGAGCTGGCAGAGAACGTGGCGGCGATCCGCGACGCCTTTCCCGGTCCGCTGATGGTCGACGCCGACACCGGCTTCGGCAACGCCGTCAACGTCGTGCGCACGGTCGAGCTGCTCGAACGTGCCGGCGCCGACGCGGTGCAGATCGAGGACCAGGTATTTCCCAAGCGCTGCGGCCATTTCGCCGGCAAGCAGGTCGTGGCCGTTGCCGAAATGGTGGAGAAGATCAAGGCCGCGGTGGACACCCGCCGCGACCGCGATCTCCTCGTCATCGCGCGCACCGATGCCATCGCACCGGAAGGCTTCGAGGCCGCACTTGCGCGCGCCGCGGCTTATCGCGACGCCGGTGCGGACATTACCTTCGTGGAAGCGCCCACCGCGCTGGAGCAGATCGCCGAGATTCCCCGCCGGTTGCCCTGGCCGCAACTCATCAACGTCGTGCTCGGCGGGCGCACCCCGGAATTGCCGAACGAGAAACTGAGAGAGCTGGGTTACGCCGGGGTGATCTACGCCAATGTTGCCCTGCAGGCGGCGCTCAAGGGCATGCAGTCGGCATTGGGCGAGCTTCGCCGCCAGGGCTATATGGGCGACGCGAAGCACCTGGTGGCCGATTTCTCCGAGCGACAGCGGCTGGTGCGCAAGGACGAGTTCGATGCGCTCGAGCACCGATATGCCGCGAAGGGCTGAATGCCGGACCGGCACCCGCACGCAGGCGCGGGCATGAGCGTGCGCACGCCGGTCCTGATCGTCGGCGCCGGGCCGGTCGGGCTTGCGCTGGCGGGCGAGCTCGGCTGGCGCGGGATTCCCTGCACCCTGATCGAGAAGACCGACGGCGCGATCGAGCAGCCGAAGATGGACATTGTCGGCCCCCGCACCATGGAGTTCTGCCGGCGCTGGGGCATTGCCGATTGGGTACGCGATGCGCCCTATCCCGGCGACTATCCGCAGGATTGCGTCTACGTCACCTCGCTCGATGGCCACGAGCTCGGGCGCGAGCGCTTCCCCGGACGGGCGCACGAGAAGTGCCCGCCGCAGAGCCCGCAGAAGCGCGAGCGCGTGCCGCAGGACATGTTCGACCCGATCCTGCAGCGCTTCGTGCGCGGTTTCCCGCACGTGCGGCTCGCCTACCGCACCGAGCTCGTGGAATTCGCGGAGACGGCGGAAGGCGTTACCGCGCGGCTGTGCGACTGCGCCACCGGCGAGATTCGCGAGGTTTCCGCCGATTACCTTGTCGGGACCGACGGCGGCGCGAGCCTCGTGCGCGAGCGCGCCGGCATCACCATGAGCGGCAACCCGGCGCTGACCTATACCACCAACGTGATGTTGCGCTGCGCCGGTTTTCCCGGGCTGCACGACAAGGGCAAAGCCTACCGGTTCATCTTCGTCGGGCCGGAGGGCACTTGGCTCACCATCGTGGCGATCAATGGCGGCGATCGCTTCCGCATGTCGATCGTCGGCTCGGTCGAGAAGGTGATCCACAGCGAAGCCGATATCCGCGCGGCGCTGCGGCGCGCGGTGGGCCGCGACTTCGACTATGAGTTGCTCTCGGTCATGCGCTGGGTGCGGCGCGAGCTCGTGGCCGATAGCTACGGGACGGATCGCGTCTTCATTGCCGGGGACGCCGCGCACCTGATGTCGCCGACCGGCGGGTTCGGGATGAATACCGGGATTCAGGACGCCGTCGATCTCGGCTGGAAGCTCGCGGCCGCCGTGCGCGGCTGGGCCGGAAGCGGCCTGCTGCGGTCCTACGAGATCGAGCGGCGGCCCGTGGCCGTGCGCAACGTGAGAGAAGCAAGCTCGAACCTCGGCCGCATGCTGTCCACCCGCCAGCGCCTGCCGCCGCCTGAACTTTTCCAAGCCGGGCCGGCAGGCGACGCCGCGCGCGCCGACTACGGCCGCTGGTTCACCGAAACCATGCGGCACGAATGGTTCACCATCGGGATTCATCTCGGCTACCGCTACGACGGCTCCCCGATCGTCGTCCCCGACGGCTCGCCGGCGCCACCGCTCGCGACGGCGACCTATGTGCAGACTGCGCGCCCGGGCGCCCGCGCGCCGCACGCCTGGCTGCCGGACGGCCGCTCCACGCTCGATCTCTACGGCCGCGGATTCGTTCTGTTGCGCCTGGGGCGCGATGCGCCCGAATGCGAGGACATCGTCCGCGCCGCCACAGCATCTGGCGTCCCGCTCGAGATGATCGCGCTCGATGTGGCGGAGGTGAGCGCGCTCTATCAGTGCCGGCTCGTGCTGGTGCGCCCCGATGGGCACGTGGCCTGGCGCGCCGACACGCCGCCCGCGGACGCGCGCGCGCTCATCGAGATCGTGCGCGGCGCGGATGGCTGCGCTAATCTGCGCCAGAGCGGCCGCGCAAGTGAGCAGGCGCCGGCGGCCGAGACCGGCGTCCAGCGAGGAGGAAGGTCATGAACCAGGACATCCGAGCGCCTTATTACGGGGAGCTGGGCCGCCTGAGCTTCTCGCCGGGCTGGGCGCGACCGGAGCCGGCGATGTGGTCAGCGCCGAAGCCGAAATTCCGGCCGGCGGTCTGGCGCTTCGCCGCGGCCAAGAAAGCACTCGACCAGGCCGGCGAGTTCGTGCCGGTCGAGCAGGCCGAGCGGCGCAACCTGATCATGGTCAATCCGGTTGCGGGCAACATCTATGCCACCAGCCGCAACATCGTTGCCGCCTATCAGATGGTGAAGGCGGGCGAGAAGGCGCGCTCGCATCGCCACACCGCCGCAGCGCTGCGCCTTGTGGTCGAGGCCAAGCCGGGCACCTATACCGTGGTCGACGGCGCCCGCATCGACATGGCGCCCGGCGATGTCGTGCTGACGCCGTCCTGGTGCTGGCACGGCCACGCCAACGAAAGCGACGCCACCAGCTACTGGATCGACTTTCTCGACGTGCCGTTCGTGCAGCATTCGGAGGCGATGTTCTTCGAGCCGAACCCGGCAGGTTTCGAAGCCGTTACGCGCACGGGCCCCTCGCCTTATCGCATCCCCGCGCGCGACGCGCTCGGCTCGGGAGCCGAAGCCAAGACGGTGGTGATCGCCAAGGAGGCGCTGCCTACGATGGGGCTTAGCCTCATGCGGCTTCCGGCAGGCACGCGCCGCGATGTCGCGAAGACCACGGTCAATCACCTCTATTCGGTGGTCGCCGGCAAGGCGCGCGTCGCGGTGGAGAACGGATCCGACGAGAGCCTCGCCGTCGGCGACGTGATGACGGTGCCGTGCTGGCACGCGCACTCGCTCACAGCCGAGCAGGACGCCATCGTGTTCCGCGTGACCGACGAGCCCCTGCTCGCCAAGGTCGGCCTGGTGAAGACGGCGTGATCGTTCCAAGCGCGAGCAGCCGCGGCTCGACGCCTCTGCTGTGCGCCGGTAAACGGGGCGAGACCAGGACTCCGGGTTTGTTGATTTTGCGCATGTCCTTGTCGGAAAACCGTTCCCACTTTTCCGGGACATGCGCTAATGCATGACCTTGCCGCCATCGACGTTGATGGTCTGCCCGGTCATGAAATCGCTTGCGGCCGACGACAGGAACATCACGGCGCCCACGAGATCGGCCGGAAGCTCGACGCGCTCGATGGCGCGGCCGGCGACCCGCCCGGCGAGATAGTTGCCCGACGATGACTGGACCTGCGTGTCGCTCTGGGTCAGGCCGGGGGTGACGGCGTTCACAGTGATACCGAACTCCCCGACCTCGCGCGCCAAGGCGCGGGTGAAGCCGATGACTCCCGCCTTCGAGGTCGTGTAGTGCAGCCGGTTGGGCGTGCCCTCCCATACGCGCGATGAGGAGATATTGACGATCTTGCCGCGCCCTTGCGCCCGCATCGCGGGAAAGACCGCGCGGCAGCACAGGAACATGCCGCGCAGGTTGACCGCCATCACCCGGTCCCACTCCTCAACCGGAATCTCCAGCCACGAGCGCCGCGGGAGAGCGCTCATCAACGAGGCGTTGTTGACGAGCACGTCGATGGCGCCGAAGCGGTCAAGCGCGGCCCGCGCCATGGCGGCGGTCGACTCCTCGCTGGCGATGTCGGTCGCGAGCCCGAGTGCCGCCAGGCCGCGCGCGACGAGCGCCTCGGCCACGGCTGTCGCCGCCGCGCCGTCGATATCGGCGGCGAGCACGCGCGCTCCGGCTTTGGCGAATTCCTCGACATAGACCTTGCCGATCCCCTTGCCCCCGCCGGTGACGATGACGACGCGTCCGGTCAGATCAAAGCGCTGGTCCATGCGGGTGCCTCGGAGCGATGAAGGCCCGACGCTACACGGCGCGTGGCGCCGGCGCCAAGCCGTCTCGCGTCAAAGTAGATGCAGGGATCCTCATCAGCCTCTCGGCTGCGGCAGACCGTGCGCGATGCCCCGCCCGCGCCCGAACGGAGGGAGCATACCGACCCGCGCGCGCTGCACTGTTGCGCGAGCCGCGCCCGAGTGACCTATAATGGGCGCCTTGCACCGAGTTCCCGATGACCATTCCTGCGACGCTAGAATACGCCGGCGGACCGACGCGCTCGCTGCCGGCGCGGCTCTATCTCGCGCACGAGCGGCTCCTGATCGGGGCCGGCACGCTGGTCGTGCTGTTGCTGCTGTGGGAGGCGCTCGGCCGCAGCGCGCTGGTCGATCCCCTGTTCATCTCGTCGCCCACGCAGATCGCGCAGGCGGGCTGGCAGCTCGGCCGCGAGCGCGACTTCTGGACTGACGTCCGGATCAGCGGCGCCGAGTTCCTGCTCGGCTACGGCGCCGCGGCCGCGCTCGCGGTCCCGCTCGGCTTGGCGGTCGGCCTCTGCAAGCGCCTGCAATACATGCTGGGCCCCTTCGTCGATACGCTCAACGCGGTGCCGCGGGTGACGCTGTTGCCGCTGATCGTGATCTGGTTCGGCATCGGTCTCTGGTCCAAGGTCGCGGTGGTCTTCCTCGGCGCCGTCATCCCAATCCTGATCAACACCCAGTCCGGCGTGAAGACGAGCGAAGCGCGCTTCATCCGGGTTGCGAAAAGCTTCTGCGCATCACGCCGCAAGGTATTTTCGAGCATCGTGCTGCCGGGCACCGTTCCGTTCATCTTCACCGGCTTGAAATATGGCGCCGGCCGGGCGCTGCTCGGCGTGGTCGTCGGCGAGCTCTATGCCTCCACCGCGGGCCTCGGCCATCTGATCGCAGATGCCGGCAACACGTTTCAGACCGACGTCGTGTTCCTCGGCGTCTTCATCTTCATGGCCGCCGGGCTGATCGTAGTCGCGCTGCTCGATGCCTGCGAGCGGCGTTTCGAGAAATGGCGGCCGGCACTGCACTGAGCACGATGGACGAACAGACCTTCGACAACCACCAGCGGCGGCGACCGGATTGGACAAATGGCGCAGCTCATCACTTCAGCTGATCCCATGCCCGCCGCGCGCGGCGAAGCGCCGGCCCTGCTGCGCCTCTATCTCGCGCACGAGCGCGCCATTCTGGGCACGCTGATGGTGATCCTGTTCCTGCTCGCCTGGGAAGGCCTCGAGCGCGGCTGGTGGGCGCAGGCGCTGCGTCCCTTCCTTGGCGCCGCCGCCGAGCGCTGGCAGCTCAAGCCGATCTTCGTCTCCTCGCCCACGCTGGTCGCGGCGAGCGCCTTTCGCATGTACTTCGTGACCGGCGAAATCTGGCGCGACCTCGGCTGGAGCGGGCTCGGCTATGTGCTCGGCCTCACGGCCGCCATCGCGGTCGGCACGCCGCTCGGGCTCACCGCCGGCTGGTACCGCCGCTTCTCCTATGCGGTCGAACCGTTGCTGACGGCCCTCAACGCCACGCCGCAGGTGGCATTCCTGCCGCTGATCGTGATCTGGGTCGGCACTGGGCTCGGCACGCGGGTGCTGATCATCTTCCTGCTCGCGGTGCTGCCGATTGCGATCAACGCCCACGCCGCGGTGCGCACCACCGACGCGCGCCTGATCAAGGTGGCGTCGAGCTTCGGGGCCGGCGACTGGCGGCTGTTTCGCACCATCATCCTGCCGAGTTCGCTTCCCTTCCTGCTGGCGGGGCTGCGGCTCGCGGTCGGGCGCGGCATGATCGGCGTGGTCGTGGGCGAGATCTACGGCTCGGCCGCGGGCGTCGGCGCCATGATCAGCCAAGCCGGCGCGCGCTTCCAGACCGACAAGGTGTTCGTCGGGGTGCTCACCATCGTTGCCGCCGGGGTGATCCTGGTCGAAATCGTGCGGCGGATCGAGCGCCGGGTCGAGGCCTGGCGTCCGCCGGCGTGACCGACGCGCCATGACCGCCAAGCTCGAGGCACGCGGCATCCGGCTCGACTATGTCCAGCCGCGCAGCAACACCCGCCTCACCGCGCTCGACGGCGTGGACCTCAAGATCATGGACGGCGAATTCGTCTCCATCGTGGGGCCGTCGGGCTGCGGCAAGACCACGTTCCTATCCGTGGTCGACGGCCTGATCGCGGCGACCGCAGGCCGCATCCTGGTCGGGGGCAAGGTTGTGACGAAGCCCGGACCCGACCGCGCGGTCGTGTTCCAGGACGCCTCGCTGCTGCCGTGGCGCACCGTGCGCGACAACGTCGCGTACGGGTTGGAATGCCTCAATGTCGGCCGCCGCGAGGCGAGGGCGCGCGCGGCGCGCTTCATCGAGATGGTCGGCCTTTCCGGCTTCGAGCATCATTATCCCTACGAGCTCTCCGGCGGCATGCAGCAGCGCGTGAACCTCGCGCGGGCCCTGGTCGTCGATCCCGAAATCCTGCTGATGGACGAGCCGTTCGCCTCGCTCGATGCGCAGACCCGCGAGCTGATGCAGGAGGAGCTGCTGCAGATTTGGGTCAAGGCGAAGAAGACGGTGCTGTTCGTCACCCATCAGATCGACGAGGCGATCTATCTGTCTGACCGCGTCGTGGTGTTCTCCGGCCGGCCCGGCAAGGTCAAGGAGATCATCCCGGTGGCGATCGAGCGCCCGCGCCGGCTGCGGGTGAAACGCGAGCCGCGTTTCCATGCGATCGAAGACCGCGTCTGGAGCCTCATCGAGGAAGCCACCGAGCGCAACCGGCGCACCGTTGACCGGATCGAGGCCAATTCTTAACCCATACCGGCGGCCGTTCGAACACAACGAGCGCCAATCCGAGGGAGGATGAGCATGCGGTCAAGTCTCTTTGCCACCACGGCGGCTGCGCTGGGCCTTGCCCTCGCGCTCGGCACGACGGCGGCCGAGGCCGCCGATCCCGTACCGTTCAAGATCGGCATCTCGGCCCCGGTGGTCACCATCCTGCCGGTCTGGATGGCGGAAGCCGGCGGCTTCTACGCCAGGGAGGGGCTCGCGGTCGAAGTGATCAACATGGAAGGCGGCACGCGTGGGCTGCAGGTGCTGCTGTCCGGCGAAATCCAGGGCATGCATGTGGGCTTGGCCCCCGCGGTGCTCGCCAACAAGCAGGGAGCGGACCTCAAGCTGGTGACCTCGACCTGCAACACCATCCCGATCACCATGTTCGCCAAGGCCGGCGTCGGCCCGCAAGATCTCAAGGGCAAGACGTTCGGCATCAGCACCTTCGGCTCGGAGACCGACATCGCCATCAGCATTCTGTTGAAAAATCTCGGTCTGACGCGGCAGGACGTCACCGTCTCGCAGATCGGCGGAAGCTCGCAACGTTTCGCCGCGCTGGTCGCCGGCCGCATCGACGTCGCCCCTTTGATCGAGCCCGCGATCACGCGGGCGAAGGAGCGCGGCTTCAATACGATCGTCGATCTCGCGGCCGCCAACACGCCATGGATTTTCGATTCCGTCGTGGTCACCAGCGGATATCTGCGGCAGAACCGCGCCACGCTCACGCGTTTCGTGAAAGCCTATGTCGCGGGCGCCTATCTCGCACTGTCCGACCAGAAGAAGGCGGAAGAGGTGATCGGGCAGAAGTTCAAGACCAATGATCCCAAGGTGATCGCGGCCACCTACGCGGACTTCAAGCGCCTGATGCCGCGCGACGCAGCGCCTTCGCTCGAAGGCGCCAAGAACGTGCTGGCGCAGCTCGAGGCGATCGGGACCGACATCGGCAGCCGCAACGTCAACGACTATCTCGACCTCGGCATTATCGATCAGCTCAAGCGCGAGGGCTATTTCGCGCAGCTGCAGAAGAGCTATCCGGTGCAGTGAACCGCTGCATCGATGTCGTTCCCGCGCAAGCGGGGACCCATATTCCAGAGTCGGGGTTTGCCCGCTTCCGCGGGAGCGACATTGACATAAGGTCGGCACTCGGGGAGTTGATTTGAACGCCATCGACCTCGAAGTCATCTACCAGTCGACGCTGCAGATCGCGCGCGAGCTCACGCTCAACATGCTGCGCACCGGCTATTCGACGATCATCAAGGAGAGCCAGGATTTCACGTTTGCGATCTTCGACGGCGCCGGCCGCATGGTGGCGCAGGGCATCCCGCAGCCGCTCCACATCGGTCCGCTCGCGGCCCAGGTGAACGAAATCCGCCGGCGTTTCAGCGGCCGCATCGAACCGGGCGACGCCTTCATCGTCAACCATCCCTATGCGGCCTGCCAGAACCACGCGACCGACATCACCGTGATCTCGCCGATGTTCGAGGACGACCGGCTCGTCGGCTTCATCGGCAACATCGCGCACAAACCCGACCTCGGCGGCAAGGTACCCGGCACCAACAGCGGCGACGCCACCGACCTCTTTCAGGAAGGCCTGCTCATCCCGCCGCTCAAGATCCTGCGCCGCGGCGAGCTCAACGGCGACGTGGAAGCGCTGATCTGCGCCAATACCCGCACCCCCGAAGTCACCTGGGGCGACATCCAGGCGCAGGTCAATACCAACAGCCACGGACTCACGAAATTCACGGAGCTGTTCGGCAAGCATGGCACCGACAACGTGCTGGCCTGCTGGCTCCGCTGGATGGATATTTGCGAAACCGAGCTGCGCAAGCGGATCGCCGAGATGCCGGACGGGAAGTACGGCCCGGAAAGCGATTTTCTCGACGACGACGGCGTCGATCTGGCGAAGCCCCATCGCATCTCTGCATCCCTCGCGGTCGAGGGCGACACCCTGCATTTCATCCTCGACAGCGACGCGCAGGCGCGCGGGCCCGTCAATCTGCGGCCCTGCGTCTCGCGCAATTTCATCGAATGTCTGGTGAAGATGGTGTTCATCCCGGAGCTGCCGGTGAACAACGGCCTGTCGCGGCCCGTGCGCGTGTCCTATCCGGCGGAAGGCTCGTTGCTCAATCCGCGCTTTCCCGCCCCGGTGAACATGTATGTGCGCCCGAGCCAAGTCACCACCGCCGTGATCATGCGCGTGCTGGCGCAGGCCTTGCCGGGACGCGTACCGGCGCCGGGAAGCGCGGCGGGCGGCTCACTGTCGAGCGCCGGCCGCGATCCGCGCTCGGGCCGCTGGTATTCGCAGTACGAGATCCTGAACGGCGGTACCGGCGCGCGCCCCGACGGCGACGGCGTGAGCGCCATGGACGAGCTCGTGGTCAACGTGATGAACACCCCGGTGGAGGCGATCGAAAGCGAATTTCCGGTGCGGGTCGAGCGCTACGAGCTCGTCACCGACTCGGGCGGAGCCGGAACCTTTCGCGGCGGATTGGGCGTGCGCCGGCAATGGCGCGTACTCGCGGACGAGACGACGGTGAACCTGCGCATGGACCGGTTCAAGTTCTCCTCGCCCGGCGTGTTCGGCGCCAAGCCCGCGCGTCCCTCGCAGGCGATGCTCAATCCCGGGGCCGACGGCGAGCGTGCGCTCACCTCCAAGGTCGCGGGCCTGCGCCTGACGCGGGGCGACGTGCTGCGGGTCGAGTTCGCCGGCGGCGGCGGCTGGGGTGACCCCCGCGAACGCGACACCGCGCGCGTTCGCGAGGACGTGGCGCGCGGCTACGTTTCGCTCGCATCGGCGCGGCAGGATTACGGGGTGGCGCTCGACGAGCGCCTCGAGCTCGACCTCGAGGCGACAGCGCGCCTGCGCCGGGACGAGACGCGGCGATGACACTGCGGGTCGGCATCGACGTCGGCGGAACCTTCACCGACGTCGTCGCCTGCGACGAGGATCGCGGCGAGGTCGTCGCCGTGCGCAAGTACGTGTCCAATCCGGTCGAGCCCGCCGCGGTGATGGAGAAGATCACCGGCGATCTCGTCCGCGAGTTTGGCGCCGATTCAGTCGCGCTCATCCTGCACGGCTCGACCGCCGCGCTCAACGTCCTGCTCGAAGGCAAGGGCGTGCGGGTTGGGCTGCTGACGACGCGCGGCTTCCGCGACGTCTACGAGATCGGCCGGCAGTGGCGCGGTGAGGATGTCTTCAACCTGTTCGCGCCCGCGCCGAGAATGCTGCTCACCCGCGATAGGATCTTCGAAGTCAACGAGCGCACCGACTGGCGTGGCGGCGTCATCGAGCCGCTCGCAGCCGCTGACGTCGCCGACGCCGTGCGCAAGCTCGTGGCGGCGGGCGTGCAGGCGGTCGCGGTGTGCTTTCTGTTCGCTTACGCCAACCCGACCCACGAGCAGGCGGCGGCCGAGATCATCCGCGCGATCGCGCCCGATCTCTACGTGTCGCTGTCCCACGAGGTGAACCCGCAGTGGCGTGAATACGAGCGCACGGCCTCCACCGTCGCCAACAGCTATATCGGCCCGCCGGTCGCGAGCTACCTGCGCGCACTGGAGCAGCTGTCGCTACGGCGCTTTCCGCGCGCGCGCGCGCTGATGATGAAATCGGATGGCGGAGCAGCGAGCGCGGCGGCGCTGGCGCGTACCCCCATCCAGACCGTCATGTCCGGCCCAGTCGCCGGCGTCATCGGCGCCCGCCATCTCGGCGACCTCAAGGGCATCGCCAACCTCATCAGCTTCGATGCCGGCGGAACGAGCTCGGACATGGCCGTGCTTCCCGGCCCGCCCCTGTTCAAATCTGAGGTGAGGATCGCGGGACACCCGTTGCGCACCCCAACCGTCGATATCGAAACCATCGGCGCCGGCGGCGGCAGCATCGCCACGGTCAAGCTCGGCGGCGTCCTCAAGGTCGGACCACAGAGCGCCGGCGCCCGGCCCGGGCCTGCGTGCTATGGGCGCGGCGGAGACGAGCCGACGCTCACCGATGCACTCGTGCTTCTCGGCCACCTCAATCCCGAGGCGCTGCTCGACGGCGCCATGCCGATCGAACGCAGCAAGGCACGCGAGACGGTGATCGCCCGCGTCGCCGGGCCGCTCGAGCTGTCCGCGAGCGAGGCGGCGTGGGGCATTCTGCGCGTCCTCGCCACCAACGTGACGGTGGCGATGCGGACCATCACGGTCGAGCGCGGCTACGATCCGCGCGAATTCACGCTGGTGGCGTTCGGCGGCATGGGCCCGACCATCGCCGGCATGATCGCGCCTGAGCTCGGCATCGGCCGCATCCTCGTTCCGCGCGATCCCGGCACGTTCAGCGCGCACGGCATGCTGGTTACCGACGTGCGCCAGGAACGCAGCATCACCCGCATCACGCCGCTCGACGCCGTTACGCCCGCCGCGCTCGAGGCAACCTTCGCCGAGTTGGAAACCGCGGCGGCGCAGGATCTGTTGCGCGAGCAATTTCCGCCCGAGCGCGTGCAAACGCACCGGCGCGCCGGGATGCGCTATCGCGGCCAGTCCTACGAGGTTGCCGTGCCGGTGGCGAGCCTGGGCGGCCCGCAGGACGTAGCCGCATTGGTCGACCGCTTCCACGACGCCCATCGGCGCCGCTACGGCCACATGGCGCAGGCGGAAGCGGTGGAGATCGTCAATTTCCAGGTGACCGCGGTCGGGCTGATACCGAAACCGGCGGTCGAAACCTTCGACGCCCCGATGGGTGCGACGGCGGCAGCACCGCGCGGCTTTCGGCCGGTTTGTTTCAGCGCCGCGGGCGCCTGCGAGACGCCGGTTTTCCAACGGGCCACCCTGTCGGCCGGCACGCGCATCGAGGGGCCTGCCGTCGTCGAGGAGAAGACTTCCACCATCGTGCTCTATCCGGGACAGCGGGCCGAGCTCGACTGCTATCTCAATATCGACATTGAAATACCCGCGGCATGATCAAGGAGCCGGCGCTCGCGGTGCGAGCGGCAAGACCCTGGCCGCGTCCGCGGCTCACGGACTGTTGCAGGAATTAATTTGACGTGAACAGCGCATAACTTTTCCGTCAAAATTTAATTCACAAAAGCGCCACAATTTGCTACGGATGGGGCAGCCGGCGGTTTCGCGGGTTCCGCACCCCCCGTCTGGCGAAAGGGAGGATAAGCATGAAGAAACTCACCACTCTCGCACTCGCTTTGGCGGTTGGCATGGCCGGCGCCATGCTTGCGACCGGGGCCGACGCGAAAAGCAAGCCCAAGGCAAAGGCGCCGGGACCGGAAACTCGGATGGCCTCTTGCAAGAAAACCGTGGGCAACGTCTACACGGCCGATCAGCGCGTGATGACGTACGGCTACTGCGTCCAGGGTCTCAATTATTACGGCACCAACAACGGCTACGCGACCTACGCGGGCTACGGCCGCAGGTAAGATCTCCACGCCAGGTCGTCACGCCGTCCTCGCCTGGCGAGGTGGCGGTCCGGCGTGCTGCTAGAAGCATCTGCAGAGGGGCCGTTTAGGGCGCATTCCGGTCGAACCCGGATGCGCCCTAGATTTATGTATATTTTATAGACGGCTCGGAGCCGGTTTTGCCGCCCTCGATCTCGGCCTGCGACCCCGTTGCCCATCGGCGGGTCTCATCCGGCCCGCTCCCAAGCCGCCTTTGTCCACGACAAAGCGAACGATCTCGTCGACGCCCTTGCCCGCCCGCAAGTTGGTGAACACGAACGGACGCGCGCCGCGCATGCGAGCGGCGTCCTGCGCCATCACTTCGAGCGAGGCGCCGACATGGGGCGCCAGATCGACCTTGTTGATCACGAGCAGGTCCGAGCGCGTGATCCCGGGACCGCCCTTCGACGGGATCTTGTCGCCGGCGGCGACGTCGATGACGTAGAGCGTGAGATCGGCGAGCTCGGGCGAGAAGGTGGCGGCCAGGTTGTCACCGCCCGATTCGATCAGCACGAGGTCGAGCGCGGGGAATTTCTTTTGCATCTCCGCAACCGCCGCCAGATTGATCGAGGCGTCCTCGCGGATTGCGGTATGCGGGCAGCCGCCGGTTTCGACTCCGGCGATGCGCTCGGCCGCAAGCGCGCCGGAACGCACCAGATATTCGGCATCCCATTTGGTGTAGATGTCGTTGGTGATCGCGGCGATCTCGTAGCGTCCGCGCAGGGCCTTGCACAGCGCGTCCATCAGCGCGGTCTTGCCCGAGCCGACCGGGCCGCCGACGCCAATGCGGAGGGGACCGTGGGGATTGGTCATCGTTCTTGCGCCATCACTGCTGGATCATCCGCGAAAGCAGATGGTCGAGCAAACACCATCCTTGCAGAGTCATCTCTGGTCCTGAGTTTAGGGTTCCGTCGACATGACGGCCGAATTACGATCTGAACAGGCGCGTGTACTGGCTCTCGTGGCGCATGCTGGCGAGATCGGCCCGAAAGGCGGCGGAGCCGAGATCATCGAGGCGCGTGGCGCGCGCGCGCGCGGCGGTCACCTGCACCACGGCCTCCAGCGCGGCGAGCACGCGCTGACCGTCGGTCTGACCGAGCGGGACCAGCCGCACCCCGGCCGATACGAGATTGGCAGCGAGCGCATTTAGATAGCCGTTGAGCACGCCGGTAAGCGCGATGCCGTGCGCGGCGGCGGCGAGGCCGACCGCCACCGGCAGGGCCACGGCCCCGTCCCACACCGCCTCGAACCGATCGAGCGCCGGCGCGGGCCAGGCCGCGCGCGTCGTATCGAGAAAGGCGCGGCCCTGCGCCGTCGTCTCGAGATGCCGCTCCTTCGACGGCGCGAAGGCGGCAGCGAGTTCGGCAACGGCCCGCAGCGCCGCGTCCTCGCGCTCGGCGGCGGCGCGGTGCGCGTGCGTGAGAAAAACCGCCTCGCAAAACCCGCCGCCCTCGGCGATCATCACCGTCAGCCATTGTCGCAGCGCCGCCGCGTCGCTGATGTCGCCGGCCGCCACCGCCCATTCGATCCCGCCGGAATAAGAGAAGGCGCCGATCGGGTAGGCCGGCGACAGCCAAGCCATCAGGCGGTAGAGCGCGGGCGCGGTCAGCCGTCCGATCGCGATATCCTCGTCCCTGGCAATCTCGCGGGCGCCGCCGCGCGCGGCGGCACGAGCTGCCGCCGGCATGGGCACCACGCCCTGATGGGCAGTCGCGCCCCGTGCGACCCGCCGAGTCATGCCGCCGCCGCGCGGCTTGCGTTTTGCCGGCCGCGGGGGGCGGTTAGTGGTCATGATCGTCGTGCCGGTGCTCGTAGGCGCCGTGCTCCGGGTCGAACGGCGCTTCCAGCGGGGTCAAGCGCGCGCCGAGGGCGCGCAACATGTCCTCGACCACGTGATCGCGGCGGATGCGCAGGGCCTCGCCGACGACCTGCACGTCGGTGTGGCGGTTGCCGATGTGCCAGGCGAACCGCGCGAGCTCGCGCGCGGACGCGGCACTGATCTCCACCAAAAGCTCAGGCTTGCCGGCGACGCGCACGATGGCGCCGTCTTCGAGCACGAGGCCGTCGCCGTCGCGCAAGGCGGTGGCGCGCGGAAGGTCGAGCAGAAACTTCGTGCCGGCCTCGCCAATGAGCGCAATCCTGCGGCGATGGCGCTCGTCGGCATCGAGCACGACACGGTCGATCGCCGTCGCCACGTTCCATGTGCCCGCGGCCCTGATTTCGCTTGCTCGCCGCATCGCCGCTACCTTCAGAACAGAAAATAGCGCTGCGCCATCGGCAGTACCTCGGCGGGCGCGCAGCTGAGCAACTCGCCGTCGGCGGTCACCTCGTAGGTCTCGGGATCGACCTCGATCCGCGGCGTTGCGCCGTTGTGCACCATGCTCTTCTTGGAGATACCGCGGGTATTCTCGACCGCCACGAGCTGCTTCTCGACGCCGAGCTTGCCGCGCAGGCCGGCCCTGAACGCCGCCTTGGAGACGAACACCACCGAGGACGCCGTGAGCGATTTGCCGAAGGCTCCGAACATCGGCCGGTAATGCACCGGCTGCGGCGTCGGGATCGAGGCATTGGGATCGCCCATGGGGGCGGCGACGATGGTGCCGCCCTTGATGACGCAGTCCGGCTTCACTCCGAAGAAGGCCGGCGACCACAGCACGAGATCGGCGAGCTTGCCCTTCTCGACCGAGCCGATGTGCTGGGCGACGCCGTGCGCGATCGCGGGATTGATGGTGTATTTGGCGATGTAGCGCTTGGCGCGCACGTTGTCGTTGTCGCCCTTCTCCTGCCTGAGCCGGCCGCGCTGCTTCTTCATCTTGTCGGCGGTCTGCCAGGTCCGGATGATGACCTCGCCGATCCGCCCCATCGCCTGGCTGTCCGACGACATCATCGAGATCGCGCCGATGTCGTGCAGGATGTCCTCCGCCGCGATGGTTTCCTTGCGGATGCGGCTTTCCGCAAAGGCCACATCCTCGGCGATCAAGGGATCGAGATGATGACACACCATCAGCATGTCGAGATGCTCGTCGATGGTGTTGCGGGTGAACGGCCGTGTCGGATTGGTGGACGACGGCAAGACGTTCTTGAGGCCGGCGATCTTGATGATGTCAGGCGCATGCCCGCCGCCGGCGCCCTCGGTGTGGAAGGCGTGGATGGTGCGGCCTTCGAACGCCTTGATGGTGTCCTCGACGAAGCCGGACTCGTTGAGCGTGTCGGTGTGGATCATCACCTGCACGTCAAAATCCTCGGCGACCGAGAGGCAGCAGTCGATCGCCGCCGGCGTCGTGCCCCAGTCCTCGTGCAGCTTGAGCGCGCAGGCGCCGCCCGCGACCATCTCTTCCAGCGCCGCCGGCCGCGATGCATTGCCCTTGCCGGCGAAGCCGAGATTGACCGGCAATCCGTCCGCGGCCTGGATCATGCGGCCGATATGCCACGGCCCCGGCGTGCAGGTGGTGGCGAAGGTGCCGTGCGCCGGCCCGGTGCCGCCGCCGAGCATGGAGGTGATGCCCGACATCAGCGCCTCCTCCACCTGTTGCGGACAGATGAAGTGGATGTGGGTGTCGAAACCGCCGGCGGTGAGGATCTTGCCTTCGCCGGCGATGACCTCGGTGCCGGGCCCAATCACGATGGCGACGTTGGGCTGGATATCGGGGTTGCCGGCCTTGCCGATGGCCGCGATGCGATCGCCCTTGAGCCCGACGTCGGCCTTGACGATGCCCCAATGGTCGAGGATCAGCGCGTTGGTGATGACGGTATCGACGGCGCCCTGCCTGCGGGAGGCCTGACTCTGCCCCATGCCGTCCCGGATCACCTTGCCGCCCCCGAATTTCACCTCTTCCCCGTAGGTGCAGAAGTCCTTCTCGACCTCGACGATGATGTCGGTATCGGCGAGCCGCACGCGGTCGCCGACGGTGGGGCCGAACATCTCGGCGTAGACGGCGCGCTGCATCCTGCTTGGCATTGATCAGCTCCCTGCGGACGTGGCTTCGGCTGTCGCATCATGCGCGCGCCAGCGATTCTCGAACGCCGGCTGCAGCAGCTCGTAGGCGAAGCGGAATCCATCGCGGCGTCGGCGGTGCACGGTGTCCGGCGAGAAATCGCGCATGCCGTCCTTGTCGTCGGCCGGATTCTGCGCGGCGGGAACCAGTGCGGCGGCCGGATCCTGCATGTCGATGTTGACGATGGCATCGATCACCTTGTAGCGGCGCGCCTCGTCGAGACGCGCGCTCAGCCATTCGCCGCGCTCCTCGGGTGCAAGCTTGGCCGCCAGCGCGTCGATGGTCTCGACCAGCGCATTGATGCGCCGTGCCATGTCGTGGTCCTGGCGCAGGCGGTTGCCGAAGCTGAGCTCGTGCATGCGGTCCTCGACCGCGGCGAGGTTGCGCGGCAACCGCGCGCGCAGCGGATAAAGATTCATGACCACGAGCATGCGGTCGACGGCGGGGTCGGCGCTGAACGCATCGATCGCGGCGCCGAGCGGGGTGTTGTCGACGATGCCCCCGTCCCAGTAGGGCATGCCGTCGATGTCGGTCCAGGGAAAGGCAGGCGGCAGGCTGCCGCTCGCCAGCACGTGCCGCGGCTCGATCCGCCGGGCGGAAATCCTGCCGACCGGGCGATTGGCGAAGGCTTGCAGCGCGCCGGTGACGACCTCGACCGCGGTCACCACGAACGCGGTGGTGCTGGCATTGAGCGCGGCGAAATCGACGTGGCGGGCGAGCGTCGCAAGCAGCGGGCGGGTGTCGTAGACATAGGTCCAGGTCGGCACGGTCCAGAAATCCGGGCGGGGCGCATAGAAGCCCGGCAGCCCGAAATAGGCGAGATCGCGCTGCGCGGCGGCGGTCCAGAACGGCGGGCTCTCGAGCATGAGGTCGTCCCACAGCGCGTTGAGCCGCGCGCGGGCGTCGGCCCAGGTTTTCGCGCCCACCACGCAGGCGGCGTTGATCGAGCCGATCGAGACGCCAGTCACGACCTTGAGGACGATCGCGCGGCCGCCCGCCGCGGACTCGTCCATCAGCTGGAGCAAGGCGTTGAGCGCGCCGCATTCGTACGCGCCGAGCGCGCCGCCGCCCTGCAGCACCACGCCGACCTCCAGCAGCCTGCTCGCTGTTGCGGCCATCGCTATCCCCGCTCGAGTCGCGACCGTCGTAGGCTCAGAGCTTACCCATCACCTGTCGCCGGAATCCGTAGATTGTCCGCCTGCCGGCAAATGCGACCAGCGTGACCTCGCGGCTCTGGCCCGGCTCGAAGCGCACTGCTGTCCCCGCAGCGATGTCGAGCCGCATGCCGCGCGCTTGTCTGCGATCGAATTTCAGCGCCGGGTTGGTCTCGAAGAAATGATAATGCGAGCCGACCTGAATGGGACGATCGCCGGTATTGGTGACCGACAGCGTTACCGTCTCGCGTCCGGAATTGAGCTCGATCTCCCCATCCTCGATGAACATCTCGCCCGGGATCATGCCGCGGCCTCCGATATTTTCGCCCGCATCAGCAACGCACTCATGCTCTCACCGGATCGGCTCGTGCACGGTCACCAGCTTGGTTCCGTCCGGGAACGTCGCCTCCACCTGGATGTCGTGGATCATTTCGGGGATACCGTCCATCACCTGCGCGCGCGTGAGCACGTGCGCGCCCGCTTCCATCAGCTCGGCGACGGTCCTGCCGTCGCGCGCGCCCTCGACGATGAAGTCGGTGATGAGCGCCACCGCTTCCGGATGATTGAGCTTGACGCCGCGCTCGAGGCGCCGGCGCGCCACCATCGCAGCCATGGAAATGAGCAGCTTGTCCTTCTCGCGGGGGGTAAGGTTCATGGCCTGCCTGCAAGCCTTCCTGCCATTCAGTTGAGCCACAGCCGCGGCAGCGGCGCGGCGCGCAGCAACGTGAGCAGCACGACCAGGTCGTGCCGCAATGCCGCGCCATCGGCGCCGCACAGCCGCACGACCGCGAACCCGTTCCAGGCGGAGACGCCGACCTCGCCCCGCACCCGATGCTCGAGCGCGCGCACGCTGCCGGCGGTCGCTTCGTCGCCGGGCACGACCAGCACGGTCGCGACCGCGGCGCCGCCCGCCGCCGCCGCACGCTGGGCGAGCTTCGCCGCCACGGCGCCCTCGAGCCGCATCGCCTCCGCATGCACGAGCCGTCCGCCCCGACGCAGGCGCCAGCGGTCGAGCACGGCGCCCTCGTCCACCGCCTCTCCCATGCCGGTGCGGCCGAAGACGATCGATTCCGCCAGCAACAGCCGCGCATCCTCGGCCATCTCGATATCGATGGTGCGGGCGAGCCGCGCTCGGTCGAACAGGATCGTCTCCTGCGGCAGCCAGGCGAGCGCGGCCGCGGCCTCGACGGTGAGCTTCACGCCGATCGCTGCATCCGGCGCGAGCGTGCGATAGATCTTTTCCGCCGCCGCGGTGGTGACGGCGAGCCGGGCGCCGGGCCCGACGGTGACGTCGAGCGTGAGGCGATCGCCGCCGGCCACGCCCCCGGCGGTGTTGACGAGGACGGCCTCGAGCTCGGCGGCGGCGGGGCCGGGACAGCGCACGCGCAGCGCGCCTTCCTCGCGTAGGCGGGAACGGCGGGTGGCGCCGGCGCGAGCCTCCACCGTGAGCGCGATGCGTCCCACGGCGCGGTTGCCGGCGAAGGTATCGGCTGGCTTGGCCACCGCGGTTGTCACGCTTCACCCCTCGTCGTCGGCGCTGGCAGGACGGCGATCCAAGCCTAACCCGTGGCCGCCGCGACCTTCAATGCATGCCGGGATCGCAAGCCGCGCGCGCCGCGCTCAGATCGCCATCGCGCGCTTGAGCGCGGCCTCGTCCATGTCCGCGCGCGTGCAGGAATAGATGATGGCACCGCGGTCCATCACTGCGAAAAAATCGCCCAACTCGCGCGCGAAGTCGAGGTATTGCTCGACCAGCACCACCGCGATCTGGCCGAGGTTGCGCAGGTAGGCAATGGCGCGGCCGATGTCCTTGATGATCGATGGCTGGATGCCCTCGGTCGGCTCGTCCAGCAGGAGCAGCCGCGGCCGCATCACCAGCGCGCGCCCGATCGCGAGCTGCTGCTGCTGGCCGCCGGATAGATCCCCTCCGCGCCGCCCCAGCATGTCGCCCAGCACCGGGAATAGCGAGAAGACATCGTCGGGGATGGAGCGGTCCTCGCGCTTGAGCGGCGCAAAGCCGGTTCTGAGGTTCTCCTCGACCGTGAGCAGAGGAAATATTTCGCGCCCCTGCGGCACGTAGGCGATGCCGCGCCGCGCGCGCTCGCTCGGGCGCAGCCGGGTGATGTCCACGCCGTCGAAGCTGATCGAGCCCTTGCTGATCGGCTGCTGTCCCGCGAGCGCATCGAGCAGGCTCGTCTTGCCGACGCCGTTGCGCCCGAGCACGCAGCTCACCTTGCCCGGCTCTGCCGCGAGCGACACTGCGCGCAGCGCCTGCGCCGCACCGTAGTGGAGATCGATCGCGTTCACCCGCAGCATGGCGCTAGCGTCCCAGATAGACCTCGACCACGCGCTCGTTCTCGGACACCTGGTCGATGGTGCCCTCGGCCAGCACCGAGCCTTCGTGCAGGCAGGTGACCTTGACCCCGAGATCGCGCACGAAGGTCATGTCGTGCTCGACCACGACCACCGTACGATCGCGATTGATCTCCTTGAGCAGATCCGCGGTCTGCCGGGTCTCCGCGTCAGTCATGCCCGCGACCGGCTCGTCCACCAGGAGAAGCTTGGGGTCCTGCGCCAGCAGCATGCCGATCTCGAGCCACTGTTTCTGGCCGTGCGCGAGCGAGCCGGCGACGCGTCGGCGCACGCTCGACAGCCGGATGATGTCGAGGATGTGGTCGACGCGCTCGGCCTCTGCGCTGGTCTCACGCCAGAACAAGGTCTTGCGGGCGCGGCGGTCACCCTTCAGCGCGAGACCGATATTGTCCTCCACCGTGTGCATGTCGAACACGGTCGGCTTCTGGAACTTGCGGCCGATGCCGAGCAGCGCAATTTCGGCCTCGTCGAGACGAGAGAGATCATAGCTGCCGTCGAAATAGACGTCGCCAGCGTCGGGTCTCGTCTTGCCGGTGACGACATCCATCATCGTGGTCTTGCCGGCGCCGTTCGGACCGATGATGGCGCGCATCTCGCCGGGCTCGATCGTGAAGGAGAGGTTGTTGAGGGCGCGGAACCCGTCGAACGACACGGTGACGCCGTCGAGATAGAGCAGCGCGGTGGTGGTGCGCGGGTCCATCGCTCACTCCGCCGGGCGCGGCGCAGCAGCGCCGATGCGGCCGCTATCGGCCGCGGCCCGGCGCTCGCACCATTGCCGCCACCAGTGCCGTCCGGTACCGACGATACCGCGCGGCAGCAGCAGCGTCACGGCGATGAACAGCCCGCCGAGCACGAACAGCCAGTACGGCGCGAGCACGCCGCTGGTGAAATAGGTCTTGCCGTAATTCACCAGCACGGCGCCGAGCACCGCGCCGGTGAGCGTGCCGCGCCCGCCGACCGCGACCCAGATCACCGCCTCGATCGAATTTCCCGGCGAGAATTCGCTTGGATTGATGATGCCGACCTGCGGCACGTACAGCGCCCCCGCCGCTCCCGCCATGCAGGCCGATAGCGTGAACACGAGCAGCTTGTAGGCCTCCACGCGATAGCCGAGAAAGCGCGTGCGCGCCTCGGCATCGCGGATCGCGACCAGCACCCTGCCGAATTTGGAACTCACGACCGCGCGGCAGATCATGAAGCCGAGCATCAGCGCGAGTGCGGAGCACATGAACAGCCCCGCCCGCGTCCCGCGCGCCTGCACGTTGAAGCCGAGAATGTCCTTGAAATCGGTGAGGCCGTTGTTGCCGCCGAAGCCGAAATTGTTGCGAAAGAAGCCGAGCATCAGTGCGAAGGTCATGGCCTGGGTGATGATCGAAAAATAGACCCCGGTAACGCGGCTGCGGAACGCGAACCAGCCGAACACGAACGCGAGCAGGCCCGGCACGAACAACACCATGAAGGCGGCGTAGGCGAAGTGCTGAAAGCCGTACCAGTAGATCGGCAGCTCCGGCCAGTTCAAGAACACCATGAAGTCGGGCAGGATCGGATTGGCGTAGACGCCGCGCGTGCCGATCTGCCGCATCAGGTACATGCCCATGGCGTAGCCGCCGAGCGCGAAGAACGCCCCATGGCCGAGGGAGAGTATCCCGCAATAGCCCCAGATCAGGTCGATCGAGAGCGCCAGGAGGGCGAAGCAGAGATATTTGCCGAACAGCGCCACGAAGTACGAGGACAGGTGAAACGGCGAACTCGCAGGCAGCGCGAGATTGAGCACCGGGACCAGGATCGCGATTGCGGCCAGCACCGCAAGAAACGCGATCGCGCCACGATCGAGCGAGCGCAGGATGAGCCCGCCGATCATGCCTCTACCGCCCGGCCCTTCAAGGCGAACAGCCCGCGCGGCCGCTTCTGGATGAACAGGATGATCAGCACGAGGATCGCGATCTTGCCGAGCACCGCGCCGGCATAGGGCTCGAGGAACTTGTTGGCGATGCCGAGGGTGAACGCACCGACCAGGGTGCCCCACAGGTTGCCCACGCCGCCGAACACCACCACCATGAAGGAGTCGATGATGTAGCCCTGGCCGAGATTGGGGCTGACATTGTCGATCTGCGACAGGGCGACGCCGGCGAGCCCGGCGATGCCGGAGCCGAGCCCGAAGGTCAGCGCGTCGATGCGGCTGGTGCGGATGCCCATCGAGGCCGCCATCGCGCGGTTCTGGGTCACCGCCCGCATCTCGAGCCCAAAGCGGGTGAACCGCAGCAGGGCGAGCAGACCCAGGAAGATGAGCAGGGTGAAAACGATGATCCACAGCCGGTTGTAGGTGATGGTGATCTGCCCGAGGTCGAACGAGCCGCTCATCCAGGACGGATTGCCCACGTCCTTGTTGGTCGGTCCGAAGGCGGTGCGCACTGCCTGCTGCAGGATAAGCGAGAGGCCCCAGGTGGCGAGCAGCGTCTCCAGCGGCCGGCCGTAGAGAAAGCGGATGATGCCCCGCTCGATCGCGACGCCGATGAGTCCGGCAACCAGGAACGCGAGCGGAATGGCGATGGCGAGCGAATAATCGAACAGCGCCGGATTGTATGCCCGGATCACCTCCTGCACGACAAAGGTGGTGTAAGCCCCGAGCATGACCATCTCGCCGTGGGCCATGTTGATGACGCCCATCACGCCGAAGGTGATGGCGAGGCCGATGGCGGCCAGCAGCAGGACCGAACCGAGCGAGAGCCCGTACCAGGCGTTTTGCAGCGCCGCCCACAGCGCGAGGCTGCTCTGGATCGAGGCGATGGCGTCGCTCGCGGCCTTCTTGACCGCGGGCGAAGCGCTCGCCGGCAATCCTCCGAGCAGACCGAGCGCGTCCTGGTCGCCGCGCTGGCGGATGACGGCGACGGCATCGATCTTGTCGACATCGCTCGCATCGTCGAGATAGAGCACGACGGCCGCCCGCGCCTCGATCAAGGCCCGCTTCACCGTGGGGTCGCTCTCTTTCGCGATCGCCTCCTTGAGCGCCGGGAGCGCATTGGCCTCCTTCGACTTGAGCACCGCTTGCGCCGCCTCCAGGCGCTTGCCCGCGTCCGGCGCCATCAGCGTGAGGCTGCCGAGCGCCGCCTCGATTATGCGGCGCAGGCGGTTGTTGAGACGCACCGGCGCGAGATCGGACGGATCGCCGCCGGCAACCGGCGCGCCGGTGGCGGCGTCGATCAACCGGTCGGATGGCTCGCGGATGAAGACGCGCCTGCTGTCCGCGCTGAAGAACAGCCTCCCCTCCTGCAGCGCGCTGATCACCGACGCCGCGAGCGGGCTGCCGCTGTTCGCGACGCCGTTGATCCCCTCGATGGTCTCGTCGAAGCTGTCGGCGGTGAAATGGGTAAGCGCGTCCTCATACGGCGCCGCTTGCGCCGGAACGCTCACGAGCGCGAGCACGCCGAGCGCGAATACGAGCGCGATGAGGCGATCGCAGTAGCCACACATTCTAGATAGTCCCGGCAGTTCCGAGCGAGGCGGCCCGATAGCGGGCCGCCTCGATGTCTTGCTACGCAGACAAAGCTACATTTGGTACTGGAGCGGCAACGCTACGACCCACCACCGCACTTCTTCGTCACTTTGCTGTAGTTACCGCACTTGAGGGTGACCCAATCGGCCTCGAGATCCTTCGAGCCAGGCAGATAATCGGACCACGCGTCGCCCGGCACAAGGCCCCGGGTCTTCCACACCACATCGAACTGCCCATCGCCGCGCACCTCGCCGATGAACACCGGCTTGGTGATGTGGTGATTAGGCAGCATCTTGGAGGTTCCGCCGGTGAGGTTGGGAGCCTCGATGCCGGGCAGCGCATCGATCACCTTGTCGGGATCGGTCGACTTGACCTTCTCGACCGCCTTGACCCACATGGCGAAGCCGATGAAATGCGCCTCCATCGGGTCGTTGGTCACGCGTTTCGGGTTCTTGATGAAGGCGTGCCAGTCCTTGATGAACTTGTCGTTGATCGGGGACTTGATCGACTCGAAGTAGTTCCAGGCGGCCAAGTGGCCCACCAGCGGCTTGGTATCGATGCCGGCGAGCTCTTCTTCACCCACGGAGAACGCCACCACCGGGATGTCGGTCGCCTTGACGCCCTGGTTGCCGAGCTCCTTGTAGAACGGCACGTTGGCGTCGCCGTTGATGGTCGAGACCACCGCGGTCTTCTTCCCCGCCGATCCGAACTTCTTGATGTCGGAGACGATGGTCTGCCAGTCGGAATGGCCGAACGGCGTATAGTTGATCATGATCTCGGAATCGGCGACGCCCTTCTGCTAGAGATAGGCCTCGAGGATCTTATTGGTGGTGCGCGGATACACATAGTCGGTCCCGGCGAGCACCCAGCGCTTGGCCTCGCCGCCGTCCTTCGACATCAGGTAGTCGACGGCCGGGATGGCCTGCTGATTGGGGGCGGCGCCGGTATAGAACACGTTGCGCTCGCTTTCCTCGCCTTCGTACTGCACCGGGTAGAACAGGATGCTGTTGAGCTCCTTGAACACCGGCAGGACCGACTTGCGCGATACCGAGGTCCAGCAGCCGAACACCACGGCCACCTTGTCCTTGGTGATGAGCTCGCGCGCTTTCTCGGCGAACAGCGGCCAGTTCGAGGCCGGGTCGACCACCACCGCCTCGAGTTTCTTGCCGAGCACGCCGCCCTTCTTGTTCTGCTCGTCGATCAGCATGAGCATGACGTCCTTCAGCGTGGTCTCGCTGATCGCCATGGTGCCGGAGAGCGAATGCAGGATGCCGACCTTGATGGTGTCTTCCGCCCGGGCGGGAAGAGCCGCCGCCAGGCCGAGCGCCAATCCCGCCGTGGCGGCAAGCAAGCGGCGGCC
>DATBKV010000240.1:0-28575 GCA_036555745.1 Xanthobacteraceae bacterium | reverse complement strand
CCACACCGTCGCGATGGCTCCCAGGCGCGCGCCGAGGAAGGCGCACACCAGCTTGCCGGCGGCGCCGCCGGCGAACACCAGCGTCAGCGCAAGCCCGACGGTCGGCAAGCCTGCGCCCTTGGCCGTGAGCACGAACGGCAGGAACAGCAGAAATCCCATGCGGGTCGCGCTGTCGAGCACCCCGATCGAGAGCAGGACTGGGAACGCGAAGCGATATCGCGGAGCGGGCTCGCTTCCCGCCGTCGCTTGTCCGGTCTGCGGCAATGCCGGCTCCGGGCCGTAGCGCGGCGTGAACACGAAGATGGCGATCGCGGCAAGAAGTCCGCATGCCCCGAGCAGCGCGAGCACCGGCCGCCACGGCAGCACGATCAGCAGCAGGGAGGCCGCCGCCGGCACGGTCATCTTGCCGATGTCGCCGGCAAAATTGTAGGTGCCGATTGCTTTCATCGAGCGCTGCCCGGCGAACGCGCGCGCCATCAAGGTCGAGGCAAGCGGATGTTGGGTGCTGGCGCCGAGGCCGCCGACGAGCAGCGCGAGCGCGAGGAGCGGCAGGCCCGCGCTCGCGCCGGCAAGGCAGTAGCCGGCGCCAGCGACTGCAGTGCCGAGCGCGAGCACTGCCGCCGTCCCCAGACGCTCGGCTAGGAGCCCGGCGGGGATCTGCAGGCCGGCCATGGTCCCGGAGAATAGTCCGCGCAACAACCCGAGCTCGGCATAGCCGAGCCCGAACTCCTTCTGCCAGATCGGCAGCATGACGTAGATCAGATCGGTATAGCCGTCGTGCAGCGCGTGCGCGCCGCAGGCGACGCCGGCCGCGCGGCGCTCCTCGCGCTTGGCCGCCAGCGCCTGCCGCTCGAGTATGAGCTCGCTCGCGGCGCTCACGAGAGTTGCGTCTCCTTGCCCCGGCATTCGACGAACGCGCTGCTGATGAACGAGATCACCTGTTCGCCTTGCTGATTGCGCCCGGTGTTGCGTACGAAAATCATGCCCCAGCCCGGCCGGCTGTTCAAAAACCGCATCTCCACCACCTCGGTGGCAAAGGACACGGTGTCGCCGGCATAGACCGGCTTGAGCCATTTGAGATCGCGGAAGCCGGGCGAGGGTCCGAGCTGGGCGACCGGCTCGCCGCGTACGCGGCGCTCGTCGTCTTCGCGCCGGCGGTGCGCGATCAGCAGCCGCATCCAGACGCAGGCGGTGTGCCAGCCCGAGGCGCACAGCCGACCGAAATGCGAGCGCGCAGCGGCCACCTCGTCGAGGTGGAACGGCTGCGGATCGAAGCGCGCGGCGAACGCCTTGATGTCGGCGGCGGTAAAGATGTGGCGGCCGAGCTCGGCAATTTCGCCGACGCGGATGTCCTCAAAAAACTTCATGAGCAGCCCCGCGCGGGCTCGGCTTCCGCCGCCGCCGCGGCCCGCCGCCCGAACATCGGGCTCACGACCAGGCTCATCACCGGCGCGCCGGAGGTGCCGATCAGCTCGAAGCGAAACTTGACGAATCCAATATCGGGACGGCTGCGCGAGGGCCGCGTCTCCAGCACCGTGGCGCGCGCCGCGATGCGTTCGCCCGGGCGTATCGGCGCCAGCCACTTCACCTCGTCGGCGCCGGGTGCGCCCAAAAAGCTCGCCTCGGCGAGAAAGTTGTCGCTCAGCATGCGCATCAGCACGCAGCAGCTGTGCCAGCCGGAGGCGACGAGTCCGCCGAGCAGCGTCGCGCGCGCTGCCTGCTCGTCCAGATGCATCGGCTGCGGATCGTATTCGGCGGCGAAGGCGACGATTTCGGCGCGGGTGACGAGCCGCGACCCGCACTCGGTCACTTGGCCGGGATGAAAATCTTCCCAATGCAGCCTGGGCACGGCGATCCTGCGCAAAGCACCTTCAGCAGACGTGAGACCTTTACGCCAGCACCAATTGCATCCGCCCGACACCGTCGTCGTGCGGTGGTCCCAGGCGACTTCGGCGGTAAGGCATAACCTCGGTACGACCGAGCTCGCCATCGACGCGCCGCTGCGCCGCCGAGTTCCCTAGACACCGAGAGCGGCGAGGTCAATCGGCGCTCCGGCGTGACCGCTGCAGGGCAGCGATTTAGCGGTTAATTCAACTTTAACACGCATCGGCGACCTTGATTGACCATCGCCATGCCGCAGTGCAGTGTCCGCGTGGCCTGCGGGACGAGCCATCAACGCGCCGGTACGGTCGAGGGCCTGCGGGGGATGCGACCGGGCGGCGTCGGTTGCGCACCAGCGTCAACTCACTGGTCTTGGGTCGGGAGGAGAATCCCATGTTCGATTTTCGCGACTTGTTCCAGTGGGAACGGTTCATCACGCCTTCCATTATCAAGATCTTTTACTGGCTCGCGGTCGCCATTGCCGTGCTGTTCGGGCTTTCCGGCATCGTTTCCGGTTTGACGCTGATGGCGCTGAGCCCGCTCGCCGGTCTGTTCTGGATCATCGGCAGCCTTATCAGCATTGTGATCGGGGTCATCGTCGCGCGCATCATTTCGGAGTTCGTGCTGATCATGTTCCGGATCAACGAGCACCTCGGCGCCATCCGTCAGCGCGGACAGATGTGAGCTCAGGCGCAAACAGCGAGGATGGCCGCGCCGGACCGGACGGTGCTGAGCCTTGGCGCAATCTCTTCTGCCTTGCCCACGCGGATCGAGCCAGCACGCCTCCGGCCGCCCTGCCGCCCCGCTGAGAGCTACGTCGCGAAGCGGAAGTGCATCACGTCGCCGTCGGCGACCACGTAGTTCTTGCCCTCGAGCCGCATTTTGCCCGCCTGCTGCGCCCCGGTTTCACCGCCGAACGCCACGTAGTCGTCGTAGGCGATGGTCTCGGCGCGGATGAAGCCGCGCTCGAAGTCGGAATGGATGACGGCCGCCGCCTGCGGCGCTCTCGTGCCGCGCGTGATAGTCCAGGCCGCCGCCTCCTTGGGGCCGGCGGTGAAATAGGTAATCAGATTGAGCAGCGCGTAGCCGGCGCGGATCAGCCGGTCGAGGCCGGGCTCCTTCAGTCCGATGGCCGCCAGATACTCGGCGCGCTCGGCCGCCGGCAGCACCGCGATCTCCGCTTCGATCTTCGCCGAGATGATGACGCAAGCCGCGCCCTCCTGCTGCGCGCGCGCCTCGACTTTGCGCGAGAAATCGTTGCCGGCCGCCGCCGCGGCCTCATCGACGTTGCAGACGTAGAGCACCGGGATCGAGGTCAACAGGCCGAGCATGTGAAACGCCCTTTCCTCTTCGCCCTTGCGCTCGACCAGACGGGCCGGCTTGCCGTCGCGCAGCAGCACGAGGGCCCGATTGACGAGATCGAGCGTCTCCCTGGCCTCCTGGGCATCCTTGTCGTTGCCCTTCGCCTTCTTGGCCAGGCCATCGACCCGCCGTTCCAGGCTGTCGAGATCGGCGAGCATCAACTCGGTCTCGATGGTATCGATGTCGGCGATGGGGTCGATCGCGCCGGCGACGTGGGCGACGTCGGGATCGACGAAACAGCGGACCACGTGCGCGATGGCATCAACCTCGCGGACGTGAGCGAGGAACTGGTTGCCGAGCCCCTCGCCGCGCGAGGCGCCGCTCACCAGCCCGGCGATATCGACAAAGGTGAGCCGGGTTGGCTTGATCTTGGCCGACTTCGCAAGCTTGGCGAGCACGTCGAGCCGCGGGTCCGGTACCATGACCTCGCCGACGTTCGGCTCGATCGTGCTGAAGGGATAGTTCGATGCCTGCGCCGCCGCGGTCGCGGTCAGCGCGTTGAACACGGTGGACTTGCCGACATTGGACAGGCCGAGAATGCCGCACTTGAATCCCATGAAGTCACTCGTACCGATATGCGATGGCGCAGACGCTCATTCGTCGTCCTCTTTCTCTTTGTCGTCGAAGAAACCCTTCGCCTGCATGCCGAGGTGGACCTTGTTCTGGAAGCTCGCGTCGCGGCCCTGCGCCAGCAGCTCGGCGTCATCGGCGATGATGGCGCAGAGCGCCTCCACCCAGGGCCGCTCGTCCTTGGCGAAATCATTGAGCACGTAGGCTTGCACCAATTCCTTGACGCCGGGATGCCCGACGCCGATGCGCACGCGCCGGTAATCGTTGCCGATATGGGCCGAGATCGAGCGCAGGCCGTTGTGGCCGGCAACGCCGCCACCGGCCTTGACCCGAACCTTGCCGGGCGCGAGATCAATCTCGTCGTGGAACACGACCACGTCGGAAAGCTCGAGCTTGTAGAAATGCGCTGCTTCCGCCACCGCGCGGCCGGACTCATTCATGTAGGTGCCGGGCAGCAGCAACAGCACGCGCTCGCCGCCGAGGGTGCCCTCCGCCGCCACCCCTTGGAAGCGCCGCCGCCACGGGCCGATGCCGTGGCGCTTGGCGATCGCGTCGACCGCCATGAAGCCGACATTGTGTCGGTTGCCGGCATGGCGCGAACCGGGATTGCCGAGCCCGACGAAGAGCAGCATGGAAGATACCGTGGGGTCGTATCCCGGGCGCAGCGCAGCGCAGGGCAAGCGGAGCGGTGCACTGCAGACCCGGGACCGTTACGAACCGGAATCTAGGAAGGTCCCGGGTCAGCGGTGCACCGCATCCGGGACGCGGGTGGGGCCGCTTACTTCTTTTCCTTCTCCGCTGCCGGAGCAGCGGCGGGAGCGCCGGGCGCCGCCGCTGGAGCCGCGCCGGGCGCCGCGCCCGGTGCCGCGCCTTCCGCGGGCACGCCGGCTTCGGCCGCAGCAGCGGCCGCAGCAGCGGCTGCAGCGGCGGCTTCGGCAGCCGCTTTCATTTCTTCCGCATAGCCCGAGGGCGGCACGATGGTGACTAGCGTCTGGTCCAGCCGGCCGACCACGCGCACGTTTGGCGGCAGCGTGATCTCGTCCAGATGCTTCGAGTAGTTGATCTCCAGGCCGGAAATGTCGACGTCGATCGATTCCGGTATGTGCTCGGGCGAGCACACCACCTCGACCGCGTGGGTAACGATGTTGACGGTGCCGCCGCGTTTGATGCCGGGCGCCTGATCCGCATTCATGACATGGACCGGAATACGCACCCGGATGCGCGCACCCTCGCCGAGCCGCAGGAAGTCCACATGCAGCGGCAAATCCTTGACCGGGTCGAGTTGGAAGTCGCGCGGGATGACACGGTGCTTGGCGCCATCGAGCTCGAGCTCGTAGATCGTGGTGAGAAAGCGCCCGGCGTAGATGCGCTGCTTGAGCTCGGCATGATCGACCGAGACGTTGAGCGGCGGTTTGCCATCGCCATAGATCACGCCCGGCACACGGCCGGCGCGCCGCTCGGCCCGCGCGCCTCCCTTGCCCGCCCGCGGGCGCGCGGCTGCCTTAAGCTGCTGGACGGTGGCCATGCCAGATCCTCTCGCAACAAAACGGCCGCCGAAGCTGCGGCCCATTCTCGCCATATCGCCGGGGCAGTGCCGGGCAGCGCCTTCGCCCCCGGGAGGCCGCTCGGCCCGGCCGGCGGTGGCCGCGCTTATAACGAGCGCGCGGGCGAAATACAAGAACGCCGCAGGCCCCGGTGCGGCGACGAAATCGCCAATCGTGCAACAGGTTACGACTTGCCGGCGGACCCAAGCCGGGCCTCGAGCGCGGCCACGCGTGCCTTCAAGGCCTCGTTCTCCTCGCGCGCCAGGCGCGCCATCTCCTTGACCGCCTCAAGCTCCTCGCGCTTGACCACGTCGAGGTCGCGCAGGACACGTTCGGCCTGGTTGCGAAACGCGGTATCGAACTCGCGCCGCACGCCCGAGGCGACGCCCGCCGCATCGTTCATCAACCTTGCGATCTCGTCGAGGAAGCGGTTGCTGGTCTGGGTCATCGCTGATCCGGGTCCCAATGGGAATGACTGCCCCAACAATGGGGTCCGTTGCCATCCGTCGCAAGAGCCGATCCCGGCCCAGCCTGCCGCACGGTCACTGCGGCTCGATCTTCGCCGCCTTTACCAGCGGGCCCCATTTCGCAATGTCGCCCTGCAGGCGGGCGGCGGTGCCTTTCGAATCGTCGCTCAGCGGGAGTGCCGCGACCCGCTCGAGGAATTGGCGCGTCTCCTGCGTGCGCGCGATCTGGTTCATCCAGCCGCCGAGCTTGGCCACGATCGGCTGCGGCGTTGCCGCCGGCACGAAGACGCCCCACCACGGCGTAAACTCGAAGCTGCCGACGCCTGCCTCTATCATGGTGGGCACATCGGGCAGAGCGGCGATGCGCTTCGCCGTGGTGACCGCCAGCGGGCGGATCTTTCCGGCCTTGATCGGCCCTACCGCAAAGGTCCCATCCATGATCATGAAGTCGAGCGTGCCGTCCTCCACGTCCGGCAGCGCTTCCGGCGCGGTGCGGTACGCGACGTGCACCGCGTCCACGCCGGCGATCTGCTTGTAATACTCGGTGGACAGAATCGCGGTCTGGTTGGTGGCGCCGTATTTGGCGCGCTGGCGCGATTTGAGAAAGGTGGTGAGCTCGGCCACGCTCTTGACCGGCGACTTGGCCCCGACGGTGAGCACGAAGGCGATCTCGGCGAACGAGGCCACCGGGGTGAAATCCTTCACCGTGTCGAACGGCAGGTTCTTGAACAGGAACCGGCTGCCGGCCATGTTCGACGACGCGATGAACAGGATGCTGTAACCGTCGGGCTTCGCGTTCGCCACCACGCCGGCGGCGATGTTGCTGTTGGCGCCCGGCTTGTTCTCCACGACCACCGGCTTGCCTGCGAGCTTCTCCAGCTGCGCAGTGAAGTAGCGGCCGAGGATGTCGGCGCCGCTGCCGGCGGGAAAGCCGATGAACACGTGCAGCGCGCGGTCGGGATAATCCTGCTGCGCTGCCGCCGGGCGCGCGGCCGCGACGAGCAGGAGCAGCGACAGCGCGAGCGCGCCGATACCGAATGCGACGGCGGGACGACGTTTCACGGTCTGCTCCTCCTGTTGAATGCCAGCTGATCAATTTCCGCGACTGCCGTTCGCCGCGCAAGCGGCCCTTATATTCCAGAGCCGGCGGCTATGGGTCACCGCTCTCGCGAAGACGACAGCAAACCCAGCTACGCGAAATGATCCTCACCTGCTTACTCCTGAAACGCTTGGTCGCGCCGCGTCCGCAGCTGCGGGATCACGATGAGGACGATCAGCGCCAGGCTCGCGAGCAGGATGCACAGCGAGATCGGCCGCTGCAAGAAGATCATGGGATCGCCGAACGACAGCACCATGGAGCGGCGGAAGTTTTCCTCCATCAGCGGCCCGAGCACGAATCCGAGGAGGAAGGGCGCGCCCTCGCAGCCGAGCTTGGCGAACAAGTAGCCGAGCAGTGCGAAGCCGGCCATCATCAGGATCAGGAAGGTGCTGGCGTTGACGCTGTAGGCGCCGACGCAGCACAGCACCACGATGCACGGGAACAGCAGGCGATAGGGCACCCGCAGCAGCCGCACCCAGATCCCGATCAGCGGCAGGTTGATGATGATCAGCATCAGGTTGCCAATCCACATGCTGGCAACCATGCCCCAGAACAGCTCCGGCCGCTCGGAGATGATCGCAGTGCCCGGCGCGATGCCCTGGATCAGCATCGCCCCCATCATCAGCGCCATCACCGGATTCGACGGAATGCCGAGCGTGAGCAGCGGAATGAACGAGGTCTGCGCGCCGGCATTGTTGGCGGCTTCCGGGGCGGCCACGCCCTCGACGGCGCCCTGGCCAAACTGCTTGGAGAAGCGCGATACCTTCTTCTCCAGCGTATAGGCGGCAAACGACGCGAGCACCGCGCCGCCGCCGGGCAGAATGCCGAGGAGGCAGCCAAGTACGGTGCCGCGCAGGATGGCCGGCGTGGCACGGCGGATTTCTTCGCGGTCGGGCCACAGACTCGAGATGCCGGACGCGACCGCGCGCTTGTCATCGCCGCGATCGAGATTGCTCATGATCTCGGCGAGCCCGAACAGGCCCATCGCGAGCGGCACGAAGTCGACGCCGTCATAGAGCTCGGGAACGCCGAAGGTGAAGCGAGCGGTGGCGCTCTGGGATTCGGTGCCGGCGAGGCCGACCAGCAGCCCGAGAACCACCATGCCGACCGCCTTGAGCACCGAGCCGTGGGCGAGAATGACCGCGGCGACCAGGCCGAACAGCATCAGGGCGAAATATTCCGGCGAGCGGAATTTCACCGCGAAAGCCGCGAGCACCGGCGCAAACGCGGCGATCACGACCGTGCCGACGCAGCCGGCGACGAAGGAGCCGACCGCGGCCACGGCGAGGGCCGCGCCGGCGCGGCCCCGCCGTGCCATCTGATAGCCGTCGATGCAGGTCACCACCGACGAGGACTCGCCCGGCAGATTGACCAGGATCGCCGTGGTCGAGCCGCCGTACTGCGCGCCGTAATAGATGCCGGCGAGCATGATCAGCGCACCAAGCGGGCTCAGCCCGAAGGTGACCGGCAGCAGCATCGCGATGGTTGCGATCGGCCCGATGCCGGGAAGCACCCCGATCAGTGTTCCGATCAGGCAGCCGAACAGACAGAAGCCCAGGTTGAGCGGCGTCACCGCGGCGCCGAAGCCGGTCGCCAGATTCGCGAGCAGGTCCATCAGAATGCAAACACCCTGAACGGCTGCCCAAGCAGGTTGACGAACAGGACCACGCAGAGCGCGGCGAGGCCTAGCCCGAGCGCGACCGCCTCCCGCCAGCGCATCTCACGGCTCGCGAACGCCGCAGTAACGGTGACCAGCATCACCGCGGGTGCGAGTCCGAAGCGCTCGATCGCGAGCGCAAAAGCGACGATGGCCGCGAGGATGAACAACTGCGGCGCGATGCGGCTCGGCTCGATCGCCGGCCCATTGAGCGCCAGCGCGCGCGCCATCAACAAGACGCCGATCGCCAGCAGCGCCCAGCTCAGCACGGTGGGGAGATAGCCCGGACCCATCCGGGTCAGGCTGCCGAGCGCGTAATCGCGGCCGATCCACAGCGCCGCGCAGCCGAATAGCACGAATAGAACACCCGCCCAGAAGTCCTGCGGGCTCTTGACGCGGAGCATGTCGCTTCACTCCCGATCTCACCGGCAGCATATAATGCGGGCGCAGCGAGGAAAACGCACGGCGCCGCCGGCGATTGGCGGACGGCACGCCACCATGGCGAGCAGACGTTCGCGCGGTGCCAGCATCGCCGGCGCGAGGCGAGCCGGTTTTGAGCTGGCGCGAGGGCCGAAATGCCGGGCTTCTTCGAGGGGACCGAAATGCCCGCCGCGGGCTGGTGGGAGGCCCTGTGGCCCGACCCGGCGGGCGTCCTGACCGCGATCGGCATCGCCGTCGGCATGACCGTGGTCGATCTGTGCTCCGGCGACGGCTGGTTCACCTTGCCGATTGCCAAACGCACGCGCCATGTCATTGCCATCGATATCGACCCTCAACAGCTCGAACTAGCGCGCCACCGGCTTGCCGAGAACGGCGTCACCAACTGCGATCTTGTCAAAGGCGACGCCTATGATCTCGCCCGCCTGGTCGCGGGACCGGTCGACTTCGTATTCCTGGCGAACGCCTTCCATGGCGTACCGGACCGACCGCGGCTGGCCCGCGCCGTGCGCACGGTGCTCGCGCCCGCCGGCCGCTTCGCCGTCGTCAACTGGCACCGGCGCCCGCGCGAGGAGACCAAAGTCCTCGGCGAGCCGCGCGGACCGAGGACCGACCTGCGGATGACGCCGCAGCAGACGGTCGAGGCGACCGAGCCGGCAGGTCTGCGACTCTCCGCGCTTGTGGAGGTAGCGCCCTATCACTATGCCGCGATCTTCGAGTGCTTCCCTTCCGGGACGCGGGTTTCGTTGCGAGAACTGACAGGTGAGCAAGCCTCCCATCCTCGATCATAAATTTCCCTCGGCGCCGTCGGTGTTCGCTCCGCAAGTGCTGCTGCGCGAGGCACGCCGGGCAAAAGCGGCTTGCCGCTGTCGACGTGCCGCCGGTCTGTATCCTGGATCCCGACGGCGATGTCGTGCGCAGCCTGCGGCGCGGCGGAAAGGCGCAGCCGTTCGAGGACTGGCCCTGCTATCACACGCAGCTCGATACGTTTGTTTTGGGCGAGCAGATCGCGGGCATCGTGGGCTGCGCAGTGGGCGCGCCTTTCGCCGTGCTGGTCGCGGAGCAATTGTTCGCGAGCGGCTGCCGTTTGCTCCTGAGCCTCACGTCCGCGGGACAGATCGTTGCGGCCGGGCCGTCGCCCTATTTCGTGGTCATCGATCGCGCGCTGCGCGATGAAGGGACCAGCTATCACTACGCGGCGCCTGCGGAATTCGCGCAAGCGGATCCGGCTCTGGTCGCGATGGCGGGCGCGGCGCTGGCGGACATTGGTCTCTTTGCCTTTGTCGGCGCGAGCTGGACCACGGACGCGCCGTTTCGCGAGACCGCGGAGGCCATCGCGTGGGCTCGATCCAAGGGCGTGCTCGCAGTCGAAATGGAAGCCGCCGCGCTCTATACCTTCGCCCGCGCCGCGCGGGCGGCGGTGCTCTGTCTGGCGCATGTCACCAACACGATGGGCCAAGCCGATCGCGATTTCGAGAAGGGTCCCGAAGACGGCGCGGCCGCTGCCTTGGCGGTGCTGGCCGCGATCGCGGGCCGCTGCGCCGACTGACGGGAAGCCGGTAACGTCGGCGCCTTGACATCGGCTGCCGGCTGCCCGCATCACCCTGCTCGACGGCGCTGCGAATCATCCGATGCCGCTTTACGTCATACCGTTCCCTGCCTTTGACCCCGTGCTCGTCAGGTTCGGGCCGTTCGCCATTCGCTGGTATGCGCTTGCCTATATCGTCGGCATCCTCCTGGGCTGGCTCTATGCGCGCGCCATCATCCGCCGCGAGCAGTTGTGGAGCAGCCCGGCGCCGATGACGGTGACTGACTACGACGATTTCGTGCTGTGGGTGACGCTCGGCATCATCCTCGGCGGACGGATCGGCTACGTGCTGTTCTACAATGCCGGCTATTTCGCCGCGCATCCGCTCGAGAGCCTGGAGCTCTGGAAGGGCGGCATGTCGTTCCATGGCGGCTTTCTCGGCTGCGTGCTCGCGGTGATCCTGTTCGCGCGCCATCGCGGGCTGTCGATCCTTTCGCTCGGCGACATCACCTGCGCCGCCGGAACCATCGGAATCTTCCTCGGCCGCATCGCCAATTTCATCAACGGCGAGCTCTGGGGCCGTCCGGCCGACGTGCCGTGGGCCATGGTGTTCCCCACCGGGGGCCCGGAGCCGCGCCACCCGAGCCAGCTCTACGAGGCCACGCTCGAGGGGCTCGTGCTGTTTATGGTCCTTGCCGTCATGATCCGCGCCGGCGCGCTCAAGCGCCCGGGCCTGGTGCTCGGCGCCTTCGCGCTCGGCTACGGCATCGCGCGCTCGATCGGCGAACACTTCCGCGAGCCCGATCCGCAGCTCGGCTTCCTGTGGGGCGGGCTGACCATGGGCACGCTGCTTTCGATCCCGTTGATGCTTGCCGGCATCGCCCTGATCGCGGTGGCGCTGCGCAGGAAGCCGGCAGGGCGGACATGATGGCCGACGACACGACCTCGCTCGCAGCGGAGATTCGCCGGCAGATCGCGCGCCGCGGCTCAATGCCGGTGGCGCAATATATGGAGCTTTGTCTCGCCGAGCCTCGGCGCGGCTATTACACCACGCGCGACCCGCTCGGCGCCGCCGGCGATTTCACCACCGCGCCGGAAATCAGCCAGATGTTCGGCGAGCTCATCGGCCTGTGGGCCGCCGCGGTCTGGCGCGGGATGGGAGCGCCGGCCGCCATCCATCTGGTCGAGCTCGGCCCCGGCCGCGGCACCATGATGGTCGATGCGCTGCGTGCGGCCAAAGTCGTGCCGGCGTTCCGCGCGGCAATCGCGTTGCATCTGGTCGAGATCAGCCCGGAACTCGAACGGCGGCAGCACGAGGCCTTGGGCCGGAGCGAGGTGGGCGCGACTTGGCATCGCTCGATCGAAGAGGTGCCGGATGGCGCGCTGATCGTGCTCGCCAACGAGTTCTTCGATGCGCTGCCGGTGCATCAGGCCGTGCTGTGCGCGGACGGCTGGCACGAGCGCGTGGTCAAGGTGGGCGAGGACGATGAGCTGGAATTCGACGTCGGTCGCGATCCGATCCCGCTGTTCGACAAGCTCTTGCCCGCGACGCTGCAGTCGGCGCAGATCGGCGAGATTTTCGAATGGCGCTCGGACCGGATCGCGCTCGAGATCGGGCGGCGAATAGTGCGTTTCGGCGGCGCCGCGCTGATCACCGATTACGGCCATCTCGAGAGCGCCCTCGGCGAGACGCTGCAAGCCGTCGCCGGGCATCGTTTCACCGAGCCGCTGCTGGCGCCGGGCGAGCTCGATCTCACCGCGCACGTGGATTTTCAGTCGCTGGCGCAAGCGGCCGAAGGCATGGGCGCGCGCGTGCACGGGCCGGTGACACAGGCGACGCTGTTGCGCCGGTTGGGTATCAGGCAGCGGGCGGCGGCGCTCAAGGCGAGCGCGCCTCCCGACTACTCCGGCACGATCGAGTCGGCGCTCGCGCGGCTCACCGACGAGGGCCGCACCGGCATGGGGCGCCTGATCAAGGCCGTGGCATTCTCGAGCCCCAATCTCGAGGTCCTGCCTGGATTCGAAACATGAGCACCGGCGCAACCACCACCGGCTTGTCATCCCGGGTGAAATCCGGGCATGACGAGAACATGCTCCAATCGGCCGCGCTCGCCCGCATTGCCGGCATTCGCCACGGCTTCTTCACGCGCGCGGGCGGGGTGTCCGAGGGCGTTTATGCGAGCCTCAACGGCGGACCGGGCTCCGATGACGCGCCGGAGAGGGTCGCCGCCAACCGCGCTCGCATGGCGGCCGCGCTCGGTGTGCCGCCCGATCGCCTGCTCACGGCCTACCAGGTCCACTCCCCCGACGTGGTGACGATCGAGCGGCCATGGGAGCCGCAGGAGCGTCCGCGCGCGGACGCGATCGTGACGGGGGTGCCCGGATTGGCCGTCGGCGTCACGACCGCGGATTGCGGGCCGGTCCTGCTCGCCGATGCAGGTGCCGGGGTCATCGGCGCGGCCCATGCCGGCTGGCGCGGCGCCGCCGCCGGCGTGCTCGAAGCCACCATCGCCGCCATGGAAAAACGCGGGGCCGATCGCTCCCGCATCGTCGCTGCGCTCGGTCCAATGATTCGGCAGGACAATTACGAGGTCGGACCGGAATTCATCGCCCGCTTCCGCGCCGACGACCCCGCAAACGAACGGTTCTTCCGGTCCTCGGTCACGGACGGACATGCCCGCTTCGATCTCGCCGGCTATATCGCCGCCCGCCTCGCCGCCGCAGGTATTCGAGAGATCGAGGATCTCGGCAATTGCACCTATGCCGACGAGGCGCGCTTTTTCAGCTACCGCCGGTCCACCCACCGGCGCGAGTCCGACTACGGGCGTCACATCAATGCCATAGCGCTGGAAAATTAGCGGGCGGCGCGGATCGGGCTTGGACCTGCCACAAAGCTCGTGTCCCGTTGACCGCGGGAAAGCCGGCGGCCCTCGCACCCCAACGGATGCGGGCAAACAAGCGGACCGTCGGCCCCGGGGGAAGTCGATGCAGAGCGGATCGGGCGGAAGCGCCGGCGCGGCTGAACGCGCGCGCAGTGGGCGGGTTTGCGGCGGGATTGCCGTCCTGCTTTTGGGATTTGCGCTGTCCGCCTGCGCGAACGGCGGCCAAATCGGAGAGCCGTCCGCGGGCGGCCATGCCGCGGTCGCCATCGAATCCGTCGATGGGGCGTCCGCCCCCGTTGTCCACAAGTTTGTGGACGTCCTCAAGGACGAGGCGGCGGCCCACCATATCGCGGTGGTGGCGCCCGCCGAGGCCACGTATCGGCTGCGCGGCTACCTCGCCGCGAGTGGGCATCAGCCCCGGACCTCGGTCACCTGGGCGATCGACGTCTACGGCGCCGACCAGCACCGGGCCGTTCGTCTGACCGGCCAAGAAGAGGCCACCGCCCACGCGTGGCGGCAGGCGGACAACGAGGTGCTGCGGCGCATCGCGCACGCCAGCGTCGAGCGGCTGGTCGTGTTCTTGTCCTCCGCGCGGCCGCCATCCGCTCCCGCCTTCACGGCCTCGGCGCAGACGCAGCGGACGGCATCGGCATCCGCCGGCCTCGACGATTAGGCGACCCACGCAGCGGGGCATTTCCGCATCTTGCGGGGGAGCCGGCGACCCCGAGACCGGCTGAATCTTCGGGACAAGATTTGCCCCGGCGGGGCGGTCATATTGCCAGCCTCGGCACCTCCTTGTTATCAGGGCGCCGCGAGCCGCGCAGGGAACTTTCTCGCCAGGAGCCAGCTCATGCGGCCCAACAATGGAGCGATCAAGCTCGTCGCCGGCAACTCCAATCCTGCGCTGGCCGACGCCATCGCCGCCTACCTCGCGACGCCTCTCACCAAGGCGGTGGTGCGGCGCTTCGCCGACATGGAGATCTTCGTCGAGATCCAGGAAAACGTGCGCGGTACCGACGTTTTCGTGATCCAGTCGACCTCCTATCCCGCCAACGACCACCTGATGGAGCTGCTCATCATCATCGACGCCCTGCGGCGCGCGTCGGGACGGCGGGTGACTGCGGTCATTCCCTATTTCGGCTATGCGCGGCAGGACCGCAAACCCGGACCGCGCACCCCGATCTCGGCCAAGCTGGTGGCCAACTTGATCACGCGCGCGGGCGCCGACCGGGTGATGACGCTCGATCTTCACGCCGGGCAGATCCAGGGCTTCTTCGATATCCCGACCGACAACCTCTATGCCGCGCCGATGATGGTGCGCGACATCAAGGAGCGCTTCGACATCGGCAAGGTCATGGTGGTCTCGCCTGACGTCGGCGGCGTCGGCCGCGCCCGCGGGCTGGCCAAACGCATCAATGCTCCGCTCGCCATCGTTGACAAGCGCCGCGAGCGCGCGGGCGAATCCGAGGTGATGAACGTGATCGGCGAGGTCGACGGCTATACCTGCATCCTCGTTGACGACATCATCGACTCCGGCGGTACCGTGGTCAACGCGGCCGATGCGCTGCTGGACAAGGGCGCGACCGAGGTCTGCGCCTATATCACCCACGGCGTGCTTTCCGGCGGCGCGGTCGCCCGCATCACTGCGTCGCGGCTCAAGGAGCTGGTCATCACCGACTCGATCCAGCCTACCGAGGCGGTCAAGGTTGCCCGCAACATCCGCACGCTCTCGGTCGCCACCCTGATCGGAGAGGCCATCGGCCGCACCGCGGCCGAGGAGTCGGTTTCAAGCCTGTTCGACTAGCGCATATCCCGAAAGCGCGGGCACCGGTCTTCCGAACAAAGGGAACCTGTGGAGAAACGACTCTCGCCCGGCGAGATATCCACCAGTGGTTAGCCGCCGCCTCCCGCGATTGCCCTTTAGCCACTGGAATCCAAGAGGTTATATTCGACTCGCCAAGTGATTCGCCCCGGAGCGGTCAATCGGCTCCGCGGGGACTGTGTCAGCAGCGCTATGCGTACGATTGCGTGGGCATCCGACGTCCGAGCGGCAGGGTGGAGACGAGCATGTCCCTCATCGATGCTATCGAACCGGTACAGGCGAATCCCCTTGAGGTGGTCGAGCGGGTGGCGGCGACCAATGGCTGGTCGTTCGAGCGGGCGGGCGAGGACGAGATCACCATTCTGACGACGGGGAAGTGGAGCGACTACCAGGTTTCCTATACCTGGATGTTCGACATCGAGGCGCTTCACCTCGCCTGCGCCTTCGAGCTCAAGGTGCCCGAGCGCCGCCACGGCGAGGTGCAACAGCTGATCTCGCTGATCAACGAGCAGATGTGGGTCGGACATTTCGATCTCTGGACTCACGACGGCTTGGTCATGTATCGCCATGCCCTGGTGCTGGTCGGCGGGGTGGAAGCCACCAGCCGGCAATGCGAGGCGCTGCTCGCCACCGCGCTCGATGCCTGCGAGCGGTATTTTCCCGCCTTCCAGTTCGTGGTCTGGGCCGGCAAGCCCGCGCGCGAGGCGCTGGACGCCGCCATGTTTGAAACCCAAGGTCAGGCGTAGTTTGACGGGACGAGTTCTCTCGTCCTTATGCCGAGCAGCGGCGCAGGCGATCGCGGGCCTGCCCGAAAGCCTGCGCGGCGCCTCCCGGAATGAGGGCGGAACTCGGATCTCCAACACCCGACGAGCGCCGCCATGACGATCGCGACCACACCCAACGCACGTCCCCTCGCCGACCTATCCGGCACCGTCCTGCTGGTGGGTGCCGGGAAGATGGGCAGCGCCTTGCTCGAGGGTTGGTTGAACCTCGGGCTCGACCCGCGGGCGCTCGCCATCATCGAGCCGCAGCCCGGCGCCGAGGTCGCGGCGCTGCTCCGCCGCGGCCTGCGCCTCAACCCGACGCCCGACGCCGTCGGCGAGGTCGCGGCCGCGCTGATCGCGGTCAAGCCGCAAGTCGCCCCCGAGGTCATGCCGGAGCTTGCGCCGTTCCTGGCCGACGCCACCGTGGTCGTGTCGATCATGGCCGGCCGCACCCTCAAATTCCTGGCTGACGCGTTGCCGCGGGCCGCGCTCGTGCGCGCCATGCCGAACACGCCGGCGGCGATCGGCCGCGGCATCACGGTCGCGATCGCCAACGCGCGCGTGTCGGAGCCGCAGCAGGCGCTGGTCGACGCTCTCCTCTCCGCCGTCGGCACGGTGGAATGGGTCGCGGATGAAGCGTTGATGGACGCCGTGACCGCGCTTTCGGGGTCCGGACCGGCCTATGTTTTTCTGCTCGCCGAGACGATGGCGCAGGCGGGCGCCGCCGCCGGGCTGCCACCCTCGCTCGCCGCCACGTTGGCACGCGCCACCGTCGCCGGCGCCGGCGAACTCCTGCGTCGCTCGCCGCTCGATGCCGCGACGCTGCGGCAGAACGTCACCTCGCCGGGGGGAACCACCGCTGCCGCGCTCGACGTGCTGATGGCAAACGACGGCCTGGCGCCGCTGATGACCCGGGCGATCGCCGCCGCCACACGGCGCTCGCGTGAACTGGCGGGGTGATTTCGCTGGTCACGCGCGCGTTTCAGCACCAGCACGGCACGACACCACGCCCTGGAACGGCGCGCATCGTCGGCCTACATTGGTTCAACGGGAAGGAGCTGTTCAGGAGTTCGGTTATGGCGCGCAAATCCTCGCGCAAGTCCGCGGCGCGGCCCACGGCGGAGGCAGCGAAGTCCGAGCGCGAGCGCATCATTGACGCGCTCATGGCGCTGCTCGCGGAAAAGCCGATCGAACAGATCGGTTTTGCCGAGATCGCCGAGCGTGCCCGAATTTCACTCTCCGACTTGCGCGGCGCCTTCGGCTCCGCGCTCGCCATCCTCGGCGCGCATGTAAAAGCGATCGACCGCGCCGTCCTGGCCGGCAGCGCGTCCGACATGGAGGAGGAGCCGGCGCGCGAACGCCTGTTCGACGTGCTGATGCGCCGGCTCGAGATCCTGGCGCCGCACCGGGCCGCGGTGCGCTCGCTGCTGCGCTCGGCCGCGCGCAATCCCGGTCTCGCATTCGCCCTGAACGGCCTGGCGCTGCGCTCGCAGCAATGGATGCTGACCGCCGCCGACATCGACGCCGCCGGGCCGCGCGGCATGCTGCGCGCACAGGGGCTCGCGCTGCTGTTCGCGCGGGTCTTGCGCACTTGGGTGCACGACGACGATCCGGGCCTCGCCCGCACCATGGCCGCGCTCGACCGTGCGCTTGCGCGCGGACAACGCTGGTCCGGGCTGTTCGATGATCTGTGTCGGATTCCGGCCGCTGCCTGCCGCCTGCGCCCGCGCCGCCGCCGCGGCGAGGACGACGCCGACGAGGAGACGGCGCGAGCCTAAACCGGCACCCGGACGGTGGCGCGCAGCCCCCCGAGCGGGCTGTCCGACAGCGTGATATCGCCGCCGTGGGAGCGGGCGATGTCGCGGGCGATCGCGAGCCCGAGGCCGGTGCCGCCTTCGTCCTGATTGCGGGCATCGTCGAGCCGCAGGAACGGCTTGAACACCTCCTCGCGCAAGTGCGGCGCGATCCCGGGGCCGTCGTCGTCGACCATGACGGTGAGCCAGCGATGATCGCGGTGGCCCGTGATCGAGATCGACGGAGCGAAACGTGCGGCATTGGAGACGAGATTGCCGAGGCAGCGCTTGAACGCGGCCGGACGCACCGTGACGATCGGGTGGCCGTGGAAATGCACGCTCGACTTGTGGCCGTGGCGCTCGGCGTCGGCTTTGAGCTCTTCCAGGAAGGTACCCATGTCGGTCGGCGCCGACTGCTCGCCGGAATCTCCGCGCGCGAAGGCGAGATAGGCCTCCAGCATGCGGGCCATCTCGTCGACGTCCTTCTTCATCGCCTCGATCTCGGGACTGTCGCTGAGCAGTGCGAGCTCGAGCTTGAAGCGGGTAAGGATGGTGCGCAGGTCGTGCGAGACGCCGGCGAGCATGGCGGTGCGCTGCTCCAGCGTGCGCTCGATGCGCCGCTTCATCTCGATGAAGGCCAGCGCCGCGCGGCGAACCTCGCGCGCGCCGCGCGGGCGGAAGTCGGGGACCTCGCGCCCCTTGCCGAAGCTCTCGGCCGCGTCGGCGAGCCGCAGGATCGGCCGGATCTGGTTGCGTAGGAACAGCACCGCGACGGTGATCAGCACCAGCGAGGTGCCGACCATCCAGGCGAGGAAGATGTGCGAATTCGACACGTAGGCGGCGCGTCGCGGCGCGAATACGCGCATCACCGCATTGTCGAGCTTGATGCGAATCTCGACCAGCGCCGAGCGGCCGACGGTATCGATCCAGAACGGCCGGGCGATCTGCTTTCTCACCTCCTCCGACAGCGCCTGGTCGACGAGGGCGAAGAACGGTTTCGGTCCCGGTGGCGGCAGGTCGTTCACCGGCAGGAAATCCACTACCAGCCCGAGCTTCTCCTGTGCGATGCGGCGCAGCTGCGTGTGCCCGGGGTCCTGCGGATAGGTCTTGTAGACCTCGATCAGGGTGGCGATGTCCTGCACCACGCCGGCGGAGAGCCGTTGCGTGACCAGGTTGTAGTGGCGCTCCATGAACATGTAGGCGACCACCGACTGCAGGACCACCATCGGCGCAATGATGATGAGCAGCGCGCGCGCATAGAGCCCCTTCGGCATCACGCCTTTCACCGTGATGCTCGCGCGGTCGTAGAGCTCGTAGCAGCGCCGCCCAGCCGAGCGCAGCGCCGCCAGTCCACCGGCGGGCGGGCCTCCCAGGGCGGGCACGCGGCGCGCGGCCGAACGCAGCGCGGCGAGCCCGGTGGCGAGCGGACGCCGCAGCACGGTCAGCCGGCCGGCGGCCGAACGCAGCGCGGCGATGCCAAGGTCGAGCGTGGTCATGGCGCGGTCACCAGCCGGTATCCGATGCCGCGCACGGTCTGCACCAGCAGCGGATTGGCGGGGTCGTGCTCGATCTTGCGGCGCAGGCGATTGACCTGCACGTCGACTGCGCGCTCGCCGGTGGCGCCGCCGGCGCCGCCCAGCGCTTGCCGCGGCACGGTCTCGCCCGGGGTCGCCGCCAGCAGTCGCAACATGTCGCGCTCGCGGTCGGTGAGGCGGATGATTTCGTCGCCGCGCTTGAGCTCTCCGCGCGCGATATGGAAGCGGAAATCGCCGAAGCGCACCGATTCCAGTGCCGGAGCCGCAGCCGGGCGGGCGCGCCGCAGGATGCTGGCGATGCGCAAGGAGAGCTCGCGCGGCTCGAAAGGCTTGCCGACGTAATCGTCGGCGCCGATGCTCAGGCCTTCGATCCGGCTCTTCGCCTCGTCGCGCGCGGTCAGCATGATGATCGGCACGGTCGAGGATCCGCGCAGGGCGCGCGCGAGCTCGAAGCCGGTTTCGCCCGGCATCATGACATCGAGGATCAAGAGATCGAAGCGCAGTCCCTGCAGCTTGGCGCGCGCGTCGGCGGCGGTGTCGGCGGTGGTGACGCGATAGCCCTCGGCGAACAGGAAGCGCGAGAGCAGGTCGCGGATGCGGCGGTCGTCGTCGACGACCAGTAGATGGGGAGCGTCGTCGGGAAGCGCAGAGGAAACCGTGGTCGCAGCCGGCATGGTGGCTCCGGCGTCAGCTGCGCGCGCGCCGCGTGCGGTCGGCACGCGTGATGAAGCGCAGCACCGCATCGCGCTGGTCGGCATTGATCATGGCCGCGAGGAAGCGGCAGGCGGCCTCGTGCGCGTTCGGCCCGAGCTCCGAGAGCGCGCGCGCGATGCGGGCGGTCTGCAGCCCGGCGAGCTTCATCGCCAGGGTCTCACCCTTCGCCGTGACATAGAGCAGGCGCTGGCGGCGATCGTTGGCACCCTCCTTCTGCACCACGTAGCCCTGGTCGATGAGCTGTTTGAGCACGCGGCCGAGTGATTGCTTGGTGATCTTCAGAATCTCGAGCAGCTCCGCAACTTTCATGCCGGGATTGCGGTTGACGAAATGCAGCACCCGGTGGTGGGCGCGCCCGAAGCCGAATTTCGCCAGGGCCTCGTCGGGGTCGCCGATGAAGTCGCGGTAGGCGAAAAACAGAAGCTCGATGACGTCCCAGATGGGCTCGCTCCCGCGTGCCGGCCGCTCGCCGGCCGGAGGTGCCCGCTCGGTTGCCGCTGGGACAGTTAGGTCAGCCATATTGACATATTTCGGTCAGATTGTTATTCAATCTCCGCCAGGCACGAAAGGATCGTGCCGACGCGCCAGCCTCGAGCCGATTGCGCCAGAGACGCAACCGCGCTCTCATGGGGTGGGCGAAACATACCGGGTGTCGGTCCGCGACGCAAAAACATAAGGCCCGCGGGCCTCCGCGGCCCCTGCGCAATCCGAGGAGGAAGCGCCATGGCTGAAAAACCGTATGACCGCCTCGACGGCGTCATCTGGTACGACGGCAAGCTGGTCCCGTGGGGCGAGGCGACGCTGCACGTGCTCTCGCACGGCTTGCACTACGCGAGCTCGGTGTTCGAGGGCGAGCGCGCCTATGGCGGCGAAATCTTCAAGTGCACGGAGCACTCGGAGCGGCTGAAACGATCGGCCGAGCTGCTCGATTTCGATATCCTCTATACGGTCGCCGAGATCGACGCCGCCAAGCGCCTGGTGCTGGAGAAGAACGGGCAGACCGACGCCTATGTGCGGCCGGTTGCTTGGCGCGGCTCGGAGATGATGGGGGTTTCGGCCCAGCACAACAAAATCCACCTCGCGATCGCCACTTGGCAGTGGCCGAGCTATTTCGATCCGGTCCAGCGGCTGAAAGGCATCCGGCTCGATCTGGCGGATTACCGCCGCCCGGACCCGGCGACCGCGCCGGCGCGCGCCAAGGCCGCGGGGCTGTACATGATCTGCACCATTTCCAAGCACAAGGCGGAGCGCAAAGGCTATGCCGACGCCATGATGCTGGACTGGCAAGGCCGCGTGGCTGAGTGCACCGGCGCCAACATCTTTTTCATCCGGGACGGCAAGATCCACACGCCGATCGCCGATTGCTTTTTGGACGGCATCACGCGCCAGACCGTGATCGATCTGGCGCGCCGGCGCGGCATCGAGGTGGTCGAGCGCCGCATCATGCCGGACGAGCTCGCGCAATTTTCGGAGTGCTTCATTACCGGCAGCGCCGCCGAAGTGACGGCGGTGTCCGAGATCGCGCAATGGCGCTTCACGCCTGGCGCGATGACACAGCAGCTGATGGCGGATTACACCGCCGAGGTGCAGCCGAAGGGCAAGAAGGCCGCGGCCTAGACCATGCCAGACGCGCCGGACGGGCGCCGCATCGCGGAGCGTCCGGCACTTAATCCCGGATCACGACCAGGCGGTCCGTCCCGGACTCCCCGCCCCATACCTCGCCGGGACGCCCGGCCATCTGGCGCACGTTTGCGCCCCGCTTGTCGCTGGCAAAGGTGCTGTAGGTCTCGCTCTGGGGATCGAAGCGCTGGATCGCGTTGGCGATCCAGTCGGTCGCCCACACCCGGTCCTTGCCATCCACATAAATCGAATAGGTGCCGGACTTGCTGCGCGGCATGGGATAGGTCGTCCACGTCCGCGCGGCCGGATCATAGCGGCCGATCGCGCCCGCGTGCCAGAAGCTCACCCACAGCACGCCTTTGGAATCCGACCAGATGCGGCGTGGCCCAACCCCCTTACGCGGCGGCTCGATCACGGTAGCGGTACCGGTCGCAGGATCGATGCGAGCGATGTAGTCGCCGGCGAGCGACGCATACCAGATAACGCCCGCGGGCGTGGTGGTGATGCCGTAGGGCCCCGCGCCGCGCGGCGCCTGCCACGCGTCGACTTTGCCGGAAACAGGATTGGCGCGGCCATAAACCCCGCTCTGGCCCGTGAACCACACGATGCCGTTGCGGTCAAAGGTCAGCGTGTTGAGATTGGCGTAGGAGAACTGGCTGGGCAGCGGAAACAGCTTGATCGCCCCGCTATTGGCATCGACCCGCGCGATCGCGTTCTGCCCGCCTTCCGTGAGCCAGGCATTGCCGTCGGGCCCGACGATCACGCCGTGCGGCGCCGCCCCCGGCCCGAGCGCGATCTTGTCGAGATGACCGGTCTTCGGATCGAAGCGACCCGCAAATCCCTGCCGCTGGCCGCTGAACCAGACGCTGCCATCAGGCGCCGGAGCGACATCATGGGGATAGGCGCCGGGGGGAAGCTGGTAGAACGTCATCTCGGCGGCAAGCGAGGATGAATTTACCGTCAGCACCAGCGCAGCAGCGGTGATCAGCATGCGGACCATGGCGTTGCCTCGATCTGCCCGCGCCAGCCACGCCGACATGGGCCGACCGCCTCTCACATCGGGAGCGCCGCTCGGCATGTCATGGCTGCGCGGCGCCGCCGGATCATTCCGCCGCTTCGCGGCGGCCGCCTGGACCCGTCCAGCGATCCGCCAGAGCATCATCGGATAGCTTGGCATCGACCCAGGTCTTGCCGCCCGCATATTCGACCTGCTTCCAGAACGGGGCGCAAGTTTTCAGATAATCCATCAAGAATTCGGCGGCGGCGAAAGCATCCTGGCGGTGCGCGGCGGCGGTGACGACAAGGACGATGTCCTCGCCGGGCTCAAGGCGCCCATAGCGATGAATGACGGTGACGCCGAACAACGGCCAACGCCGCTCGGCGTCGTCCACGTGCCGTCCGATCTCGGCTTCGGCCATGCCGGGATAATGCTCGAGCGTCATCGCAACGAGCGGCGCGCCGGCCTCGTCGGCGCGGCAGACGCCTGTGAAGGTGACCACGGCACCGATATCGCCACGGCCGCGTTTGAGCAGCGCCATTTCGGATCCTGCGTCGAACGGCTCGCGTTGCAGACGGACCATGGCGGCCATCGCCGGCTCCCGAGTTTCACCCGCGAGGAGGAGCTAGCCGCCCGTCATCGGCGGGAAGAAGGCAATCTCGCGCGCGCCCGAAATCACCGCATCGGGCCGGGCATGGGCGCGGTCGATGGCGGCACGGATTACCTTCGGATTGTCGAACGCGCGGGCATATTCGTCGCCGCGCCCGCTGAGCCAGGCCATGAGATCGGCAATCGTGGCAACGCCGGCCGGCGGTTCCACGTCTTCTTCCGGCTTGCCGATGCGCTCGCGCACCCACGCAAAGTAGCAAAGCTTCAACGTTCAGTCCTCGATCAGATGACGCACGCCGGCGCGGAAGTAGTCCCAGCCAGTGTAGAGCGTGAGCAAGGCCGACAACCACAGCAGGGTAAGCCCGACCGGGCTCACGACCGGCAAAACGGCATCGCCCGCCTTGCCAGCGATCAGGAACCCGACAGCCACGAGCTGCAGCGTCGTCTTCCACTTCGCCAGCTGCGTTACCGGCACGCTCACGCGCAGCTCGGCGAGATATTCGCGCAGCCCCGACACCAGGATTTCACGGCAGAGGATGACGATCGCCGCCCACAGCGACCAGCCGCGGATGGTGCCGTCCGCTGCCAGCATGAGCAGGCACGAGGCCACCAGGAGCTTGTCGGCGATCGGGTCGAGCATGCGGCCGAAGGCCGACTGCTCGCCCCATTTACGCGCGTAGTAGCCGTCCAGGACATCGGTCACCCCGGCGCTGATGAAGATCACCAGCGCGACCCAGCGCAGCCACAAACCGCCCTGCAGGATATCCTGCCAATACAAGCACGCCACCACCGCCGGCACCGCCGCGATGCGGGCATAGGTTAGCAGGTTCGCCAGCGCGAGCGGCCTGGTCGCGATCTGTCTCGACGTGACCGAGTTCATGCAGTGAAGGAATACCCTTCCCGCGCCCGCGTCAAACGCAACGCTGTCGCGATCCCCACCGACTTTATCCGCAGCCGGGGAGCGGCGCGAGCGCGACTACGCACCGAGTTCCATACATAAATATGACGCCGGGGGACGTTTTGCGAGCATCCCTGGTTCGGCGCGTCTGCCGGTGGGCGATGGGCCAAGAGCCGCTCGCGTCGTCTGCGCCGCCGCTGTGCTGGCGCCCGATCTCAGTGGGGGCATCCACACCTTTCGGCAGCATGCGCCGGAACGCGCAGCCGCGGGCCAAAGCGGAAGCTGCCGCACGCACGCGCCCCACCCTGCCAGACTACCCCGCGCGCTCGTGGAAAAAATCGTAGATCTTGCGCGCGATCTCCGCGCTGATGCCGGGAACTTTGGCGAGGTCGGCCGGGGCTGCGCGTTCGATCGCCTTGAGCGTGCCGAAGTGGTGGAGCAGCGCGCGCTTGCGCGTCGGCCCGATACCGGGGATTTCCTGCAAGCCCGCCTCGCGCAGGTCGCGCCGGCGGCGCACACGATGCGAGCCGACGGCAAAGCGATGCGCCTCGTCGCGCAGGCGCTGCACGAAATAGAGCACCGGCTCGCGCGGCTTGAGCTTGAACGGCTCGCGCCCCGGCACGAAGAAGGTCTCGAGTCCGGCGTCGCGGTCCGGCCCTTTGGCGACCGCCACCAGCGGGACGTCGGCGATGCCGAGCGCAGCCAGCGTCTCCTGCGCGGCCGCGAGCTGTCCGCGGCCGCCGTCGATGATCACGAGATCGGGCCACGGTGACTCGTCCTCGCCATCGGCGCCTTCCGCGCCGGAGCCTGCAGCCTGCGCCGCCGCGGTTGCGCCAGCCGCGCGCGGCGCCTCGCTCATCAGCCGCTTGAAGCGACGGCTCAGCACCTCCCGCATCATGCCGAAGTCGTCGCCAGGCGCGAGATCGGCGGCGCGGATGTTGAACTTGCGATACTGGTTCTTCTGGAATCCGTCGGCTCCCGCCACGATCATGGCGCCGACCGCGTTGCTGCCCTGGATGTGGCTGTTGTCGTAGACCTCGATGCGGCGCGGCGCGCGCGGCAGGCCGAAGCTCTCGACCAGCAGCTCCAGCAGCCGACGCTGGGAGGAGGTCTCGGCGAGCTTTCGCGCCAGCGCCTCGCGCGCATTGGCGAGCGCGTGATCGACGAGGTCCCTCTTCTCGCCGCGCTGGGGAAGGATGACCTCGACCCTGCTGCCGCTCTTGGTGCTCAGCGCCTCGGCGAGCAGCGCGCGTTCCACGATCTCGTGAGAGATGAAGATGCAGCGCGGACAGGGCTTGTCGTCGTAGAACTGCGCGAGGAATGCGCCGAGCACCTCGCCCGCCGACAGCGAACGGTCGGCCTTGGGAAAATAGGCGCGGTTGCCCCAGTTCTGGCCGGCGCGGAAAAAGAACACCTCCACGCAGCTGAAGCCACCGTCCTGATGCACCGCGAACACGTCGGCCTCCTCCACGCCACGGGGGTTGATGCCCTGGTGCGCCTGCACCGCCGAGAGCGCTGCCAGACGGTCCCGGTAGATCGCGGCGCGCTCGAAATCGAGCGCGCCGGAGGCCTTCTCCATCTCGGCCGCGAGCTCGTCCTTCACCGCCTGACTCTTGCCGGAGAGGAAGGCGTTCGCTTCCCGCACCAGCTCGCGGTATTCCGCGAACTCGACCTCGCGCGTGCACGGACCGGAACAGCGCTTGATCTGATAGAGCAGGCAGGGCCGCGTGCGGCTTTCGAAGAATCCGTCCGAGCAGGAACGCAGCAGAAAGGCGCGCTGCAGAGCGGTGATCGTGCGATTGACCGCCCACACTGACGCGAAAGGCCCGTAGTAGTTGCCCGGCCGCGAGCGCGCGCCGCGATGCTTGAGGATCTGCGGCGCCCAGTGGTCGGCGGTGATGAGGATGTATGGGAACGACTTGTCGTCGCGCAGCAGCACGTTGAAGCGCGGGCGCAGGCGCTTGATCAGGTTGGCTTCGAGCAGTAGCGCCTCGGTCTCGGTGGCGGTGGAGACGAATTCGAGCGCGGCGGTCGCCGCGATCATGCGCTCGATGCGCGGCTCGTACCCGGTCGGACGGGTATAGGCGATGGTCCGCTTGCGGATGTTCTTGGCCTTGCCGACGTAGAGGACCTCGCCGTTGGCGTCGATCATGCGATAGACGCCGGGCGAGGAGGGCGCCAGCTTGGCGTGACGGGCGACGACTGCGCGTCCGGCGGCGAGTGGACCGGCGGCAAGTTCGAGCGCCGGCGCCGGCTCCTGTTCGGGCAGCGCCTGCTCCTCGTCCTCCTCGACGAGCTCGCTGGCGGGGTCGATATCCTTGTTCGCGCCGTTCATGGGCTCAAGGTAAGGTCTCGGCGCGTCCTGAGCCACCGCTGCGCAACACCCTCGCCGCGATCGAGCGCGCGTGCGCCAATCCCGCCGTGACCATCCGCGGTGTGCCGTCCGCTCGCATCGGCGCCACCTGGCAGGGCGCGCCAGAAGGCGCGCTGCGGAGCGCCATCGCATCGGCCCGAGCGCCGGCGTATTAAGTATTGATTCACCGTAATCGAGCGAGACAAGCTTTCATTAATGATATTCTGAGCTAAACACCGCTTTGCTCGGAGCTCTGATGTTTAGACCGTGGATGTGTCCCCCGTACACTAGAACTCTATTAAAATTGGCAATAGTGTTCGATGTAATCGCCGCAAGGAGGATACAGTCATGAAGCGCCTCGTGATCGCGTGCGCCGGGCTTTTAGCCTTGGCGAGCGCAGGAGAAAGGGCGGCCGCCGCCGATCTCTCGCCCTACGCACCGGCGGCGCCGGCCTATTACAGCCCAATCTACACCTGGACCGGCTTCTATTTCGGCATCAACGGCGGCGGCGGCTGGGGCACGTCCCAGTGGGACGGCATCCCGTCGTTCGATGTCTCCGGCGGCGTCATCGGCGGCACCGTCGGCTACAACTGGCAGATCAACCAGTTGGTGCTGGGAGCCGAGGGCGACATCGATTGGTCTGGCATCAAGGGCACCACGACAGTGCTGTGCCCGATCGGCTGCGAAACCCGCAACAAGTGGCTCGCCACCGTGCGCGGCCGCATCGGCTACGCCTTCGACCGCTTCCTGCCCTATTTCACCGGCGGTCTTGCGATCGGCGACATCAATGCCAACTTGCCGGTGCTGCCGGGCGGCAGCATCAGCAACGCGGGCTGGACGGTCGGCGCCGGTATTGAAGTCGGCGTCGTGAGGAATGTCAGCCTCAAGGCCGAGTATCTCTATGTCGATCTCGGCAACTTCAATTGCGGGCTCAATTGCGGCCTCGCGCCGGGCGGCAACGTGTCGTTCAACGCCAACCTCGTGCGCGGCGGCCTCAACGTCCACTTCTGAGCGAGCGCGACCGCGCCCGCGACGAAGCCCCGGTCCTTCGGTCCGGGGCTTTGTCATTTGGCCTCAGCTGCCGCCTCAGGCAGCCGGCGGCGCCGTAGCGGCGAACGCCGGCACGCGCCGGGCGAACTCGTCGAGCCAGGACACCAGGCGCGGGTGATCCTTGCGCCAGCCGTCTCCGAAGCGGAAGTCGCGATAGCCGAGCGCGCAGGCGACCGCGATCTGGCCGACGTCGGGCGTGGCGGTGAGCGCGGGCGGCGCGGCCTCGAGCGCCGCGAGCGCGCGCGCGACCTTGCCGGCCTGCAACTCGATCCACTTCGGCTCGTGCCGCTCCGGCGGCCGCCAGCGTCCCTCGTAGACCAGCAGCACCGACGCATCCATGATGCCATCGGCGAGTGCCTGCAGGCGCAAGGCGGCAAAGCGCGCGTTCGCCTCGGCCGGAATGATCCGGCTGCCGCCCGCGCGATGATCGAGATATTCCAGGATCACGCGGGAATCGAACAGCACCCTGCCATCCTCGAGCAGCAGCGCGGGAATTTTGCCGAGCGGGTTCTGCTGCCGCAGCGTATCGTTCGGACTGATAGTGTCGGCGGGCTCGATGGCGATCTCGCGATCGAGGCCAAGCACGCTCGCCGCGATTGTGACCTTGCGGACAAAGGGTGAGGATGGGGAGTGACGAAGTGTCAGCATGGCGGGATGGCGGCGTGGTGCCCGCTCGCCGCCGCGCGCCATGACATTCGGCGACCATGCCGCGGCAGCGACGACGGGCGCGGAGTTCGCCGGCGCGTGATCAGCCGGTGATGACCAGGTTGACCGCCTTCGGGCCCTTGCCCTTCTTGTCGGGCTCGACGTCGAAGGAGATGCGCTGCCCTTCGGTCAGCGACTTGAGCCCGGCGCGCTCGACCGCGGTGACGTGCACGAACACGTCGCGTCCGCCGTCGTCCGGCTTGATGAAGCCGTAGCCGCGCTCGGCATTGAAGAACTTCACCGTACCTGCCATCGCCATCGGGAAACTCCTTTCCCCGTGGTTGCTC
>DATBKV010000239.1:0-16444 GCA_036555745.1 Xanthobacteraceae bacterium | reverse complement strand
TTGCCGGGCAGCGTGCCCACTTCGGTCGAGAAGTCGATGAACTTCTGGAACTCGGCCTTGTGCTTGTCCGTCAGCTCGCCGGCCATGAAGTATCGCACCATCGGCACCGTATCGACGACGTCTTCAGGCGTCAGCGTGTTCTTGGCCAAATATTTGCGCGCCTCGTGCGGGTTGCCGTTGACGAAGTCGATGCCCTTCTTCCAGACGGCGGCAAAGCGCCTGGCGACGTCGGGACGGCTCTTGATGAAGTCGCTCGTGAGCGCGCAACCGGCGGCGAACGCGTTGCCGTTCTCGTCGCCGAGGATGTACTTGGTTATCACGCCGGCCTCGAGCGTGCGCGCGACGCCAAGCTTGCGCATCGTGGACGCCTGCGGCTCGAGCGTGTAGCCAGCATCGAACGTGCCCGCCGTCATCACGTTGACGTGCTGGCTCATATCGAGCTGGTCGATGGTGTAATCGCCCTCATTGAGGCCGACCTTCGCGAGCACCGCCTTGGCGGCGACGATGTTGGCCGGCCCGGGAGCGGACATGATCCGCGCACCCTTGAGGTCCTTGAGCGAGTTCGCGGGATAGCCTTTGCGCACCACGAACTGCTCCATCTGATAGGTCTTGTTCTGGCTGTGCACGCCAATATACATGGCGACGCCGGGCTTCTTGAGATTGGCGTTCATCGCCTCGATGGTAACGAGGACGACCGCCGCTTCGATCTGATTGCTGATCATCGCCGCGATATTGGGCGGACCGCCGATCAGCCGGATGGTTTCCGGCTCGATGCCCTGCTCCTTGAAGAAACCGCGTTCGATCGCCACGAAATATGGCAACGAGGACGCGGTAGGGAACACGCCCACCTTCACCTTGTCCTGCGCGCGCGCTGGCTGGCCCAAACCGGCGATCAAACCGGCGATCAAAACCAGGATCGTACCCGGCGCTTTCAATCCGACCCGTAACATTCGCAACCTCCCTCAGCCTCTCGACGTCGTGGGCGCGACGAGGCGCCGGCACAGTCTGCGTCACCCACGGAACGCGCGAAGGAAAGCACATCATGCTTGCGGCGTCAGCAGTCTTGACGTTCGGCGACGGTTTGCCCCGTGCGTCCCCGCGCTGTTCTCACTCGATCCAATCCCCGCATTTCTCGACCTGGGTATTCGCGCCCCAGGGCATGATCGGTACCGACGAGGTCGAGTTCTTCGGCGACCCCTCGATGAGCTTGTCGGAGTAGACCATGTAGACCAGCACGTTGCGCTTCACGTCGCAGCCGCGCACGATCTGCATCTTCTTGAAGAACAGCGAGCGCCGTTGCCGAAACACGTCCTCGCCTTGCGAGAATTTTTTCTTGAAATGAATCGCGCCGATCTGGCGGCAGGACAGCGAAATGTCGGAGACCTCCTCGGCGACCCCGAGCCAGCCGGTCAGGCCGCCGCGCTCCGGCACCGTGAAGTGGCAGGCCACGCCTTCCACCTCCGGATCATCGAGGCCATAGGTCGCCAGCTTGTCGTTCGGGGTGAGCCATTTGAAGACCGTCGATCGCCTGAAGATCAGGTCGGGCTCGTCGGCGGCGCGTAGCGGATTCGCAAGGGCGAGCAGGGCGAACGCGGCGCCCCAGATCGCAAACAGGCGCACCCGTCGGCTGAATTCGGGCATGATGATCTCCCTGAGATACGCTGAGCGCGATTTCCGGGAGAGACCTAATATCGCCGCGCCGGCGCGGCAACGCCATGCAGTCGCCAGTGTCCGCCGACGGTCCTCGGCCGCACGGGTTGCCATCAGGTCGACGGCCGCCTCGGGGCGGACGCCGGCGCCGCGCTACGCGTTGGCCACCAGCTCGGCCAGCTTCTTGCGCGCATAGAACATGCGCGTCTTGACCGTCGCTTCATTGATGCCGACGATCTCGGCCACGTCCCTGACCGATCTGCCGTGATAGTAGACGAGGTCGATCACTTCGCCGTGCTCCGGCGAAAGCTTTCCTAGCGCGTCGCGCAGCAGGATAGACCGATTTTTCTTCTGCAGCGCGAGCTCCGGGTCGTCTGCGGGATCCACCGCGGCAGCGGCAATCTCGTCGTCGAGCTCGGCTTCGATCCGCCTACGCCGCGCCGAGAGCGCCTTGTGGCGGGCGATCGCCAACAGCCAGGTCGAGACGGAAGAGCGGCCCTCGAAGGCGGCCGCCTGCCGCCAGACATCGAGGAAAACCTCGCTCAACAGGTCCTCGGCCAAAGCCTCGTCGGCGACGAAGCGCAACAGCCAGCGATAGAGCGCCACGCGATGGCGCGCGAACAGCGCTCGCATCGCGAGTTGATCGCCGACGGCGATCCGCTTGATCAGGATTTCGTCAGAAGAGGTTTCCGCCGCAGCGACCGGTGCGGGCGACGCGGCGGCTGATCCCACATGGGTGGAAGCCGTAGTCATGGGGCATCCCCTGTTTATTCACGTCCCGCCCAACAAACTCGTATCTGGCGGAAAGGTTTCAAGTCAGATCCCCATCAATTGCATGTGAAAGCGCCGCCGCGCCGTTGCCACAACGGTTAAAGCCGCCGCGCAATTTCCCATGTCGTCCATGGATTTTCCCAATTACCGGGTGACAGGGTCGGCGCGGCGCCGCACCACGTTGCCGACCAGCGACGTCACGCTCGGCACTTCACCTTCCTGGAATGGAATCGGCCGGCACAAATCCATGACCATGATGCCGAGCCGGGCCATCCGGTAAGCGGCATAGAGGGCATCCGCGGCGCTGGTGGCGAGCCGCTCCGTCACTGCGCCGCCGAGGTGCTGCACCAGCGAGGCGCTCGCAACGTCCACCGCCCCGAGCTTGCCGGCCTCCAACACGAGCCGCCGTAGCAAGTGGATTGTGGTGGCGGCCGTCGGCCGATGGCCGTAGCAGGCAGCGATGGCACGCACCATGCGCACCCCGCAGGCGAGAAAGAACACGGCGTCGGTCACCGCCGTCGGGCTGATCGCGGTGATGCCGAAGGCCCGCAGCACGGCCGTACGGACATGCGCTTCGGCTTGGCGGTCGAGCGGCTGCATGACGGTGCGCGATAGTATGTCCATCTGTTGCGCGGCCGAATGATGCAGCTGGACCTGGCGCTGAAACGCCTCGATCCCCGCCTCGGTCGCGTGCGCTCTTGGAACGACCGCCAGCACGTCAGCGATGGCGCGGCGGGCCTCCGCCGGCGCAAGCTCGGCAGCGGCAAAGCGCTGGTGGATCGCCTCCACGCTCCTGAGCTGAAACAGGCTGCCCAGTTCGCGCGCGATCACCGCCCCCGCGCCGGCGACGCCCGCGGCCACCGCGGTTGCCGCCAGCGCGCCCAGGAGGCCGTTGCGCTCGAATGCGGCCGAGACCCAGCCGACGGCGTCGACCGCGATCCAGCCGGCGAAGAACAGAGCCACGCCGGTCAGGCCGAAGGTGACGACACGATCGCGGCGTCGAGCCGGCGGCGGGGCCGCGACTGGGGCGAGGGTCGGTTGGGCCGCCGTCACGGGACCGATCCGCTCGGTCGGGATCAGTCGCGGCGCCGGCGGGCCCAGCGACACCATCTCATCCGCGGCGTCGATCTCGATGACGCGCGGAGTGACGGCAGGCCGGATGTCCGTGCCATTTGTCATCGCAGCCGGTCTCCGAGCAGGAATTCCAAAGCCAGATCGAGATTGATATGGGGGATTCCCTCGACCGGGGAAGGGTCGATGGGCGGCGGCTCGAATACCGGCACGTGGAGGAACGGCGCGCCCCACGCGTCCGCGCGCGGCGGACGGATCGGAACGTTGCCGACGAAGAATTTCGACTGCTTGGCGCTGCCCACGGGCCGGCCGACCACCACCTGCAGACGCTGGCCTTCGATCTCCTGGCTGTCTTCGCTCGTCGAGATCACGGAAGCGAGAGCCGTGACGTCGAACTGGGCATTGCTGCTTTTAACCTCGAGCGCGGGAAACGCCGCCATGTTGCGCAGCAGCGCCGCCAGATGGTCGCGCTGAATGTCCGGGACGTGGTCGGCCTTGGTGGCGGCGAACAGCACCCTGTCGATATGCGGGCCGAGCAACAGCTTGGAGAGAATGCCGCCGTGGCCGTAGCGAAAGCTTTCCATCACCGCGTCGAGCGCGAGCCGCGTGTCGTCGAACGCCTCGCGCCCCGCCAGCAGCGCCCGCAGCACGTCGACGAGGACGATTTGCCGTGAATAGTGGCGGAAGTGGTCCCGGTAGAACGGGGTCACCGCCTCCCGCTTGTAGGTCTCGAAGCGCTGCGCCATCAGCGCGCCCAGGGTGTGCGCAGCGAGGCTGTCGACGCCGTCGGCGACCTCGAGCGGCGCGAACCAGAGATAAGGCGGATCGCCGAGCGCCCCCCGGCACAGGAACCGTCCGGGCTGCAACAGGCTCAGGCCGTGACGATCGCGCGCCTCGATCAAAAATGCGCGGTAGAGATCATGTGCGCGTTTGGCGACCTCCTCGCTTGCGAGTTCGTCATGGCCGTGCTGGCCGGCAAAGGCGAGAAAATCGCGCGCGATCCCGGCGCGCACGCCGCGGCGCAGCGCCTGCATCGTCGCACGCGACCATGCGGCATAGTTCTGCGAGAGCAGCGGTAGGTCCAGCAGCCATTCGCCGGGATAGTCGACGATCCGCACCGTCACGCTCGCCGGACTTCCGGTGATCTCGCTCAATAGCCGGCCGATCGCGTTCGCGGGCGCGAACCGTACCTCGATGCCGATCTCGCTGATGTCCTCAGTGCGCTGCGGCCAGTCCGCCAGCGCCATCCGGTCGATGTTGCTGAAATAGGGAAAGAGGGGCAGCCGGTGGGCGCGCGCCGGCTCCAGGCTGGCGGCGATCAGGCGGCGCTCGCCGACCACGCCAAGCAGCGGCATCCGATTGGGATTGTGCAGCGCGCTAAGCAGGTTGTGGATCAGGCTGGTGATGAACACCGTCTTGCCCGACCGGCTGAGGCCGGTCACCGCGATCCAGACGGTTGCCGTACCGGCAAGCTCGCCGAAATTGGCGGCCAGCCGCTCGGACGCCTCGACGAACACTGGCGGCAGCCAGCTCAGGTTTATGGGGGCCATACCAATCACGTTCGATCGTTTTGCGGCGGTTCTCGTCGGCTGGGCATCGAATCTGGCCTGCGTACGCCGATCCGAAGGTGGACGCTGCCTCGCCGTGCGTCGTAAAGTCGCCAAATGCTCGACCGGCGCGATCTCGAACCCGTGTTCTTCGCTCCCTTCGTCTCGTCTGTCATGGCGGTCGAGCGCACCTGGATCGACTATAACGGCCACCTCAACATGGCCTATTACAACGTGCTGTTCGACCGCGCGGTGGACGAGGTGTTCGAACTGCTGGGCTGCGGCCTCGCTTATGTCAAGAGCCGCAAGCACTCGTGTTTTACCGCCGAGGTGCACGTGCGCTATCTGCGCGAGCTGCATGCGGGCGATCCGGTACGGGTGACGTTTCAGCTGCTCGGGCATGACAGCAAGCGCATGCACTATTTCGAGCAACTCTTTCACGCCACCGAGGGCTGGGTCTCGGCCACCTCCGAGAATATGTCGCTGCATGTCGATATGGCGGCGGGCAAGAGCGCGCCGTTTTCCGCCGAGATCGCGCGCTGTCTCGCCCGCATGCAGGCGGCGCACGCCAACCTGCCGCGCCCGGAGGCGGCCGGGCGGCGCATCGCCATGCCAGGAAAGCCCTGAGCGCCCCTCCCCTTCGCGACCGGCGGATGCCATCTTTAGCCCGGGATTCGCCGCCGCCAGGCGGCACGCCGGTCCGCCGGGCCGACACGGAATCAGAGATGGCCGAACCAGGCAAATCGCCGCGCGATGACATTGGCGCGCCGGCGCCGCGACCGGACGGGATCGCGGCGCGCGCACGCGCGGGGGCCGGCGCGCCTTATCTCTCCGACCTCAATCCCGAGCAGCGCCTCGCCGTCGAGACGCTGGACGGGCCGGTCCTGGTGCTGGCGGGCGCCGGCACTGGCAAGACGCGGGTCCTGACCACGCGCATCGCACATATTCTTGCGACCGGACGGGCGCGGCCCGGAGAAATCCTCGCGGTGACCTTCACCAACAAGGCGGCGCGCGAGATGAAGGCGCGGGTCGGGGCCATGGTGGGGCAGGTGGTCGAAGGTATGCCCTGGCTGGGCACCTTCCATTCCATCGGGGTGAAAATCCTCCGCCGCCATGCCGAGCTGATCGGTCTCAAGCCCGATTTCACTATCATCGACGTGGACGACCAGATCCGGCTGCTCAAGCAGCTCATCGAGGCGGAGGAGATCGACGAGAAACGCTGGCCGGCGCGCGTGCTCGCCGGGCTCATCGACAGCTGGAAGAACCGCGGGCTTGCTCCCGCCCAGGTGCCAGCCGGCGAGGCGGCAAGCTTCGCCAACGGCAAGGGCAAGAAGCTCTACGCCGCCTACCAGGAGCGCCTGAAGGTCCTCAACGCCGCCGACTTCGGCGATCTCTTGCTCGAATGCATCCGCCTGTTCCGCGAGCAGCCGGATGTGCTGCGGCAGTATCAGGCGCGGTTCAAATTCATCCTGGTGGACGAATATCAAGACACCAACGTGGCGCAGTATCTCTGGCTGCGGCTGTTGGGGCAGAGCATGATCTCGCGCGCACCGCGCGCTCCGTCACCCTCTCCCCCTGCGGGAGAGGATGGCGACCCCCGACCTGATCGGGGGGAGCCGGGTGAGGGGGTAGCTGTTGCCGAATCGGTCGCGCGCCCACCCGCCTCGCCGCCTTCGCTGCGCTCCAGCGGCTCGGTCCCCTCTCCCGCAGGGGGAGAGGGTAGGAGTGCGCCTTACGAGCAAATTTCATCCGCGCCACAGGTGAAGAACATCTGCTGCGTCGGCGACGATGACCAGTCGATCTACGGCTGGCGCGGCGCCGAGGTCGACAATATCCTGCGCTTCGAGCACGACTTTCCCGGGGCCAAGATCATCCGGCTCGAGCGCAATTACCGCTCCACCGGCCACATCCTTGCCGCCGCCTCGCACCTGATCGCCCACAACCAGGGCCGGCTCGGCAAGACGCTGCGCACCGAGGACGAGCCCGGTGAGAAGGTGCGGGTCACCTCGTGCTGGGACTCCGAGGAGGAGGCGCGCGCCGTCGGCGAGCAGATCGAGCAGCTCCAGCGCAACGATGGCAGCGGACACCCGCACCCGCTCGACGAGATCGCGATCCTGGTGCGCGCCTCGTTCCAGATGCGCGAGTTCGAGGATCGCTTCGTTACCCTCGGCCTGCCCTATCGGGTGATCGGCGGGCCGCGCTTCTACGAGCGCCAGGAAATCCGCGACGCGCTCGCCTATCTGCGCGTCGTCCACTCCGCTGCCGACGACCTCGCCTTCGAGCGCATCGTCAACGTGCCCAAGCGCGGCCTGGGGGACGCTACCGTGGCGCTGCTGCACGACCACGCGCGTCGGCGTCGCGTACCCCTTACCACTGCCGCGCAGGCGGTGATCGAGACCGACGAGCTCAAGCCGAAGGCGCGCGGCGCGTTGCGCGACCTGCTCACCGCCTTCGAGCGCTGGCGCGGCCAGAAGGAATCGCTCCCGCACACCCAGCTGGCGGAGATCGTGCTCGACGAGTCCGGCTACACCGAGATGTGGCAGAAAGACCGCAGCGCCGATGCCGCTGGCCGGCTGGAAAACCTCAAGGAGCTCGTCCGCTCCATGGAGGAGTTCGACAACCTCGCGGGCTTTCTCGAGCACATCTCGCTGGTGATGGACAGCGAGGCGAGCGAGGACGAGGCGGTGTCGATCATGACGCTGCATTCCGCCAAGGGGCTCGAGTTCGACACCGTGTTCCTGCCGGGCTGGGAGGAAGGCCTGTTCCCGCACCAACGCACCCTCGATGACCAGGGCCGCGCCGGGCTCGAGGAGGAGCGGCGGCTGGCGCATGTGGGGCTGACGCGCGCCCGCCGGCGGGTGCTGATCTATTTCGCCGCCAACCGCCGCATGCACGGCCTGTGGTCGTCCAACATTCCTTCGCGCTTCCTCGACGAATTGCCGGAGGCGGATGTCGAGGTGGCGGAGGCGAAGGGCAGCTTCCCCGCCTATACGTCGCGCTTCGACGAGATGACTCATTTCGGCTCGAGCTACACCACCCCCGGCTGGCAGCGCGCGCAGGCGCGCGGCCGCAGCCGCTTCGGCGGCGATGGGTTCGAGGAGGACGCGGACGCAGATTCGGCACCGGACGAAGCGATCGCCGGCGCAGCATCGTTCGGTTCCCCGTTCCCCCCTCCTGGCGCGGGCGCCCGCGGCAAACCGCGCCGCCGCCTCCTCACCATCGAGGGCGAGCTGGTCGCCAAGTCGACCGGCACCGTCTCCAACTTCGCCGTCGGCGACCGCGTCTTCCACCAGAAATTCGGCAACGGCAACGTCACCGCCATCGACGGCAACAAGCTCACCGTCGCGTTCGACAAGGCCGGCGAGAAGCGGGTGGTGGATAGTTTCGTGGAGCGGGTGTGAGGTGGCAGGCGAGCGCGACGCCCTCAGCCGCACCCGCCTCTCCCCCGCGCCTTCACCGGCGCAGCTGAAATGCCATCAGCGCCGCGATCATCACTGCGCCGCCGAGCGCCTGCAGCGGCGTAACCACCTCGCCGAGAAACAGCGCGCTGCCGATGGTGGCGAGCAAGGGCTCGAGATTCATGAACAGAGCCGTGCGAAACGGTCCGATACGTACGGTCGACGCGAACACCCCGAGAATTCCTGCGGTCACGGCGGCGCTGAACGCAAGCAGCGCGGTCCAGCCCGGCGCGTCGACGGGTGGCTGCCAGTCCTGCGCCGCCAGCGTCGCCGCCACGAGCACCGCGGTCGAGGACATCATCGAATACCAGGTGATCTGCAGGGCATCCGCCCCCTGCAGCGCGGCGCGCGTGACCAGCAGCATCACCACCCGGCAGCCGGCGGCGCCGAGCGCCGCGAGGATGCCCATCGCCGCGAGGCTTCCCGGATGCGCGCCGATCATTAGCGCCAGTCCGAGAAACGCGACCACCGCCGCCAGGGCGCCGCGCCAGCTGATCTTCTCCAGGCCGGTCGCCGCGGCCGCCAAACCAGTCAGCAGGGGATAGACGAAATACGTGAGGATCGCGATCGGCACCTCGACCAACGCGATCGCCGTGAACAAGAGCATAACGTTGCCGGCGAACAGGACGCCGAGGCCGAAGGAGATCGCGCGTGCGCGCGGGGCGAAGGGCGGGCGCGGCGGCAGCAGCTGCAGCCAGGCGAACAGCAGCACGACGCCGATCACGCCGCGCACCATCGACATGGTGAGTACGTCGGCGCCATGCCTGAGCACGACCTTGCTCAGCACGTCCCCGCAGGCGAACGACGAGGCGCCGAGCAGGGCCGGGCCGATCTGCGCCAGGCGGTCGGCGGCGCGCGCGGTGCTGGAAAGGATCACGATGGCTGGTGGAGGGATCGAAAGTGAAGAACGTTCCTCAACGGGCAAGCGAAGCGCAGACGGTGGGCCAAGCCTTCACGCGCATATCACCACGCTCGATTTCAACTCTCAAGCGCGCGAGCGCGGCATGGAAGCCTTCGAACCGAAGGGTCGGACTGCGGCTCGACCCGCCCGCAAACTCGCCTGCCTGTTTCCCCTGCCGATTACTTCTTCTCCAGCATCAGCGTGCCTTCCTTGCGGATCGCGGGCGTGAGCTTTTCCGCGACCTTGGCGAGCAGCCACGGCAGCGTGACCTCCAGGCGCACGTGATCGTCAGCGATGTCAAGTAGGCCGGCCGCGCTCTGGCCGAGCGCGCTGAGATTGAAAGCGAGCCGGTCGCCGGTCCAGGTTTCCTCGTGGATGCTGAGGAAGGCGGAATAGTTCGTGCGCGCCGCGGAAAGCCCGGACTTGATGCGGCGCGCTGCTTCCTCGCGGCCGAGGTGGTGCGGGATGGACACGATCAGCGGCTTCGACATGGATGGAGCTCCCGGTTGCAGCTTGCCCGCCAGATATAGGGCTGCGCGCAAGCGATTGGTAGCGCGCCGCGGCCATCCCATTGCCATTGCGGAGCGGAGGCGACTGTGCAGAATCCTGCCCAACGCGCAGTGGCGGGCGGCGCCGACCGGTGGCCCGCGCGGGGCGACGCAACCATCACAAACACGATAATCGCATTAGGAGGAGCGCACCTATGAGACTCAAAACGAGCCTGTATCTGAGCGTGGCGGCGATCGGCTTGGCCACCTTCCTGGCCGCCGCGCCCGCGCGGTTGCACGCCCAGACCGCGGTTGCGATCGACGCGGACGACATCGGTGGCGTCGTCACTGGCGCCAACGGGCCGGAAGCCGGAGTCTGGGTAATCGCGGAAACCCATGACCTGCCCACCCGCTACGCCAAGATGGTGGTCACCGATGACCAGGGCCGCTACGTCGTGCCCGATCTTCCCAAGGGGAAATACAAGGTCTGGGTGCGCGGCTATGGCCTCATCGACTCGTCCAAGGTCGACGCCGAGCCCGGGCAGCAGCTCAATCTGCGCGCCACGCCGGCCCCAAACGAGGCGGCGGCCGCGCAGTACTATCCGGCAATCTATTGGTACTCGATGCTCAAGATCCCCGACGCCAGCCAATTCGGCGGCAAGAGCGACATCCCGGATAAGGTCACGCAGGCCGAATGGCTCACCGTGATCAAGAACCGGGCCTGCGTCGGCTGCCACCAACTCGGGCAGATCTCCACGCGCACCATCCCGGCGGCGTTCGGCGAGTTCAAGTCGGGCGAGGAGGCGTGGCGGCGGCGCACGATGTCGGGCCAGGCCGCGCCGCTAATGATCAACCCGCTGGCCGGCTATCTCGGCGGCGCGCCGTACAAGTATTTCGGCGACTGGACCGACCGCGTCGCCAAGGGCGAGCTGCCGCACAGCAAGCCGCCGCGTCCGCAAGGGGTCGAGCGCAACATCGTGGTCACGACCTGGGACTGGGGTGAGCCGAAGAAATACCTGCACGACTTGATCGCCTCGGACCGGCGCAATCCGACCGTCAACGCCTACGGACCGCTCTACGGCTCGCCGGAATACGCCACGGACGAGCTGCCGATCCTCGATCCCAAGACCAGCACGGTCACCAGCTTCAAGGCGCCGGTGCGCGATCCGAACATGCCGGAATCGCTCGGCCCCGGCCACGCGGCGGTCGAGAAGCCGGTCGCCCCCTCCGCCTACTGGGGCGACGAGAAACTCTGGGACACCAGGGTCAACAACCATAACGACATGATCGACGGAAAGGGCCGCGTCTGGCTAACCGCGGCGATCCGCGGCCCCGACAACCCCGCCTTCTGCAAGAAGGGCTCCGACAACCCTTCCGCCAAGCTCTTCCCGATCGAGAAGAACGTGCGCCAGCTGGCGATGCTCGACCCCAAGACCATGAAGTACACGTTCGTCGACACCTGCTTCGGGACGCACCATCTGCAGTTCGGCTACGACGCCAACGATACGCTGTGGACCAGCGGCGGCGGCCAGGTGGCGGGCTGGCTCAACACCAAGATGTTCGACGCGACCGGCGATGCGGCGAAGTCGCAGGGCTGGACAGCGTTCGTCCTCGACACCAACGGCAACGGCAAACGTGATGAGACGACCGAGCCGGGTCAGCCGATGGATCCGAACAAGGACATGCGCATCACCGGAGGGTCGGGGACCTATGCCGTGATGCCGAGCCCCGTCGACGGCTCGGTCTGGTTCACCGCCGGCGTATTCGCCGGCCACGGGGCGGTGATCCGGCTCGCGCCCGGACCCAATCCGCCCGAAACCGCGCTCGCGGAGATCTACAATATCCCGATGCCCGGCTTCGGCCCGCGCGGTGGCGACATCGACAGCAAGGGCGTGGTGTGGGTGTCGCTCGCGAGCGGCCACATCGGCAGCTTCGACCGGCGCAAGTGCAAGGCCCCGCTCAACGGGCCGAAGGCGACCGGCGACCACTGCCCGGAGGGCTGGTCGTTCTACAAGTATCCGGGACCCGGCTTCGAGGGCATCGGCGACAACAGCGCGGAGGCGAGCTACTACTCCTGGGTCGATCAGCACAACACGTTCGGGCTGGGCGAGGACGTGCCGATGTCGACCGGCAACCTCAACGACGGGCTGATCGCGTTCAAGGACGGCAAGCCGATCGTCCTGCGCGTGCCCTATCCGATAGGCTTCTACGCCAAGGGCTTCGACGGGCGTATCGACGACCCCAATGCTGGCTGGAAGGGCCGCGGCCTGTGGACGTCGAGCGGCGACCGCACGCCGTGGCTGCGGGAAGGCGGCAAAGGCAGCAAGCCGATGGCCGTGCACTTCCAGCTTCGTCCGGATCCGCTGGCGCACTGAGCGCAGCGATCCGGTACTAGCGACATTCGCCCGGCGCTGCCCCGTCAGCGCCGGGCGATTTCCATGGACTGAGGGATATGCCGCGCGCATGCGCCATGGTGGCGGCGGCGCGAAGGAAGCGAAGGACCGCACGCGCGGTCCTCCGCCGGCAAACGGCCGTCCGCGGCGGCCGCCATGACGCGGACCGGCCGCGTCACCGACAAGGATGGTGTCGCCCGTCGAAGCCCAGATAGGTGCCGGAGGCGGGATCGTAGGAGCGGAAGCGCTGCGAGCAGTAAGTGCTGCTGCCGCGCCCGCTGCTGACGACGACGCCGGGGGCATAGGCATAGTCGGCGTAGCCCGGCGAATAGGCATAGGTGTAGCCGGTGTCGCCGTAGCCATAGCCGGGGCTGGTCGGCGCGACGTAGCCCGGGCCGCCGCCGTAGCCATAGGCATAGCCCGGCGCATAGGCGTAGGCGGGCGCGTAGGCGTAGCCAGGGTAGGCATAGCCGGGAGCATAGGGGTAGCCCTCGTAGCCCCAGTTCCAAGGCTGCGTTGCGGCGGCGATTGCGCCGCCGACGATCGCGCCGGCTGCCAGGCCGGGTGCCCATCCCCAACCGCGCCAGCCCCGCCAGCCGCGCCACTGCACGGTTTGGATTGCGGGCGCGGCGGCAGCGCGCAGCGCGGACGGGGCGGCGATCGGCGCCGCGCCGGCCGGAGCGGCGAGCGCCGCGACGCCAACGGCGACGCTGGCGGCAAGAAGTCTGGACGGTATCTTCATGGGGATTCTCCATTCCTCGGCCCGACCAGGACGCGCGAGCCCGTGCCCCGCCGCCGGGAGCAACCGTCGCCGCAGCCACGGGTTCCGGGCAGCGACGACGCCGCTCCACTCACCTGTTCACATCCGCGTGTGCCAGGGCCGCCGCGCGCGCTCGCGCCTCAGCTACAGGTCGACATGGAATAGGCTTCCGGTCCGTGCTGTTATCGGCAAAGCAGGCATGCCGCCGTTTCAGGGAGTAGTCTCCACATGTCCACCAACGTGAAACGTCTCGCCGTCGTCGTCCTTGTTGGACTGATCGCCACCCCCGCAAGCGCGCAACTCATCCAGCGCAAGGAGCTGAGCTACGCGATCGCCAAGACCATCGCTGAGAATGCGTTGGAGGACTGCAAGGCCAGAGGCTATCCGGTATCGGTCGTGGTGGTCGATCGCGGCGGCAACACCGTTGTGGCGCTGCGCGCCGACAATGCCAGCGTGCACACCATGGAAAACGCGCGCCGCAAGGCCTACACCGCCATGACCTTCAAGATGACCACCGAGGACTTCCTCAAGGAGATGGCGACACGGCCGGTGCGGCGTGAGCAGACCACGCTGCCGAACGTGATCGCCATCAGCGGCGGGGTGCCGATCAAGGTCGGCAATGATGTGATCGGCGGCGTCGGCTTGTCGGGCTCGCCCGGCGTCGATGAGCCCTGCGTGAATGCGGGACTCGAGAAGGTGAAGAGCGAGCTTCAGTAGCGCGCAGAGCAAGCGAGCGCGCGGCATCGGACCCGACCACGTATGATGAAGCAGGAGACTTTCGCGATCGCGAAAATCTACGTGCCCGCGAAGCGGCGGGCGACGTTCGATCCCGCCAAGGCCCAGGAGATCGCCAAGAGCATGCTGGAGGTCGGCCAGCAAACTCCGATCCTGGTGCGCCAGGATGGCGAGCGCTTCGTCCTGGTGGAGGGACTGCACCGCTTGGAAGCCTGCAAGCAGCTGGGCGAGGATACGATCGTCGGATATCTCGTGCAGGCGAGACGGCACTAGACGAAGCCACTTCGGTCGCGCCGACTACGCGTTCGCCGCGAAGCAGCGCTTGTCACTGCAGTCAGGCGAATCCGGCCGAATTGCAGAATTCGATGCCGGCTCGCCGCCCCCTGCCATTCGCGCCTGCGCGGGCCGGAAGCGGCAAGTCAATTCGGCTTCTGGAACTTGAGCACGAACTCGTCCACCGGTCCGGTCGGCCGGTTCACGTTGAAGTCGCGCGGATCTTCGGGGTGGCGCAGGAAATCGCCCTGCGTCACCAGCCTGAAGGCGGCGGCCTCGACTTCACCACGCAAGACGCTCTCTTCGATGCGGTGAAATGTCTTTCCGACAGTGGCGCCATCGCCCGCGCGCGCGGAATGGTCCGCGATGACGAGTGCGCCACCAGGCTTGAGAGCAGCGAAGAGCTTGCGGTTCATCGCGGCGCGGTCAACCGGCATGTAGGTCGTGTCATGGTAGTAGAAGAAGAAGGTGACGAGGTCGAAGTCGCGCACGTCGGCGGGCAGCGGATCGTCGAATGGCCGCATCAGCATAACCGCATGCGCCATCGCCGGGCTCTTCATGCGCGCCTCGAGCCGCTCCTTGGGACGCGCCGGCAGGTCGCGGGCGTTCTGTCCATAGACCGTGCCGCTCGCGCCCACGGCGCGCGCCATCAGCTCGGTGCTGTAGCCGGCGCCGGCGCCCATATCGAGCACCTTCATGCCCGGCCGCACGCCGGTGAAGGCCAGCAGCTTGACCGGATCGCGGCGTTTGTCGGTCTCGCGATCGGCCTCGCTGCGATCGGGCGCCGCGATGATGGCGGCGTAATCCGGGACCGACTGCGCCCAGGCCACCGGCGTGACGACGCCGGCGAGCAGAGCCGCGAGGGCCAGCGCGCTGATGGGGGGGCGGGCGCGGGCAGGTCGGCGCTGCCCGAGGTGGTTTGCCCGTTTCGGCTGCATTTGCATCCTCATCTGTCCTTCAGCGCTGCTTTGCATCCCGCTCATACAACCGCATTCGCCTCATGGCTGCGCGAGGATGTCCAGCATTCCTTGCGCCTGCGTCAGGGTCATCGGCGCGGAGATGTATTTGAATTCGAGCGCCTGCTTCAGCGTGAGGTCGAGACCCTTGACCTCGGACAGCTGCAGCGACTGTTTGGGAAAGAATTCGTCGCGCGTGCGCTGCGCCAGCGCGCGCGGTACCTTGGCGATCTCGGCGTAGTCGTCGATCGCCTTCGGATCGGAATAGGCCCGATCGATCGAGCGGCTCAACGCCTTGATAAAGCGCACGAAGGCTTCGCGCCGCTCCCGCAGCGCGTTGCCGTTGGCGACGTTGACGCGAATGGTCTGCCGCGCGATCGCGGCGGCGTCGCTGCCCCGCGCGATGATCACAAGCTTGCCGTCGGCCAATTGCTGCAGCACGAACGGCGGCACCGACCAGCCGACGTCGATCTGTCCGGACATCACCTGTGTGAGCGTCGCGGGTGCCCCGCCGGTGGCGACGAGCCGAGGCGCGACCTTCGCCTGCTGCACCAGCTGCAGCAGAATGAGATTGGTCGACGACCCCGGCGAGGAGAACGCGACGGTCTTGCCATCGGTGTCGGCGAGGCTCCGGATCCCGCTTTCCGGGCGCGCATACCAGAACGCATCGGCGGCGCCAGTTGCCTCCGCGCTGATGATCTTCACCGGCATGCCCTTGGCATAGGCGGCGACCACGCCGAGCACGCCATTGGTCATGGCGATGTCGACGCTGCCGGCGATGACCGGGGTAAGCGTCGAAGCCCCACCCTCGGTGTAGAGAATCTCGATATCGAGACCGGCCTGTTTGAAGTAACTCTGCTTCAGACCCATCTCGATGAAGGTGCTGTTCCAGAAGCCGCGCTGCGCGACCGCGACGCGCAAGGTTTCGGCCTCGGCGCTTTGCGTGATGGTGATGGTCGCCAGGCCCGCCACCAAGCCCAGAATCGGTTTCACATCTGCTCTCCTCGGCAATGCTGCCAGCCGATCGACGACCGTGCCGGCGCAGGGGCTCGCTCTCGCGACGGCGTCGGAGGAAGCATGCCCGTCCACACCATTTCGAGTCGACTCGCGTCGTCTCGCAAACAGACCAGCCGATAGAATACTTGCAAGCAGGTGTCCCGGGAACTCGCGCGTCCGCGACCGACGTCTGCGCGCGCATTACAACCTGGATTCGCGGCCCGTCGTCGGCGCCACCGTTCCGATGTGGGCTTCACCGCGGCGCCGGCGGCTTCGGGATGGCTCATCGTGATATCCGGCCGGGTGCTGGCTTTGACAATCGGTGAATGCTGCTTAGATTGGGCGAATCGTCAACAACCGAAAGGAGGTGATCCAGTGTCTCATTGTCTTTCGCCGCGGTCGCCGGCATCCGTGAGCTGGATCCTCGCCTCTCTGGGGGTCCCGG
>DATBKV010000238.1:0-20311 GCA_036555745.1 Xanthobacteraceae bacterium | reverse complement strand
CACCTCGAGGGCGGGAAGGAGAACCGGCCGAAGGCGATCAAGATTCAGTTGCGGCCGGATCCGCTGGCGCGGTGAACCGGCCGCGTCCACCTTGAGGCTACGACGTACGGATTAACAGGTTTGCTCGCCCGTCGGAGCACGCCGTTTGACGCCAGCGGCCGCGATTCTACGCCGCGGCACGCCAATGTCCGCTAGCGGCCAAAAGCGGACATTGGCGCTTCCGAACGGACAAAGCCAACGGAAATAGGGGGTGGCCCGATCGTTTTCAAGGGGCTTGAAATTGCGTGAGCCGCTCATATCCTACGGCCTGCAAACTTATTCACTGGAGGACAGCGCATGGAATTTTCTCTATTTCCCCGCGACCTGTTCGCAGAGGTGGAACGCTTCCAGCGCCAGATGCAGCAGGCGCTTGAGCTGTCACCGAGCATTCGCGGGTTTGCAAGGGGTGGTTTCCCCGCATTCAACGTAGCAAGCACTCCGCATTCGGCAGAGATCTATGGTTTCGCGCCAGGTCTCGATCCGAGCAAGATCGAAGTACAGCTTGAACGGGGCGTTCTCAGCATCTCTGGCGAGCGAAAATCAGAGCTCCCTCAGGGACCGCAAAGCGTCCACATGAACGAGCGATTCGCCGGGCGCTTTCACCGCGTGATCTCGCTCTCCGACGACCTCGACCCGAATGATGTACGCGCCACGTATCGGGAGGGCGTCTTGCACGTGAGCATCAAACGTCAAGAATCGGCGCTGCCGCGTCGAGTTCAGATCGGCTGAAAGGAAAGGAGGAGGCTATGAGCGATCAAAACGTTGCTGCGCGGACGAAGGATTCCCTACCGGACGAGCCTTTCCTTTTGCCTCCGGTGGATGTGATCGAAGACGAAGGGGGCATCACCCTCTACGCGGATCTCCCGGGCGTCGCAAGGGAAAACCTGGACTTGCATGTGGACGGCGAGAATCTGTTCCTCGACGGCAAGATGGCGCTGGAGATGCCAAAGGAAATGGAGGCTACGCATGTGGAAGTTGCGCGGTCTCGATTCCGGCGTGTATTCGCGCTATCCAGAGAGTTCGACACGGGCAAGCTCACGGCGGATCTCAAGCAGGGCGTCCTCAAATTGCGCATTCCAAAGGCCGAACACGCGAAGCCGCGACGCATCGAAATCAGCTCTTCGTGAACCGGCGGATCGCCCGACTTACCGGGATTGCGAATGAAGGTGGACAGCGCACGACGGATCCTGGCGCGCGCGGCGGCGCAGGTTGGCGGGATACCTCACTTAGCTTCCGAGTTGAAGCTAAGTGAGAGTGTCTTGAGGCACTACATCCTCGGCAAAGAGCCGATACCCGAAGGACTCATGCTTCGGGTGATCGACGTACTTCTGCAGCAGTTTCCAGAACCGCCACGAACGCAGTAAGGGTGCCGTCGCCAGTCACCCGAAGCCAAGGCCCCGTCCGAATCGAATGTCCGCTTTGGGTCGTTAGCGGTCATTCTGTCAGGGGTTCGTCGTTCCCGCGCAGGCGGGAGCTCATGGAGTTTTCCGCGGTTAGCGAGCTGCGCGCACGAAAGCCCGAGTAGTCGTCGCAGCTGCCTCTTAGAGCGCGACTACCCGCGGTTAGCCGCTTCGCTGATTAATCATGCGTCACGTCAACATTCAGTGTGGCCGGGCGTTGGTACGGGCGTGGTCCCGGTCTACCAACTCACCAGCCACGCTGAAGCCGCCGCGCTAAAACGAAAGATCGACATCGCGTGGATCGAACACGCGTTGACCGGTCCGGACTGGAGGCAACCCGATCCGGCAAAGCCCGGCGTGATGCATGCGTTCCTGCGTGTAGCGGAACGCAACTATCGCGTACTACGGGTGCTCTACAATCCGAGCGTCAATCCACTGCGGGTGATCACCGTCTATTTCGACCGCCGGCTGAGAGGCAGACCATGAAAATGCACTACGACGAGCAGGTCGACGCCCTGTACCTCAGCCTGGACGAATCGGACGTCGTCGAATCGGAAGAGGTCAAGCCCGGGATCATCCTCGACTTCAATGCGGCCGGTGAAGTCGTCGGAATCGAAGTGCTGGACGTGAAGCGGCGCGTACCGAGCGCCGACCTCAAGCAGCTCGAGTTCGAAGTGGCTTCCGCCGGCGGCAGTTGATCGGTCGCAGAGCAGGCGATGCGCGACGGGAAGGGAAAGCAGGTCGCCGGGTTCGTGCCATACGACTTCGACTACTCCAAGGCTGAGCGAGGGAAGTACTTCAAGCGACTGCTACAGGAAGGGTCGAACGTAGTGACGCGAAAAATCGGGGTCAGAGCCCTAAATCGTAGGCTCGCCTCCGGCTTTTCAGATTCGGGGCTCTGACCCCCAGGCTGACGCCGGACGACTACCAGGGTAGTCGCGCCAGCTCAGATTGATATCGGCTTGCGCTCCGGCGTTTCGCGGCGAGCGGCTTGATTCGGCGTAAATACACGAAGTCCGTGTAATATCCAGGTTCATGAAAAACGTCACCGTGACGCTCGACGAGGACACGGCGGCACGCGCCCGGGTGGAGGCTGCGGAGCGCAAGATGAGCCTGTCGCGCTATATCGGCGAGGTGCTGCGCAAGGAGCTGCGCCATTCGGACGAGTACGAGGCGGCGTACCGCGCCTGGCGGCAAGATCTCAAGCCGTGGCCCTTGAAGGGCCGGCCGCAGCCCTATCCGACGCGCGAGGAGATCCATGACCGGCCCGTGCTTCGTCGACGCTAACGTTTTCATCTACGTGCGCGACTGGCGGGATGCCGCCAAGCAGGCTCGCGCCGCGGAGTGGATCGAGACTCTTTGGGACCAGCAGCTCGGTCGCACTAGTACTCAGGCCCTGGCCGAGGCCTATTCGGTCGCCACGCGCAAGCTCGGAATCTCGCCGGACGGCGCCTGGCACTACCTCGAGCGATACCTCTCCTGGAAGCCGTATCCGGTCGACGAAGCCGTGCTGCGCCGTGCGCACGAGATCGAGCGCCGCTATCGCTTCGCGTGGTGGGACAGCACCATCGTGGCGGCGGCCCAGCTGCAGGACTGCCAGCTGCTGCTCACCGAGGACTTGCCGGACGGCGCGAAGCTCGGCCCGGTCACGGTGCGCAATCCCTTTACGCTGCAGGCAAGCGAAGCGCCCGCCCTCTACAAGGTGGAACGCCGGGGCGTTCCCCTGCATCGCCCTCGCGGCAGGCCGAGGCGGGCTGCCGTCGCGGCGTGAGGCCCGGAACCGAAAATGAACTGGCTGGGCTTCAGACCAGTATCTGGAACAACTGCTTCAGCAGCTCCTCGGCGGGCATCATGGTGAGTGCGAGCGGCACGATCGGGGCGAGCGTCGCGCCGCCGACCTGGAAAGCCGCATCCCGTGTGACCGGGAAGATCCGCATGGAGCGCACGCCCTCGTAGCTGTTGCCCAGGTCGGCGAGGGACTGGATGTCGGCGCTGCCGACGAGCGGCTCGTCCGCGCTTGCACCCCCGCGCAGCCACTTCGCGTCGAACTCGCGCACGTAGCGCTGTGCGAGCGTTCCGTACTCGCGTGCGCCGGCGCGCTTGGCCGCGGCGAGCTGCCCCACGAACACCATCAGCGGGCCAAACAGCAGGCACAGCATGAAACCCACGATCACGCAGATTTCGACCTTGAACGAAAGAAGCGTAGCGCCGGTGTAGAAAATGCGGCTCGCGATCAGGCCGGCCACCATCGCTCCATGCGCCACCGCAAGGGGTATGAATGCGTACGCCGTGCCCGGAAGAAAGCCGAGGCCGCCCAGCCGGTCGGGGTGGGTGGGAACCAGGTTCAGCTCGATGCGGGAGACCTGCCACAGAAACCGCGCCCAGATGAACAGGCGGAAGTACCAGCGCACCAGCAGGAACTGAAAAAGCGGCAGGCTCACGTAGCCGAACCACCACCCGCTCAGGGTCAATTCCGTGCCGCCGGGCGAGGGCGTTGCGTACCAGGTCGCAGCCGGGAGCGCCATGTAGTTCCGCCACACGAGCGTGACGCCGACGATGTAGACCAGCGCCACGAGCGACACCTCGGCGGCGACCGAGTTGCGCAGCCTGAACGCCGACGCGACGGCGGCATCGAAGCGCGCCCGGTCGGCCTGCGGTATCAGGTCGCGATCGAGAAACTGGCCCACGACGAACCGCATCCGCTGGTGCACCACCAGCTCGGCAGCCACGAGAAACGGCACCACCACCAGGAACCGGACGTGGACCTCCAGGTCCCGCAGGAATGGAACCGCGACTCCGGAGAGGACGTGCCCCTCCGCGGCCGACAGCACGAGCAGGGGGAGCCATGCAAGCAGCGAAATCAGGACAACGCGGCGCGCGGCCAGCTCCAGCGCGTCGCCCGAGATATGCGCCCGGCGCAGGAGCTGAAAGAGCGGCCCGCCCAGCACGAGCGAGAAATCGCCCGATTCCCCCAATGTTCTGCCGGCAAGCGGTTGAGAAGCCGCCATCGGAACGTTCCTCCCAGGTGACGCGCCGGCGGCCGACGCCGCCCCCGTTTCAGGCGTCATTTGTATTTACGTTATATTCCCGCAGCGACGTCGTTGCAAGCGTCCAACCACGCTTCATGCTTTACGGAATGGTGATGAGCGCAGCGCGGCCGAACCTGGTTGCATCGTCAGCACTGCTGTCCCTGCTCGCGCTCGCACTTTCCCAATCCGCGCATCCCGCCGAGGCGACCGCGGTCGAGAAGCAGCTGAACCCGATCGCGGACGTTACCAAGCTCTCGACGACCGCCAGCGTTGATTTCGGCGTCGGGCCGGACCATAAGAGCCAGCCGGCGCTCAATTTCCAGCCCGTCCTGCCGTTCCGGCTGAACGACGACTGGCATGTCATTACGCGCTCCAGCGTGTCGCTCACCCGTCTTCCCGACCCGGAGAAAACAACGGGACTGGGGGACCTCAGCAGCTCTTTTTTCCTCTCGCCAGCGCGGACGGGTGCGTGGATCTGGGGCGCAGGCCCGATCATGCAGCTACCCACTGCGACCGACACCCTTCTCGGCACGGGCAAATGGTCCGCAGGCCCGACCGCAGCTTTCATCTACGCGAACGAGCCCTGGGTCAACGGGATCCTGGTGAGCCATCTCTGGTCTTTTGCAGGGGCACACGACCGCGAGGAGGTCAGTCTCACGCAGATCGAGAGCCAATTGAGCTACACCTACCCCAGCAACTGGTACATCCAGACCAACCCGACCTTTGCCTACGACTGGAAAGCGCCTGCAGGCCAACGCTGGACCGTGCCTCTCGGGTTCGACGTGGGCAGGATATTTCCGTCGCGCCTGCAGGGCATGGGATGGCAGCTCGGTGCGTATTCCAACGTCGTGAGGCCCGACGGCGCCGCCCATTGGCAGCTGCGCGCGCAGTTTTCGGTGGCTTACTGATTGCGCGTGGTCGGCCCGCGAGAAAAACAAGATCGGGGCCAGACCCCTGAATCGAAGATCAGGGACAGACCACAAAAACAGAAGCCAGAAGCAGGGTCTGTCCCTGAGCGTGCCAGCTAGGCGGCCGCTGCAAGAGCGACGGGCTCGTGAATGCTCAGGTGAGCCAGGACTCGCTTGTAGGCTTTCTCCGAGATGTTCGGCGAGCGGTATTTTCTGGCCGTTGACGCGCGCGCCGGGTCTTCCGCATCGATGGCCGAGAAGATGTCCGTGAGGCAACGGCGATAGTGGTCCTGGTCGAGCGAGCCGTCCTGCTTGACCGCGAGCCGCAGCGTGTCGAAGCGGACGATGCGGGCCGGGCGCTTGTTCTCGAGCTCGTAGGTGGGCATCGCGAACGTCAGCGTGCGGCCGGAATAGGCGCCAAGCGCCGGCCTCTCGCTGAAGAAGAAATCGTCGAATATCTTTTGCGCCACGGGAGTGATGCTGTCGCCTTCGACGATGTAGACCCGGTTGCTCACGCTCATGTCCATGCTCCTCTCGCGTAACGGTAGCCTGCATGGTGCCGCGCATCGCCGGGAGGGCGTTATCCCCGGCGCGCCAAGCGGTTGCCCGCGCGCGTCAAAGCGCCGATCGACTGGCTTGCCCGTGGACCGATAAAGGCTAAATTCGGTCTTATGAAGCCTACGCGCGTCAGGCCGATCAGCTACGTAAAGGCGAACGCTGCCGGGGTCAGAGCCCTAAATCGAAAAATCGGGGTCAGAGCCCTAAATCGTGGGAACGCCTTCGGCTTTTCAGATTCGGGGCTCTGACCCCGCGGGACCCTACTGGGCGCCCTTGGGGTGCAGCACCAGCTTCTGCACGCGCCAGTTGAGGAGCTCCGCGACGTAGAGCACGTTCTCGGAGGGGCAGGCGATCTCGTGCACCCAGCCGAATTGCTTGAGCTGCTTCCCCGATTCGCCGAGGTAGCCGAGGACTTTGCCGTCGAGCGAGAGCTTGTAGATGCGGCCCGGGAAGGCGTCGGAGGCGTAGAGCACCTGGTTCGGGCCCGGCGTGATGCAGACGGTCCAGGGGGAGCCGGGCATCATGGTCTTCGCGCCGCCCGAGGCCTCGATCTTCGCCACGTCGGGCACGTTGCCGATCGCCGGGTGCGCGCCCTGGTCGTAGGGCACGTCGATGGTGAACATGCGCAGGAACGTGCCGTTGCCGTCGAACACCTGGATGCGCCGGTTGCCGCGATCGGCGACGTAGACGTTGCCCTTCGCATCGGCGGCGATCGAGTGCGGCGTGTTGAACTCGCCTTCCTTGGTGCCGCGGTCGCCCCAGGACTTGAGCCAGGCCCCGTCCTTTCCGACCTTGGCGACGCGCGAGTTGATGTAGCCGTCGCTGATGAACGCGCTGCCGTCGGGGCCGAACGCGACGTCGGTGACCTGGCGGAAGCGCCCGTCCTCGGCGGGCAGCGGCGGTTTCGGGTGCTTGAGCGGAGCGGTGTCCTCGTCGGAGGCTTCCTGCTTGCGCCCGAACACCATCGCTACGCGTCCCTGGGGATCGAACTTGATCACCATGTCGGAGCCCTTGTCGGTGACCCAGATGTTCTGCTGCGGATCGACGCGCACGGTGTGGCCGAAGGACCAGGCGTAAAGATGCTTGCCGATCTCGCGCACGAACTTCCCCTGCGCGTCGAATTCGAGAAGCTGCGCCGCCGCCGCGGCGTAGGCGGGGCCGCTGGTGTTGCCGCGCGAGAGCACGAACACGTGGCCCTTGGCGTTGACCGCAACGCCGGTCGCTTCGCCGAGGTAGACGTCCTTCGGCAGCTGGAGCGGCGCCGAGGCCGTGAACGGGATCGCCGGCACCCCTTGCGCAAGCGCGGCCGTGCAGGACAGCATCGAAACGATGGACCACAAGGATTTCATTCGGATCTCCCTTGGAATCGTTGACGGAAAATCGGGGTCAGCGCCTTGAAAGAAAATTCGGGGTCAGAGCCCTAAATCGTAGGAACGCCTCCGGCTTTTCAAATTCGGGGCTCTGACCCCATCCCGTCAGCTCGCGGCGTGCGCGAAGTATTTGCCCGGGAACATGGCGCGCTTGGCCTCGTCGTCCAGCTCGGTCTTGAAGGCGTGGCGGTCCTTGAGGGCGACCGCTTTCTGCGCAGCCGGGCGGGCGCTGATCTCGTCGACCAGGCGCTTCACGTTGCCGAGCTTCGCGGCGTGCTCGCCGAGGATGTTCGGCACCAGCCGCGCCCAGCCCCATAGCGCCATGTCGACAACGGTGTAGGTGTCGCCGACCATGTACTTGCCCTTCGCCAGGCGCGCGTCGACGATGCCCCAGTGGCGCAGGGCTTCGAACTCGTAGCGGCCGAGCGCGTAGCCGATCTTCTCCGGCGCGTAGCTCTTGAAGTGCACGTACTGCCCGGTGAACGGGCCGATGCCCGAGGCGACGAACATCAGCCACGAGAGCATTCCGGCGCGGTCTGCGGCCTGCTTCGGCAGGAACTTGCCGGTCTTCTCGGCGAGATAGAGCACGATGGCGTTGCTGTCGAACATCGTCACCTCGCCGTCCACGATGGAGGGCACCTTGGCGTTGGGGTTGATCGCCAGGTAGCCGGGCTTGTGCTGCTCGCCCTTGCGCGTTTCGACTGGTACCGGTTCGTAGGCGAGCCCCATCTCCTCCAGGCAGAGGGCCACTTTCATCGGGTTGGGGGCGGTGCTGTAGTAGAACTTGATCATCGGTGTCTCCGCTGGAGGTCTGAGGGTTGGGGCTGAATCCTAAAGTCAAAATCGGGGTCAGAGCCCTAAATCGTAGGGACGCCTTCGGCTTATCAAATTCGGGGCTCTGACCCCAGCGGGGCTCTGACCCCAGCGGGCCCTGACCGAGGTCAGTTCATTCCTAGTTCTTCGGGGGCCAGTTCTCCGGCGGATACGGGACGTGCATGGTCATGACCACGATCGGCTTGCCGCCGGAGGGGATGACCTGGTGCGGGGTGTTCGCAGGCACGAGGAGCGTGTCGCCGACCACGACCTTGTGCGAGTCGCCGTCGGCGATCTTCGCGCCGCTGAGGTTGTTCGCGTTGACCCGCTTCTCTTCCACCAGCTTTCCGCCGGTCACGATATTGCCGGCGCCCTGGAGCACGATGAAGAATTCGGCGTCCTTTTCGTGGACCGCCGCGGGTGCGGTGGCGGGACGGTACTCGAGCTGCGCGCGGTAGGGCGCCAATTGCAGGATGGGCTCGGCGACCATCGGCGCGTTCCCCTTCCTCTCGGCCTTTGCCTTGGCGATGAGAGCCATGATGTCCTTGTGGCTCATGAATTGCGTCTTGTCTTCGTCCGCTGCCTGGGACGCGACGGGCACTGCCACCGCGAGTAAGCTCCACGCCAGGATTCGACTACGCATCCGCTTCTCCTCTCCGAGTTGGCTTGCCGAAACTCTTGCCCGCCAGACTCTACATCACTTCGGCGGCGAGAACGCAAGCTCGCCGTTGCGGAGAGCCTCCAAGGCCGCTTCCTCGGTGGAGAACTGTTGCGAGGATTCGTCGGTCACGAGATCCCTCCAGAACCAGATGGTCGGGACGCCGACGCCCTCCTGGAAATCGAGGAACAGCCACGTGTTCGAGGTCTTAGTCACCCGGCCGGCTCCCCTGGCGAGTGACGAGCGGGCGCGCCCCTGGCGCCGGGATGATGCCCGTCGAATGCTTGGGAAACTTGGTCACCACCTCGACGAGCTCGCCCGCGCCGTCAAACCGCAAGCCAAGGCTGCCCACCCATACATATCCGTCAGCCTGGAGAGCCTGCTTGTTCGGAGGCGAGGTTGCGTCCGAGGCTGCGGCAACGATCCGCGCGCGGTCGGCTTTTTGAGCCAACACGGGAATCAGCGCGAAAACCTGCCTCAAGGCTTCTCTCTGCCGGGCAGCCTCCAGCCCGGCACCGATACGCTCGTCGACGATTCGGTAGAGCCAGAACGCATTGGAGAGAAGCAGCAGCATAACCAAGGCGGTAATCGCCAGCGTAGACCGTTTCATTCGCTCCCTTTCGTGCTTGTGACCGGGAGCGACCATGATGGGGGGAGGCGCCTGAGGAGGTTGTGCCCCCGGCGCCATCAGCTTTCCCCCGCGCGCCAGGTCGACGCGGCGATCGCCTGTTCAGGTACGAACGAGGCTTATGCGGGCTCGGCCGTCGAACGCCGTCTGTCGTTCTCGTCGCGGGCGGCCATGCACAGGATGTCGGCGACGTTCGACGCCGCCGACTCTCCGCCGGCAGTGAACTTGCTGATGTGGCTGATGCTGGTGTCCTCGCCGGCACCCAGGGTGACCAGCTCTCCGGCGCCTTTGCGGCAATCGCGAAGCGTCACGTACTTGCGCTCATAAGTGACATTGCCGCGAGGATCGTGGACCTGGAACAGGGCGAGGACCACGGGCTCGCCGTCGTATCGGTTCAACAGGCGCATCGAGCCGGCCTTGACCTGCACCGTGAACCCCGTATCGGTGCTGCCGAGGCTCACCCAGTCGTCGGCGTGCGCGTGGAGGGCCCCGAGCGCGAGCGCGGCAGCGAGGAGCATGGATCTCGTTTTCATGCTTCGAAACCTTTCACTTCGAAACCTTTCATATGGAGCGCTTCATCGTAGGTCAGGCGCGGGCCTTCGTCGTTGCGATAAAGCACGCGGCTCGCCTCATGGAGCCTCGATCCTTTCTCCCGGCGGGTTACGGTTTGCGATCGAGGCATGATGCCGAGTGGCATCTGAGGAAGTTATTCCTTGTCCGCCAACAGGTTTGCCCTGCGCGCCGGTCGGATCACCGGATTCCCAGATGAGCCAGGATGCGCTTGTACGCCTCTTCGGAGATCTTCGGCGACCAGCGGCTCCGGAGGAGCTTGTCGGCGGACAGCATGCCGGCGTCGGCGAGCCTGGATTGCGCGAGATGGGCCGCGTCGGCCGCCGGGAAAAGGGCGGTGAAGGCATCTTTCACGAGGCGGCGGTACTCGTCGCGGTCGAGCGAGCCGTCGGCCTTCACCGTCAGCCGGAGCCTGTCCATTCGCACCAGGCGAGCCGGACGCCGGTTCGCCGTCTCGTAGATCGGCATCGCGAGCGTCAGGGTCTGGCCGGAATACGCTCGAAGCGCCGGCTTTTTCTTGAAGAAGAAATCGTCGAAGGTCCTTTGCGCGAGCGGGCGCACGGCGTCGCCTTCGACGACGTAGATACGATGGCCTAGTTTCATGCGGGTGCTGTTCCGTCGAGTAATGGATTGCGGCCGACGATGATGCCGAGGACGGTCCGAGCGCCGTTATTCCTCGCGCGCCGCGCGCTGTACCCGGGGCGCCAATCGAGAAGTCGGGTCAGAGCCCTAAATCGCAGGTACGCCTCCGGCTTTACAAATTCGGGGCTCTGACCCCAGCGGCGCGCCGGGATTAGCGCTTGGCGCGGTCGGTCAAGCCTCTCGCTTCGCCTTCGTCGATAGTGGGCGGATCAACCGGGAGGCAAGCCCCATGCAATCGAGAAGCCAGAAGCTCGTGCAGTTGGCGATGAAGAGACTGTCCTGCAACCACAACGAGCTCGCCGCCAGGCTCGACGTTGCCGCGACGCAGGTCGGCAAGTGGATCAGCGGCGACGACATGCCGTACGAGATGGAAGAGGAGCTCGCCGAGATGCTCGAGCTGGGCGATCCGTTCAACGCCGAGCTGGTCGCGCTGACGGGCTCGGAAGAGGACCTCGCCAAGTGGGCGAGGCTCACCCAGTTTCTCGCCGCGTTGGCAGCGCAGAGCGCGGAGACCGGCTATCGCACCTACCCGCTCGAGGAGGTCGAGGACAACCTGCTGGTCCATCACACCCTGGCCACGCTGCAGGAAATCGGCATCGGCGTTCCCGTGCCGTTCCCGGCCGAGATCGAGCGCCCCGACTACGAGTCCGCCACGGACTACAGGACCGCGGAAGGGCAGGAGTTCTGGGACTTGCTCACCGAGACGAACCCGTACTCCTCGCTCATTCTCAGGATGTACGCCTCGCTCGCAAACGTCTGGGGCTTCTATCACGCCTACGTCGAGCCGCATCTCATGGACGAGGAGCTCGGCAACATGTTCGCGGAAGGCGACACCGCGAGCATCGAGCCCGGGCTGATGAACCTCGCCGCGAGCAAGCTCGGGCTCGAGAGGCAGTATTCCGGCTTCGGCGAGTTCAAGTACAACACCGAAAGGGACTACCGCGAATGGCTCGGCATCGTCAAAGAGACGTGCCTCCGCGCGCGCGCACCGCTCGGCGCCGAGCTCCTCGACATGGTGAACAAGTCCGACGACGAGCTCGGGCGGATCGCCGAAGCGCAGTCGCTCGGCTTCAACGACCGGCGCGTCCACCCCGACATCTACATGAACGAGCTGATCACCGGCATCCGGCTGCTGCACCAGGTCCTGCCGGCGATCATGGACAAGCTCGGCATGGACAAGGGGAAAAATCCGTTCGCGATCTACGAGTCGGAGTTGGCGCCCTATTCGCCAGCTATGTGAACCCACGTAGAGAGGGTGCCCTCAACAAGACACCCAGTCTTTCGAGATCCGGTTGGGGCTGGATCCACTTGCGAGAGAAAAACAAAATCGGGGTCGAACCCGATTTTTTTTTGCCGGAACAAGGCCGGGGTCGGAGCCCGACGTCAGACTTTCCCTACAGAAAGTTCCTCCGTCTGCTGACAGACAGCGGCGCGAGCCTCTTGCAGAATCATGGCTCCCCCTGGAGTCATTTACCCGCTCCTCCCTCGGGTTTCTGGCTCCCCTCTCAAGCGGCCGCCTTCGGGTGGCCTCTTTTTTTTGCCCCGGAAAAAAGCCGTTGGCCGCGCGGATAGCCGCGGCGTAGGCCTACCGGACTACGGCCTGCAATAGACGTGTAGCGCGCGAATGACGCATCATCGCGACGTGTGTAGATCGCAGTCTACACACGGATCGACGGGTGGCCAGCACGCTGTTAGCAGCCCCAGCACGAGAGACCGAGTTGGGTAGAGCCCGGTCCACGGCAGGGCCAAACAAAGTGCAGTCGCAGTTCGATCGTCGTTCGAGGAGGAGGCCGGGGCCCGTCTAGCGGACGGGCCCCTTTGTTTTCTGCTGCTGCCCGAGCGGCCAGCTCAGGGCCAAACAAAACCAACCACCAACCAAAAAGCTTGCTTCTCTGTACTCGCAGTTCGTCGCCGCTGAAGAGCATTGTGCTCGCCCGCGGGAAGGCGCGCTATCGCGGCACACGGCGGCGTGATGTCGGGATTCCGCGGGTGCGCCGTATAGACGCGATGCGACATCGCTGGTCGGGATCGCGACACCGGAACCTCGCAAGAATCGCGCAAGAATCGAGATTCGCCGCCTGGAGGAGGCCGAAGCGGAACCTTGTCACCGCGCCGGTAACGCGCGGCTGGCACAATCGTTGCGACAAAAGAGCGATAGATAGGTTGGTGCGTATGGGTAGCTCGACAAAAAAAATGCGGCAGGCCGTGTCTTTTCCGGAGCTTTTCGCCGCCGCCGCGCCCGCGTGTCCCAAGTGCTCGAAACCCATGACGCCGCGCAGCGCGGCCCGCCCCGGCGGCGACGTGTACATGTTCTGGGGCTGCGTGGCGTTTCCGAAGTGCCTCGGGACGCGGACGCTGCGGTAGGGAAAAATAGGGACAGTCCCTATTTTCCGTTGCTTGCGGAGTGCGCAGGAAAATAGGGACTGTCCCTCTTTTTCCCGCGGCTTTTCAGATTCGGGGCTCTGACCCCAGCGACTTCGCCAGCGCCCGAAGCAGGGCCGCGCCGTCGCCGCGCCAGGCGCTGCCGTGCATGACGGCGAGGGTGCGCGGCTCTTCGCGCGCGAGGCGCTCGAGGGTCGCGGCGGTGTGCGGCGCGTGCGCGTAGTAGTCCATCTGCTTGCGGAAGGCCTCGCTCGGCTCGAGGATGTCGCCGTCGGTGACCGGCGTCTTGCCGGCGCCGCCCTGGGTGAAGAGGTCGCCGCAGAGCAGGGTGCGCGTCTCGAGCTCCATCATGAAGCCGCATTCCCAGCCGTGCGGGACGTGCGGGGTGTCGTGCCAGCGCAGGCGGTGGCGGCCGAGCTGGAGCACCTCGCCGTCGGCCATCGGCCGGGCCGGCCGGCTGGCGACGTCGTTCACCGACACCATGGCGGCGACCTGGCTGCACACCGCCTCGGCCTGCGGCGCGGCGGCGAGGAACTCGTTCAGCGCGCCGCACTCGTCGGCCTCGTAGTGGGAGAAGGCGACGTAGCGCAGGCTTTCGAGCGGCAGCACGCGGCCGACCGCCTCGGCCACGAGCGGGAACATGCGCTTGGGCCCGGTGTGGAAGAGGAGCGGGGCGTCGCCGGCGATCAGGTACTGGTTGAAGTTGAAGTCCGGCCCGCCGGGGATCGCGATCGGCGTGTTGATGCGGAAGATGCCGGGGGCGATCTCGTGGACGTTGGTGCCGGCGGCCTGGTTGGTGATCATGGGTCCTCCTAAAGGTTGTTGAAGTGGCAACGACGAGGATGTGTAACGAAACCCCGGCCCGTTACAGCCTCATTTATTCCTGTAACGAAACGCCCCGCCGTTACACCTCCTCGGCATGGGAATCCGATTTATCCTCGGGCCATGCAGGACGCCGCCCTCGCCCGGGCCATCGCCGGATCGCCGCACGCCATCGACGCCGCCGCCGAGGCCGAATTCTGCCGGCGCTTCGCCCCGCGCGTGCGGCTCTACGGTCTGCGTCATCTGCGCGATCGACATGCAGCCGCGGACCTGGTGCAGCAGGTGCTCATGATGGCGCTCGAGCGGCTGCGCGCCGGCAAGCTCCGCGACCCCGAGCGGCTCGCCTCGTTCGTGCTCGGCATGTGCCGCATGGTGGTGATGGACCAGCGAAGGGGGACGGCGCGCCGGGAGGGACTTTTGGAAGAATGGGTAATACCCGAAGAGGCGGTCGAGGACCCCGAGCCGCGCGTGTTCGAGCGCGACCGGCTCGCCGGCTGCCTGGAGGCGCTCTCGGAGCGCGAGCGCTCCGTCGTCATTGCGGGCTTTTTTGAGGAAAGTCCCTGCGCCGACCTGAAGGTGAGCCCAGGCAATTTGCGCGTGATCCGGCATCGCGCGCTCGGCAAGCTCCGCGCGTGCATGGAGGCGGCATGAGCGCCGAATTCGCCGCGCTGGTCGACTACTGGTTCGGCGACCTGCCGCGCGAAGAGGAGGCCGCGTTCGAGGAGCACCTCTTCGGCTGCGACGAGTGCACGACGAAGCTCGCGGAGCTGGTCGCGCTCGGCGGCGCGGTGCGCGCGGCTTGGCGCGATGGGGCGGTGCGCGCCGTCATCTCGCGCGCGCTGTTCGATGCGATGAAGGGCGAAGGACTGTGCCTGCGCGAATACGCCTTGACGCCGGGCGGGAGCGTCCAGTGCACCATCGCCGCGGCGGACGACTTCGTGGTCAGCCGCCTCTCGGCGCCGCTCGCCGACGTGCGGCGCGTGGACCTCGTCACCGACGCCGGGCGCTTCGAGGACGTGCCCTTCGACGCCGCCGCCGGCGAGGTGCTGATGTGCCCCGCTCCGGCCGTGCTCAAGCGCAGGGGCAAGTTCACCCTCCGCGCGCGCCTGCTGGCCGTGGACGACGCCGGCGAGCGCGTGCTCGGCGACTACACCTTCGAGCATTCGCCGAGCTGAAAAAATGGTGACAGTCACCAATTTCCAGCGACGCGTAGCTAACGGAAATTGGTGACTGTCACCATTTTTTATTTTTGACCCCATGGACGAACTACTCAAGCACGCGGAACGGATCGCCGAGCTCCTGAAGCAGCGAAAAGAAACCATCGCGGTCTCGGAGTCGTCGACGGGGGGCCTCGTCACGGCGTCGCTTCTCGCGGTGCCGGGCGCTTCGGCGTACTGCCTCGGCGGCGTGGTGCTGTACACGCGACAGGCGTGGAACGCGCTGCGCGACTTCGACGACTCGCTCCTGAAAAAAGCGCGCTCGGCGACGGAGGAGAACGCGTGGCTGCGAGCGGACCTCGCGCGCCAGCGCTTCCAGGCGACGTGGGGACTCGGCGAGACCGGCGCGGCAGGGCCCACCGGAAACCGTTACGGCGATCCGGCGGGGCACACGTGCATCGCCGTCGCGGGCGCCGTGCGCAGGACGGCGACGCTGCGCACGCATCGCAGCGACCGGCTGGAAAACATGCACGCGTTCGCCGCGGCCGCACTGCAGCTGCTGGAAAAAGCGCTGAGCGAAAACGCATAAGAATTCCGGGGTTGACGCAGTTTCGCATCACGAAATCGCTCGCGCGGGTGGAATGGGCCTTGCGTCATTCCCACACCGTCCGCGCATGCGGGCTTCTATAACCCTGGAGGAAGTAATGAGGTTGACTATGACCGCCCTCGCGGGCGCCGTGACTCTTGCGTTCGCTCAAATCGCGGCCGCGCAAACCGTCTCCCCGAGCGTAAGCGTGGATCAGCAAGGCGTGCAGAACAGCCAGCAGATCGGCAGCGGCAACCAGAGCTCGCAGGTGCTCGGCAACGACAACCAGAGCACGACTACGCAGGGCAACCAGAACCAGACCACGTCGCAGCAGGGGACGGGCAACACTGGATCGAATACGTCCCAGAGCGGCGCGCAGAACCAGAACGCCACCGGCAGCTCGGCTCAGCAGAGCCAGCAGTACGGCAGCGGCAACGCCTCGAGCCAGGGCGGCACGAGCGCCTACGAGCACAACCGCCAGTCGAACATGCCCTACTCGCAGCAGAGCGGTACGCAGAACCAGAACGCATACGGCAGCGCGAATCAGCAGAACCAGCAGTATGGACAGGGCAACCGCTCGGCGCAGAACAGCGACCGCTATGGCGCCTCGGGCGGCCAGACGCGCGATCGCGACGACGAGCACCACGACAACGGCAAGCACAAGGGCTGGTACAAGAACGGCAAGGAGGACCGGCAGGCACGCGGCGACGACGATCACGACCGGCACGGCCGGGGCGGTGACGACGACAACGATCGCGGTCACGGCCGCGACTAGTACCCCGGTCCTCTAGCAGCGATCACACCGGGAAAGCCGCCTTCGGGCGGCTTTTCTTTTTTGGGGTCAGAGCCCCATGAAGGAGGGCTCTGACCCCGATTTTGTCTCTCGCGATTTTGGGGCTCTGACCCCGATTTTGCTTCCATCCTCCGATCGGCACGTTGGTCTGGCCCCATTTGCCCGAAGCGCCTACTAGTTCCTTATTGAGGGTATTGACCTCGGCAGTAGCATCGGCCCGGAACTGCGTTGGAGGCGACATGGGCAAGCTCTGCTGCGGAGCGGTTGCATTAGCGCTTCTTTCTGTTGGTCTCGGGAACGTCCAGGCGCAAAACTATCTCAGCGGCAGTGTCGCGGGCCCCAACGGCCCGGAAGCCGGCGTGTGGGTCATCGCCGAGACGAAGGATCTGCCGACGCGCTTCGCGCGCATCGTCGTCACCGACGGCGAAGGGCGCTATCTCGTTCCAGATCTGCCGAAGGCCGAATACGACGTGTGGGTGCGGGGTTACGGCTTGGTGGATTCACCGAAGGTGAGGGCCACGCCCGGCACGACGCTCGATCTCACCGCGACGCCGGCGCCCTCTGACAAGGAAGCCGCGCAGTACTACCCGGCGATGTACTGGTTCTCGCTGATGCGCGTTCCGGAGGAGCGCGAGTTCCCGCTCGGCAAGATGTCGAGCCAGAGCGAATGGCTGCACACGCTGAAGCAGGGCGCCTGCCAGTCGTGCCACGCGCTCGGCACGCCGGGCACGCGCGCGATCCCGGACATGTACAGGAAAGGCGGCGAGGTCGCCTCGTTCGAAGCCTGGAAGGAGCGCGTCACCGCGGGCAGCTCGCGTGCGGCGATGGCGCGCGACATGGCGCGGCTCGGCGAGCCGGGCCTCAAGTACTTCGCGCAGTGGACCGACGCGATCGAGAAGGGCGCGCTGCCGTTCGCGCGTCCCGAGCGGCCGCAGGGCGCGGAGCGAAACCTCGTGGTGACGCTCTGGGACTGGAGCCAGTCCACCTACTATTTGGAGGACCTCGTCTCGACCGATCGCCGCAACCCGCGCGTGAACGCCAACGGCCGCCTCTACGGCTCGGCGGAGATGAGCACCGACCTCGTGCCGATGCTCGACCCGAAGACCAACAGCTCGAGCGCGGTGGTGCACCCGGTGCGCGACCCGAAGGTGCCGTCGACGCGTTCGGACCCGTTCGGCCCTTCGCCCTACTGGGGGCCCGAGCCGGTCTGGGACAGCCGCACGCGGAACCACAGCCCGACCATGGACGAGAAGGGCCACGTCTGGTTCGGCGCGCGCATCGCGACGGGGTCGAACCCGGATTTCTGCAAGTCGAGCGCGCATCCGTCGGCGAAGGGCGTTCCGCTCGACGGCGAAGCGCGGCGGCACCTCTCGGTATACGAGCCGAAGAAGGGCAAGTGGCAGCTCGTGCGGACCTGCTTCGGCGTCGAGCACCTCGCCTTGGGCTTCGACGACGACAACACCCTGTGGGCGAGCGGCGGCGCGGGCGGCGCGAACGTGCTCGGCTGGCTCAACCGCTACGTCTACGAGCGCACCGGCGACGAGGCGAAGGCGCAGGGCTGGACGCCGTTCGTGCTCGACACGAGCGGCGACGGCAAGCGCGGCGCCTACGTGCAGCCCGACGAGTCCATCGAGCCGAAGAAGGACAAGCGCATCGCGATCGACCTGGACGCCATCGCCGTGAGCCCGCTCGACGGCACCGTGTGGGGCACCGTGCCGGGCTACCCGGGCGGCATCGCGCGCGTCACGCCCGGCGCGAATCCCACCTTCACCGCGCTCACCGAGTACTACGAAATTCCGCTCCCGGGCTACGGCCCGCGCGGCGGCGACGTCGACACCAACGGCACCTTCTGGGTCTCGCTCGCGAGCGGCCACCTCGGCCGCTTCGACCGCAGCAAGTGCAAAGTGCTGAACGGCCCCACCGCCACCGGCAAGCATTGCCCCGAAGGCTGGACCTTTCATGCGCTGCCCGGCCCGCAGCTTCGCGACGTGAAAGTCGAGGGCAGCGCCGAAGTGAGCTCCTCGACCTGGGTCGACTGGCAGGGCATCCTCGGCCTCGGCAAGAACGTCCCGATCGCGATGGGCGATGGCGGCGATGCGATGTACGCGTTCGTGAAGGGCGAGTTCATCACCCTGCACCTGCCGTATCCGATGGGCGTCTTCCCGAAGAGCCTCGACGGCCGCATCGACGACGAGAAGCAGGGCTGGAAAGGCCGCGGCCTCTGGACCACCTCCGGCACTCGCACGCTCTTTCATAGCGAGAGCGGCAAGGAAGGCAGCCCGAAGGTCGTGAAGCTCCAGATGCGCCCCGACCCGCTCGCCCGATAAATCGGGGTCAGAGCCCGATTTCCCAAACCAATTCGGGGTCAGAGCCCGAATTCGTTCCTGCTGTTTTCACTACGACTACCGCGTAAATCAGGGACGGACCCCAATTTCCGAATTCCGCGGTTCGAATTCGTTTTCGCCGTTTCATCGCGACTACCGCGGTAGTCGCTCGGAATTGCGTCTGTTCGTTATCCGCGCGTCCAAAAGATCTAGAACGGACGCTTGAAAAAAACCAACTCGGCATTGCTGACGCGAGCAGCGCTTCGTACACTCATTTGAAGCGTTGATTAAAAGACGCGTTCGCCGTCGCCGTATGCGTTCGGGCAGCACGCAAAAATCGTGGGGGACCTCAGTGCTCAGAATCAATAGGCCGCGGTACTGGTACTAACTGCGACAGCAACGTGTTGCAGATACGGCCTTCTCAGTGGCGGACGTTGACGGAGATCTGCTTTCGGAGGACGGAAGCCGATATAGCACTGGCGTTGCGTCGGCGATTTGAGAATTCAAGCGAAGAGCGGATTGCAATCTCAATCCCAACGCTATCAGACGATGAACTGGCGGGCTTCGTCCATGAAATCGTCGAAGTGGGCCGAAAACACGGGTTCGTGCTTCGGGGCGATCTGTATTCACTTGTAGAGGCCGTAGTGATTTTCGGTCGCGAGAATGCCCTTCTGGACCCGATGCTGACGAACCGGCAGCTCAGTCCTCAAGAGAAGGTGAGCGTGATCGTCGACTTCTGCAAAGCGGCGCGCACCCGCGGGCTGGCTCGCAGGCATGATCGCGCTTAGCAATCCGGGAGCAGCTGGCGGCCCCGCCCAACCTTGCGCCGCGTTGCCGCCGGCCACGCCCTGTCAGGGGATTGGGATGTCCGCCCCGACAGAGGTCGATGCTTTCGCCGACGATATGGCCAAGTTGCAGGAGGAATGGCCGTCTTTAGGCAGGCGCGCCCGGATCGACCGGCTTCAGGCGATGGTCGACGCGCGTGCGGCCAGTGCAGGGTTTCCGGCGCCGGCCGTTACTTCTCCGCAGGGACTAGGCGGCTATAGCGGAGTACTGCGGTTCACGCGTTGGGAAATTGAAATTAACCCTTCCTTGGTGCAGAGCGAGCGCTTGAGTCCTGAGCAAACGGCCGAGCTCGGAGACACGATCTACCACGAAACACGCCATGCAGAACAGTGGAGTCTGATTGCAAAAAGACAGGCGGGAGAGGGCTTAGCCCCTCACCAAATTCGAAATGAACTTCATGTACCAGAGAGGGTCGCAACGGACGCCGCGACGCGACCGCTCTTGCTCTCGGATCCTCGCCGGCCATGTGCTGATACGTTGCATAAGAGCATATACGGCGCTGACCGCATTGCCCGAAATACTACGATCAAAAACCTAGAGAGGCATGGTCAAGCATACGCGTCGGCGAAGCAAGATTATGAAAAAGCCATCGCTGAGGAAAAGCGCCTGAGGTCAGAGTTGTTGGAACGGGACCAGGCGTATATCGCGTGCAAGGAACGAAAGCCGCCTCCAACTAGAGCGGAACTGGATACATTGGCCAAACAACGCAACGACAGCGCCGCGAAGCTGAGAGATGCGAAACTTAGGTCTGCCGATTGTCGAACGACCGCGGATACCGCCGGCCAG
>DATBKV010000237.1:0-6351 GCA_036555745.1 Xanthobacteraceae bacterium | reverse complement strand
AGAATCCCTTCGTGATATATCTCGGTGGCCGTGGCCGAGGTCGAGCCGGGCGCGGCGCCGCCGACATCGGCCTTGTGCGCAATCGAGCCCGAAAAGGCGACGATACGGCCATCGGCAAACACCGGTGCGATGAACGCCATGTCGGACACATGCGGCAGCCCGCCTTCGTAGGGATGATTGGAGACAAACACGTCGCCTTCGTTGATCTCGCCGGCCGCCCCGTGCGTGGCCAGGATACGTCCCACCAGGTGCCGGTAGACCGGCGCGTGGAAGAACATCGGCGGCGCAACAATCAGCCGCCCCTCGCGGTCGAGGATCACGCAGGAAAAGTCGCGCGACTCGCGGATGATGGTCGAGTATCCGGAGCGATAGAAATGGTAGTGCATCTCCTCGATCAGGCTCGACACCTTGCTGCGCAGGACCTGGCTGGTGATGGCATCCATGCTCATGGCCTCGTCAAGACCAGGTTGCCGCGCGCATCGACTTCCCCGCTCCATCCGGGCGGGATGATGATAGTCGCGTCGAACTGCTCGACAATGGCCGGTCCCGCGATCGTCACGCCGACGAAGAGGCGGTCGCGTTCATAGAGCGTCGCGTCGAGCATCGAAATCTCGAATGCGGCTTGGCGGTGTCCCTTGACGGCATCCGCGGCGGACTGTGAGGCCAGCGGCGCGGCGAGCTCGCGCGGCTCGAATTTCGGCACCGGCACGCGCACGCGCAGCCGGTAGCTTACGATCTCGACCGGCCGTTCCTTGGCGGCATGGCCGTGAATGCGGGCATGGCGCTCATCGAATCTGGCGCGCGCCGCCTGCAGGGTATGCGCGCCGAACCGATCGGTGAACAGCCCTTCGAGCGGCGTGCGCAATTCGTAGCCCTGGCCGCTGTAGCGCAGGTCGAGCTCGCGCGCGAAGCGTGCTTGCGCGACCGGCATGCCCTCCGCGCCGAGCTCCGCCCGCGCCACCTGCTCGAGTTGCCGGAAGGCGTCGTCGGCATGCTCGGCGGCGACCTCGGCGAGCGGGCGAAGCTCGGAGCGCACGTAATCGTGGACGACGTCGGTGCAGAGGAGACCGAGCGCGGAGAATGCGCCGGGGCGCGGCGGCACCAGGATGCGATGCATACCGAGCTCCTCGGCCACCGCGGCGGCATGCACCGCGCCGGCGCCGCCAAACGGCAACAGCGTGAACGAGGAGAGATCGACGCCGCGCTTCGCCGCGAACACCCGCACCTCGTCGGCCATGCGCATGTCGACGATGCGCCGGATGCCGGCGGCCGCCGCGGTCACATCCATGCGCAAGGGATCGGCGACGTGCTGCTTGAGCGCCGCCCGCGCGGCGGCGGGATCGAGGCGTTGCGTGCCGCCGAGAAAATAGTCCGGGTTGAGCAGGCCGCACACGAGGTCGGCGTCGGTGACGGTGGGCCTTCTGCCACCGCGGCCGTAGCAGGCGGGCCCGGGGTCGGCGCCCGCGCTCTGCGGGCCCACATTGAGGAAGCCGCCGCCATCGACCCAGGCGATCGATCCTCCACCGGCGGAGATCGTGGTCATGTCGAGGGCGGGCACGTCGATCTGCCGGCGCGCGATCACGCTCTCGGTGACCTCGAGCGGCGCGCCGCCCTCGATGAAGGCGATGTCGGCGCTGGTGCCGCCCATGTCGAGGGTGACCAATCCGTCCTGAGCCTCGGCACGGGCCAGATGCGCGCTTGCCTGCGCGCCGGCGGCGGGGCCTGAGAACAGCGTGTGCACGGTACGGCCGCCCGCGATCGCCGCCGAAAACGGCATGACGCCGCCGTTCGATTGCATCAGGAAGCGCTGGCGCGTAGCGAGCCCGGCCGCGTCCAGCCCGTCGTTGAGATGCGCGATGTAGTGCACCATCACCGGCTCGAGATAGGCGTTGACCAGCGTGGTCGAGAGCCGCGGCCATTCGCGGATGCGTGGCAGAACCTCGCTCGACAGCGAGACGTGAACGGCGGGACACTCGGCCTCGATCAGCGCGCGCGTTTCCCGCTCGTGTGCCGGGTTCATGAACGAAAACAGGTAGCAGACCGCGATCGATTCGGCGCCGGCATGGGCGAGCTCGCGCGCGGCCGCCCGCACCGCGTCCACGTCGAGCGGTGCGAGCACGCGCCCGGCATAGTCGCAGCGCTCGGGAATTTCCCTGGTCAGGCTCTGCGGCGCGATCGCGACAGGCTTGGCGTAGAAATAATCGAACAGATTTCCGTCGCGCGCCTGGTTCTGGATTTCCTGCACCGCGCGGTAGCCCTTGGTGATCAGGAGCCCGACTTTAGCGCCGCGCATCTCCAGCAGCGCATTGGTGGTAATGGTGGTACCGTGCGCGAAAAACCCGATCTCCCCCGGCGCAATCCCGCGCGCGATCAGCCGGGCGAGTCCGTCGAGCACGCCGAGCGCGGGATTCTTCGGCGTGCTCGCGACCTTCTCGACCACGAGGTCTCCGGTTTGCGTGTCGAGCAGCACGAGATCGGTATGGGTCCCGCCGACGTCGACCCCGAGCCGATAGCGGGCAGTCGTCATGCTGCCCCGCCCGTCGCCACAGGCATGATGGTCATGCCCCGCGCGAAAGCAGGCGTCCAGTAAACGCCGGCCTGGCGGCGGATCACTGCGCTGCCCGAGAGTCCTGGATCATCCGCTTTCGCGGATGGCGACAACACGCGCCTTGACCCCGCGGGCAGCGGCCGGCCCAGCTACTCATCGCGATTCAGGTGATAATCCGGCGTGGGCGGCGGACCCCAGCCGGCGACGGCGCGGCTCTCGCGGCTCCAGACCTTGGGCCGCTGCGGGCGATCGGCGTGCCAGGGGCGCGGATCGAAATAGCCGAGCTCCTCGTCCAGCATCTGATCGAGCTCGGCGAAGAATTCGATCACGTGCTGGTCCGGATTGCGGTGGTAGATCGAGACGTTATGGCCGGGACCGTGGCGCAGCGGCCCCCAGATGATCGGGATGCGATGGTGCGAGAGCACGTCGCAGCCCTGCTCGACGGCGGAGAAATCGCGCACCTCGAAAGCGATATGATGCATTCGGGCGCGCTTGCCGCGCAGGAAATTCACGGTGTGATGGTCCGGATTGCAGCGCATGAACACGAAGAAGTCGCCGTTCCAGTCCGACACCTTGAAGCCCAGGACGCGCTCGTAGAACTCGCAGGTCTGTTGCACGTTCGGCACCACGAAGGCGCAGTGGCCGAGCTTGAGCGGCCCGATCCCCAATACCTGCCGGTTGGGAGCGACGTAGTCCCACTGCGTGAATACCTCGATGATCGTGCCCTTGTTGTCCTCGAAGGCGAGCAGTTGCGGCGTGCCGGGAAGATCGTCGCTGCGCAGCTCGCTCTTGATGCCGTCGCTCGCCAGCGCGCGGGCCAGCTCCTTGAAATCCGAATCGGGCGCCGCCTGGAAGGCGAGCTTGGCGCAGCGCGGCTCGTCGCCTTTCTTCAGCTGCAGCACGAGCTGGCCGACCTTGGTGGCGAGCAGCGCGCGATCCTTCTCGCGGGCGGCGAGCACGAGACCGGTGACCTCGGTGAAATGCGCGATCTGCGCCTCGAGATCGGGCGTCTCGAAAGTGGCGTGTCCGATGCGTCGCACTTTGATCATGGCCCTGTCCTCAACCGTAGGTCTTGAGCACGTGGCGGGCGATGACCATCTTCATCACCTCGCTGGCGCCCTCGGTGATGCGGTAGCTGCGCTGTTGCCGCCACATCTTCTCGATCGGAAGATCGGTGGTGAGCGCGATGCCGCCGTGGATCTGCATGCACTGGTCGGCGGCCTTGAACGCCATCTCGTCGGCGAAATATTTCGCGACATAGGCGTCCTCGCGCGCTTCCTCGCCGTGGTCGAGGCGTACGGCAGTCTTGTAGACCAGGAGCCGGGCGGCCTGCAGCTCGATGAACATGTCGGCCAGCATCCACTGCACTGCCTGCCGATCGGCGAGCGGCCGGCCGAAGGTCGAGCGCTGCTTGGCATAGCCGCCGGCCATTTCCAGGCAGCGCTCGGCGACGCCTAGCGCCCGCGCGCCGTGCTTGACGCGACCGATGTTGAGCCATTGCTGGCCGAAGCGCATGCCTTCGCCTTCCTCCCCGACGCGATGGCTCAACGGCACGCGCACGTTGTCGAGCACGATCTCCCAGGGCCTGTCGCCCATCATGGTCTCGTAGCAGGCGCCGAGCTTCACCCCCGGAGTATCCATGTCGACGATGAAACAGGAGATGCCGCCGCGCGATCCCTTACTGCGATCGGTCGCCGCCATCAGCTGCATGAAATCGGCATTGCCGGCGCCGGTGATGAAGCGCTTGACGCCGTTGATCACGTAGTGGTCGCCGTCGCGCACCGCGACGGTGCGCATGCCGCCGGGGTCGGAGCCGGCGTCGGGCTCGGTCTGCGCGAAGCAGGCCTTCTTCTCCCCGCGCAACAGGGGCAGCAGGTAGTTCTCCTTCATCTTGCCTTTGAGGGAATAGAGTATGCCGCGCGCGGACGGGCCGGTGATGCCGTCGCCGCGCGCCGGAATGGCGACCGTGCGCGAGAGCTCCTCCCACACCACCGCGCGCGCCAGCACCGACATGCCGCCACCGCCGTATTCCTCCGGCACGTCGAGCTGCCAGATTCCGAGCTCCCTGGCGCGCTGCTCGAAGCGCGCGAGATAGTCCGGCTTGATGCGCTCGCCATCCGCGGTTTTCCGCTCGATCGGGATCAGCTCGTTGTCGACGAACCGGCGCAGGCCGGCCTTGAGGATGCGCAGCTCTTCCGGCAATTCGAAATCCATTCCGCTACGCTCCCTGCGCGTCCTTTCGCCAGATCACGCGCACGTCGACCGCGATCGCGTTCGCTTGCGGAGCGATGGGCGGCGGGTTCGCGCCGATGCTGTCGGACTGCCGCCGCACCATCAGCGGATTGATCTCGATGTCCTCTATGCGCGCGCGATGGTCCAGGAAGAAGCGCCCGAGCGCGAGCGCAGCCTGCTCGAGCGCGCCGCGCGCGGCTGCGGATCGTCCACGAAAGCCGGACAAGAGCTTCGCCAGCTTGAGCCCGTCGACCATTCCGCGCACGTCCTCGGCGGTCACCGGCAGCAGGCGCAACGCGGCATCCTCGACGAGTTCGACGAGTACGCCGCCCGCGCCGACGAGCAGCAGCGGTCCATAGAGCGGATCGCTGCGCGCGCCGGCAATGGCCTCGATGCCCGACACCATCTCCTGCACCAGGAAACCATCGATGCGCGCGTCCGGCGCGTTCGCGCGCGCGCCGGCGAGCAGCCCCTGCGCGGCGGCCTCGACTGCCGCGCGGTCTCGCAGGCCGAGCGCCACGCCGCCGGCCTCGGTCTTGTGCAAAATGTCGCGCGAGCGGATCTTCAGCGCGACGGGAAAGCCGATGCGCTCGGCCGCGCGTGACGCCTCCGCCACATTCGCGACCGCGTGGCTGCGCGGCAAGGTGATGCCATAGCTTGCAAGCGTGGCCTCGAGTGTGTCGGGGGAAAGCGAGCTTGCCGGCGCCGGCGGCGGCGCGAGCGGACGGCGACCGCGGCGCGCGGCGTGAAACCACAAGCCGTTGAGCGCCCGAATCGTGGGCTCGATCCCCTGCAGGAACGGGAAGCCCGCCGCATCCTGGGCGGCGATGTGCGACTCCCCCATCTGGCAGATCACCCGGCCGAATCCGACGATCGGCTTGTCGGTCTTGGCCACGAGCCCACGCAACGGCGTGACGTCGCCCCAGGCGTCGGTCTTGCGCGGCATGGGCGAGGCCCAGGCCACCATATCGATTCCGGGGTCGCGCGCGGCGGCTTCGCAGATCTTGGCGGCGACCTCGAGCGTCGGAGGGATGCCGACGTCGAGTGGATTCTTCGGCGCTATCCCGTCCTGCATCATCGGCAAAAGCGCGGCCTTCGTTGCCTCGGTGAAATCCGGCACGGCGGCGCCCTCGGCCGCGGCATAGTCGTAGAGCAGGTCGACGGTTCCCCCCGAGGTGGTGACGAAGCCGATGCGCGGACCCTTCGGCAGCCGGCCGCCTGCAAAGGCGAGGGCGCCTTCGACGAGATCGTCGAGCGAGCGGTAGTTGACGATGCCATAGCGCTCGCACATCGCGTGATAGGCGGCATAGTCGCCGGCGATGGCGCCGGTATGCGACGCCGAGGCCGCCTGCGACTGCGCCGTTGCACCGGTCTTGATCGCCAGGATCGGCTTGCCCATGGCGAGCGCGCGGCCGGCGGCGTGCATGAACGCCTGCGGGCGGCGGATGCCCTCGATGAACAGCACGACTTGGCGCGTATCCGGATCGTCGATGACGAAATCGAGGTAATCGGCGAGGCCGAGATCGGGCTCGTTGCCCGACGTGATGCAGTAGGAGAAGCGCAACCCCCGC
>DATBKV010000236.1:0-10164 GCA_036555745.1 Xanthobacteraceae bacterium | reverse complement strand
CGGGGCGCTACGGCACTTACAAGTTCTGCCGCAAGACCGGCGACTTCGCCGAAGCGAGCGCGGCGGCGGTGTTCGATCCGGAGCGTGGGGCCGCGCGCGTCTATCTCGGCGCGCTGCATCCGGCCCCGCTCGCGCTTGCGGCACTCGCAGCGCGCGTGGCCCGCCACGGCCGATCGGCCGCCACGCCAGAAGCGGTGGCGCGGGCGATCGCCGAGGCGGCGGGCGATCTCGATCCGGTCGCGCGTCGCATGGCCGCGGCGGTCACGGCGCGCGCCTTGCAGCAGGTGTTTGCGTGATGGTGCCGATCGCGCTCACCGTGAACGGGCGGAAAGTGCAGGCGCTGGTCGAGCCGCGCACTCATCTCGCCGATTTCCTGCGTGAGCACTGCCGGCTCACCGGCACGCATCTCGGCTGCGAGCACGGCGTGTGCGGCGCCTGCACGGTGCTGATCGGCGGCGCGCCCGCGCGCTCGTGCCTGACCTACGCGGTCGCCTGCGAGGGGCTTGCGATCGACACCATCGAAGGCTTCGACGACGATCCGCTCATGGCGGAGCTGCGCGAGGCGTTCTCGCGCGAGCACGGCCTGCAGTGCGGCTTCTGCACCCCCGGCATGCTGATCGCCGCGCGCGACATCGTGCAGCGGCTGCCCAATGCCGACGAGCCGCGCATCCGGGTCGAGCTGTCCGGCAATCTGTGCCGCTGCACCGGCTATCGCGGCATCGTCAACGCGGTGCGCAGCGTGCTCGCGGCCCGCCGGAGCGAGCCGGCCGCGCCTGAAGCCGCACCGGCGGCCGCAATCACGGCCCCGCCACTGACGGCTTTCGCGCCCAAGAGCGACGCCATCGCCGCGCCGGTGGCGCCGGCGGCGGCCGACGAGTCGCGCCAAGAATCGACGCAACAAGACTCGACGCAACAAGACTCGACGCAACAAGGCTGGACGCAACAAGACTCCACGCAACAAGGCAGGACGCAACAAGGCTGGACCCGCTTCGAGGAGTCCTTCGTCATCGGCCAGCCGCCGGCGGCGGTGTGGCAGGCATTCGCGGACGTGCCCGCGGTCGCGGCCTGCCTGCCGGGAACAACGTTGGCCGAATACGACGCCCAGTCGGTCAAGGGAACCATGTCGGTGAAGCTCGGTCCGATCCGGGCCTCCTTTGCCGGCTCCGCGGTGATCGAGCGCGACGACGCGGCGCGCGTCGGCGTGATCCGCGGCGCCGGCCGCGACCGCGGCACCGGCTCGCGCACCAGGGGCGAGGTGAGCTATCGCCTCGTGCCCGACGACGACGGCCGCCGGACGCGAGTGCTCCTTTCGGTCGACTACAGCCTGCAGGGCGCGCTCGCGCAATTCTCGCGCTCGGGCATCGCCCGCGACCTCGCCCGCCGCCTGGTCGCCGACTTCGCCGCCAATCTCAACGGCCGCCTCGCGGGCGCGCCGCCGGAGCCGCGGCCGAGCGCGCCGCTCAACGTCGGTCGCCTGCTGCGGCTGTGGCTCGCAGATCGCCTCCGGCGATGGTTTGCGCGAGGATAGCCGTCGCCAGTTCATGCCGGAGCAAACAGGAGGTCCCATGCGCGCTGCTCGTCTCGCCCTGCTGGTGATCGCCTGCGCCTTCGCCACCTCCGCGGCGGCGCAGTATCCGGACCGGCCGATCCGCTTCATCGTCCCGCAGGCTGCCGGCAGCGCCACCGACACGGTGGCGCGCATTCTCGCCGCCGAGCTCGGAAAGGAGCTCGGCCAGCAGGTGGTGGTCGACGACCGCCCCGGCGGCGCGCTCACCATCGGGCTTGACCTCACCGCCAAGAGCGCGCCCGACGGCTACACCATCTGCATGGGGCCGATCGGCGCGCTCGCCATCACCCGCCACATGGTGGCGAAGCTCCCTTACGACATCGAGCGCGACTTCCAGCCGATCGCGCTCGCCACCCGCGGGCACCTCCTGCTCGCGGTCTCGCCGACCACCCCGTTCAAATCGGTGCGCGAGCTCATCGACTACGCCAAGGCGCATCCCGGCAAGCTCTTCAACGCCTCCTCCAGCAACGGCTCGCCTGGGCATGTCGGCGGTGAGCTGTTCAAGTACATGAGCGGCACCGACATCGTGCACGTGCCCTACCGCGGCGGCGCGGCGGCGATCAACGACCTGATCGCCGGCCGCGTGCAGCTCATGTTCGAGAGCCTCAACTCGATCGCCCCGCACGCGCGCTCGGGCGCGGTGCGCGCGCTCGCGGTCAGCGGCGAGCGGCGCTCGCCCGGCTTCCCCGAGCTGCCGACGGTGGCGGAGGCGGGCGTGCCCGGCTATGCGGCGCCGACCTGGAGCGGGGTGATCGCGCCCACCGGCGTGCCGCGGCCGATCGTCGACCGGCTCAACGCCGCAATCAACGCCGCGATCGCCTCGCAGGCCTTCAAGGACCGCTTCGCCATGATCGGCGACGAGCCCGCCGGCGGCACGCCCGAGGAGTTCGCCGCGCTGATCCGCGCCGATTCCGCCAAATGGGCCGAGGTGGTGCGGCGGTCCGGGGCGAGGCTGGATTAGGGGCTTAGGTCAATCCGCATGCCGTGTGTCGCGGCGGCTTGACTTTGTTCGCTATTTGTTCTGTGCTACCTGGGCGGGGGCCGATCTCCACGGTGATACCCGCCCACGCTAAGTTTTTTCGCGCCATGTCAACGGAAACGCACGTCTTCTTCCGCGGGAAGCTGCCGAGCAAGGCTTCGCTTTCGCGCGCGATGAAGGAGCTGGCCTTCCCATTCTCCATCACGCCGGCGACCGGATCGCTGGAGGCGCAACAGGGCTTCATGCCCATGAAGCTGCGCGGCGAGGAAACCGGCGTCGAGTTCGACGTATTTGCCGACCCTACCGCGGTCGAGGAGTTCGCCGATGCCGGCGTCGATCCGAAGTTCGAGCGGCGCGCGAGCTTGCGCTGGGGCGGCGACTTCCAGGAGGCGGTCGCCGGGATGTGTGTTGCCGCCGCGCTCGCCAAGCTCGTCGACGGCGTTGTGTTCGACGAGGCGGAAGACAGATTGCTGTCGGTCGAGGATGCCATCGCGGTCGCGCGGCAAAACCTGCAAACACTGGTGCAGCCGCAGGACAAGAAGCGGCGTCCGGGCACGCGGCCCGCCGACATCAAACGTTACCTCAAGCCGTTGTTGAAGCAGCGGAGCGACCTCGTGCTGTTCGGACGCCTGCTGATCATCCGGCCGGTCCGGCATTTGCTCAGGGGGGCATTCTTCGATCGAACCAGCGACAAATATCAGTTTCAAGTCTGGCGCTGCGTCAAACCTCTGTTTGCGGTTACGAACGGCTTCTATTTGGATCTTTGCAACGAGACTCGTCCCGCTGGATGGACGCCGGTCTGGGAGCCGAATTTCGAAGCATTGCTGTTCGACGGGCTCGACGAGGACGTGTTCCAGCGGGTCGGTAGGATAACGTCGCTCGCCGATTTTGGCGGCGACCTCGGCATAGGGGATTTGGACTACAGGGACCGGTTCGATGTCCGCGTTGCGGCAGTTGTTCTCGCCGGGCAACGCGAGGGCGCGGCCGGATTGATCGAGCGGGAGCTCGCGCGGACCGAGAGAAACGGCCACGGATATGGGAACCACATAGCTGGCAAGCAGCGAGTCCTGCTCGAACGCGATATCGAATCGCTGTGCGACGAATTCCGAGCCAAAGAGAGCGAGGCCGCCAAGGTGCTCAAACTCGGGGACGCCTGGGAGCCGGCGCCGTTTCCCGCGGAGGTGCCCGAGCCGGAACGAGCGCGTCGCTGCGACGATCCGCGGTTCCCTGCGACCCCCTGGATACCGCGCCCGCCTCGACTGGTGGGGCTACCGCCCGATCGGGTCGGCGAAGTCTGTTTCGCTGACGGCGTGCTCTGGCGCGAGGAGGGCGTGATCATGTCCGTCGCGCTGACCCGCGAGGAGGCGGAGGAGAAACATCGGACCCGGCAAGACTATGCGCTCGCCACGCGCCTGTCCGACGGGAATCTCCTGGTCATCCGTCACCGCACGGGCTGGAGCCCCCACGACCCCGACCAGCCCGGAAATCCGAATCATGTTCCGTCGAGGACATTTTACCTGGAAGTGCATTGGCCGCGAAGTCGCGTGCTACTTGCACAATTCCACGAGCGCATTGCCAGGCCCGGTGTAGTGGAAATGTTGGGCATGGACGTGTATGAGCCCACCGCGCAACACCAGATCTGGAACGCCTGGAATTTGATCAAAGAACGAATAAAAAGGATTTACGACCACAGAGACGGCCCCCATGGCTGCGTGGACCGACCCATGACTGCTTCCGATCTCGCACTTTGCGAGTTTGCGGAGCCACGCTTCGGCGACTTCAATGATCTATGGGATCGTGTCGAGACCTATCTGAAAAACGAAGGGTTCGGGACGTTGCGCGAGAATTTCGAAAGTTGACATGTTTGGCGCATGGACCGCGCTCCGCGCTAACCGAAAGTGGGTACCGGTTTTCGGAAAGATCACCCCGGCAATAAGCTAGAGCGGGATGACAATTCGAAGAAAGGTCGTCCCGCTCTAGGCGGAGCATCTCTGACGTTCCACCTTACGGCTGGCGTTGCCCCGGACGCACCTCGATCACGAAGATGTGCCGCGGGACGTAGCCAAACAGCTTATATGCGGCCTTCGCGAGCTCGGTCATGCGCGGAAGCCTGAGACCGGCCTTGCCGATCTTGGGATCGTAGACGCACACGGTCGAAATTTTGCGGCGGTTCTCGTAGGCATCGAAACGCACGGTCCCTAGCTCTCCGTACCTGGCCGTCGGCAGTGAATTTCGGTCTCCTTCCTTGGCCAACGGCGGTGAACTCGGCGCTCCTCCCTCGGTCGCCTCCCACCCTGATTTGAGCACCGACTCTTCAGCCTTGAAGTCCGGATCCTTTAATCCGTTGATCTTGTCGGCAATCAATTTGTGGACTTTGGTCCCGAAATCTGCCGGCCCCTTGTACTTTGTTATCTTTGCGGACTTTGTCCACGGCCTGGTCCGTGTACTCTTGTACCGTACGAAGTTTATCGCAGACGTCTTTCAGCTCGTCCTGCTTCACATAGCCCACCCAGGCAATCTCGGGCTCCGTCTTCGTGCCGCGATTCTCGTATCGGCCGGCCTTGAACGCAAAAACCGCCGTGCGGTCGGCATCTTTCCGGCTCGAGAGCCAGGCATACAGCGCCAGGCCCGCCGCGGCGATGAATCGCGCCGCCGCGGGGGCGAGCCGCACGGCAAGACCGGCGCCGACTGCCGGAGCGAGGAACGCCAACCCTCCCACCGGCAGCGATTGCGGCCCGTTCTTGGTCCAGAGGGTGGCGCTGACGAGCTTGCCGTCGCCTTCGTAGATGCTCTGGACGTCGCCGTCGTTCTGGAACGTGGCCTTGCTGCCGTCGGGAAGCACGACGGTGTGGCGCTCGTCCCAGCCACCCGGACCGTCCGGCGTGTTGAATTCCGAGACGATGCGGCTGCCGTCGCGGTTGAACACTCGCTGTTCCGCGAGCGTGCCGTCCGCGCGGTACGTGTTGACGACGGAGCCCCACGCTTCCTGCTTGCTGCGGTCGACGACCGCCTCCCGCCGCGCGCCAGAGGGCGCGCCGCCCCCTGGCGTGCTCGTCCATTGCCCGCCATCAGTATGGCCGGCAGGAACCCGAGGTTGATTCGGGTCATATCCATGATGCGACGTCGGGCTGCCGCCCTGCGGCTGCAGCCCACTGCCCGTTGCTTCCAAATCGGTTGTCGACAAGGCACACCTCCAATGCGCGTGCACCCGCGCGCCGGGCGAAGGCCCGGCGGCGGGTGCTGCGGTTCATCGAACCTTTCGATGCGGTCTTGCCGCGCCGCTAGCCTCTAGCGGTGCGGAGGGCTTGCGCAGCCTGCGAAGGGCTTGATCGTTCGCGCCGTCATCGGGGACGGCATTTCCAGGCGCCTGGAGAATCGTCGAATGCGCGCGGGGCGCTGCTGGACGTCACTGAAGCCACTCGGCGGGCGCTAATCCAACCCGCACGCTGCACGTTCTTCGGTGCCACATCCGCAGGCTGGGCTAACTCGATCCGCAGTCCTGGATCGTGCCCTGACCATACATCAATCCCGTAACGTAGTCAACTACAAAATGCATCCACCGACCGGCGCTTTCCCACGGGCCGCCGCGAGCCGAGCGGAGGGGCCCGGGAGGAGAGCAGTCCCGGAGGGCTGGCTCACGTGCCGATCCCATGGGCAACGGGGGGCGTTGCACCCGCAATCAGCGCCGCCGCCGTACCAGGAGGATGACTGAGAGACCCACCGTAAAAATGCTGCCGGCCCTCCGCAGCCGCGGGACATGCTAAGCCTTGTCGAACACGCCGCTTGCCGGCTTGTCCGAGCTGTCGACGCTGGCGGACCCGGGCGGCCTCTGAATATTCCGAGGATGGCGGCTTGATCAGTTACGGCAATGACATTTCGGACGCCTTTCACCGGGCAGGCGTCCATACCGGGCGGATTCTCAAGGGCGACAAGCCTGCCGCCTTACCGGTTGAGCAGGCGACCAAATTCGAGTTGATCATCAATCTCAAGACAGCCAAGGCGCTCGGGCTCACGGTCCCGAGCTCGATGCAATTGCTCGCTGATGAGGTGATCGAATAATCATGGACTTTGCTGCGGTGCATACGTCGCCTCCTGGACATTTGAGACCCGGTACTGATTCCGCGCGGATGTCTTCTCACGGGATCCGGACCTTGACCGGACAGAGCGAGAGGACCGAGTTTCACCCATCTGCGACATTCGCTGATCGATTTTGCTGTGATGCACAACGCGGCATTCCCTACGGCGGTGTGGTAGGCTGCGAGCCCTCGGATTGAGAGCAGCACATGCGACGTCGCGCGTTCATCACGCTGCTCGGCGGCGCGGGCGCAGATGACGGAGAAGATTTACCGACTCGGCGCGCTCTCGCCGGCCACCGCGCACCTCGACTCGATCCGCAGCATCGTGCTGCCCGAACTTGCCGAAGCCGGCATCGCCGAGGGCCGCAACCTCATCCTCGACGCGCGCGCGGGCAGCATGGAAAGCGGACTCGATATGCTCGCCATGAGCTTTTCAGCTCATGATCCAAATGCGGCGGTTAGCCGGTCCTAAATCTCGCACTGCAGAGAGTCCCTGACATCACTGAGAGTGCGTCTCGTTCGCCAAAGATTTGATGTAGGCGATCAGCCGAATGAGATCGTCTTCGGTAACCTGTCCGGCAAAGGATGGCATCTCAGGTTGATATTCGGCGACGATCCGCGAATTCGGCAGCAGGATGGACTCGCGTATATATTGTTCGTCCGCAATGACGGTGCTGCCGTCTTGGAGAGACACCGGCTGGCCATACAGTCCCTCCAGCCGTGGCCCCCGCAGCGCGCTCGGTCCCATGTGGCAGCCGCTGCAACCAAGCTCCTCAAACAGCGCTGCGCCTTCGCTCGTAAGCTTGCCGCTCGCGGAGTCTTCGCCCGCTCCATATACGTGCCGATCCGAAGCAATTAACATGAGGAGCAGGATAAAAGGCAACAAATTCATGATGATGCGACTGCTAATGCCAAACTGTCTTGAATGGCTGAAGCACGGCCAATTGCTTTGCACAACGATCTTGGAGAGCCTCGCGACGCAGGTCGAAGTCATCGAATTCACGGCCGCTTCCGCGGAGCTGCCGCCATAGACTGATCCCGATGGCTCGACCGAAACGGACGCTGGTGACCCCAAGCCGACATGATCGTGAGGTGATGAACTCCCTGTTCACTTCAAAGGAGGTTGCCGTGAACACGCTTCTCGGTACGTGGAAATTGAAGTCGCTCGTGTGGACGGTGACGGCAACTGGAGAGAAAGTCGACCATATGGGTTAACATCCCAATGGGCACCTCGGCTACTGCGCTGACGCTCGAATGTACGCAATTATCACGGCGGAATCACGTCAAGCCAGATGCGCCAACCCGACAGATGAGCAGCGGGCGAAGCTCCATCGGACCATGATTTCGTATGGAGGAACATATACGGTGCAGGCTGACACAGTAATCCATCATGTAGACATCTCATGGAATGAATTTTTGACCGGAGCCGCAAGGACCTCGGAGTTGATGCGTCCGCAGTTGTGTACCGAGCTTGACGACTTCTCGCTGTGCACGTTACCGCTCAGTGTGGGAAACGCGTATCTAAAGCGAATCGCTTGTGCGGAGTGAGCTCTTGGCACTCTCAGACCTCAGGTGAGGTCCGACAAGAGTCCGCAGTAAAAACACGGACGTTGGTCAGGTGGCACTCGCCACCCATCGATGTCAGGGAGTGTCCGGCGACAAGGGCGTCGCCACCGCCTCGACGAGGCTGCGGCAGTCGCAATATCAGCGGCGGACGGAAGTCGCGGTGCTGACCAGGCGGCGGAACTCGCCGTCGCCGACGTCCTTGCCTTCGAGCGCTTTGGCGACTTCGGCCAGGAACTCGTAGCGCATCGTCTGCGGCAGCTGCATCGTGGCGTCGAAGAGCTGCGCCAGCTCGGAGTCATTGAGACGAACCATGCGGCCGCACACCGCCTGCCAGCTACGTCGCGTGCTCGAGACCGCGGTGAGCACGTGCGGCTTCGTCGTCTGGCACGGCGCCCTGTTACGGCTTGAGAACTCGGTTGCCAGGCTGGATGGCCCCGGAGAATAGAGACCCGCCAAAACTACGGCCAACAATCCGATCGGCAGCACAGAGCCAACAACGGCACTTGCTTTGAGCCAACCGTCAAATTCATGAGGGTGCTCGAGATAGTCTCGCCAGCGAGCGTTTGCCATGATGACTCTCCCGCGACCGATTCGTTTGCTCAGTTGGGCATGTATTGACGTTCGGCGCTGCGCTGGCTGGCCGGCCGCGGCGCGCAAGCGGATCAGCGCACCCCTCGGTTCAACCGGCCAACGTCGTTTTGATATTCCGGATGGCGGCGCAAATATTCCGCGATGTATTCATTCGCCTCGCGGCGTCGATGCGACTTATGTGAACTGGTCAACCGCTGCCAGAACGAAGGCACGCTGCGGACACCGGCAGGGGAAAACGTCCGGGCAAAATCGTCCAGCGTAGTCATCGTCATCCCCCGCCGACCTGGTTTCGGGTGTGCCCTCATTCACATAGCGGAACCGCCCATGGCATAGCGGACAAGCGTCTCGTGCGAATGTGACGTGGGTCACACTATTCGCGATTTCCGACCGGCGACCTCGTCGTGGTGGGGGTACGCAGGCAGTGCCGACAGCCATCCCGATCGCGGCAGTCACGACATGGCCGAAGCCCGCTGAGCTCACCAGCACGCCGCATATGTGGCGGGAACCGCATTCCCGGTTCCAAAGTTTTTCGGGCAGAGGGGCCTGCGCATCAACAGGAGGCGAGCATGCGAGTTTGAGTGGAGCGATCGTCGCGCTGGCGCTGGCGGGATCAGCTATCGCGCAAGCGCAGGAGGTTATCGTTGCGCCACCCGGGCCGGCCTATGGATATCCGGCACCGGCACTGGTCGCGCCCGCCGCGCCGGTGGTGGTCGCGCCGCCCGCGCCAGTGGTGGTCGCGCCGCCCGCGCCGATGGCCGTGGTGCCGGCTGCGCCCGCCTATGCCTATGTCGGCGCGCCCTATGCGGTCGCTGCGGTCACGGTGAACCCGCGCACGGGCCGCTCGTGCAGAATCGAGCCGAGCGGCTACCACTGGTGCTGGACGCCGTAGCGCCGCCGGGGCGACGCTTACCCCCCAACGATCTGCCTGCCGCGGCCGCCGCGGACGCGGCCGCGGCTACGCCGCGTCCGGATCGAGGATCGAAGGATCGTCGCGCGCGATCCTGCCGACAAATAGCACAAGTGTGGATCCGGCTGGCGCGAGAGCCCGCCGACGATTCTATCGAAAAAGTAGAAAGCGAGGACGAGGGCCCATTAATGCGCAGTCACACGTATGAATGCAAGCTGGACGAATGCGAGGCAGTTCCGAACGGCCGGCAGGTCGCGCCATTGGGTGCCCCGGATCGCAAGACCCAGAAGACGCATAAGGACACGACAAAGCCCGACTTCACTCCGTTGCGCCGCCTCGCGCGGATGCTTTATCCGATCACCTCGGCTGCATACCCTTATCCGACCCTGGCGCCGGAGAATTTTGCCGCGATGGCTGTTCCACTGGGTCGGCCAGCCATGCCTCGCGTTTCCACCATGTGTGAACGAGCCCGCAAATA
>DATBKV010000235.1:0-13116 GCA_036555745.1 Xanthobacteraceae bacterium | reverse complement strand
TGTGCTGTGTCGAGACCACGACCTTGGTGCAGCCGACCGGGTGGCCGTTGACGTATTTCACCGTCACCTGGCTCTTGGCGTCCGGCTGCAAATCGGCGAGCGAGCCGCTGCGCCGCTTCTCCGACAGCACCTTCAGGATCTTATGGGCAAAGTAGATCGGCGCGGGCATGTACGAGCCCTTCTCGTACACCTCGCTCTCGGTGCAGGCGTAGCCGAACATCATGCCCTGGTCGCCGGCGCCTTCCTCTTCCTTGCCCTTCTTCTTCTTGGCGTTGACGCCCATCGCGATGTCGGGCGACTGGCCGTGCAGCAGCACCTCGACGTCGGCGCCGTGCCAGGAGAAGCCGTCCTGATCATAGCCGATGTCCCTCACCACATCGCGTACGATCTTGGTGATGAACTCGCGATCAACCACGGCCTTGTCGCCGTGCTTGCGGAACAACGGCGCCTGACCACGTCCTTCGCCGGCGATCACGATCTTGTTGGTGGTGCAGAGCGTCTCGCAGCCGAGCCGCGTGTTCACCAGGCTGTCATCGGCGATGCCGAGCTTGACGTCGTTGTCGATGAACGCGTCGAGGATGGCATCCGAAATCTGGTCGCAGACCTTGTCGGGATGGCCTTCGGAAACGGACTCGCTGGTGAAGAGATAGTTGGCGTGTGCCACTGAAAACACTCCCCGTGGGCGGATTGATTGCAAGTAGCGCGGCCTTCCCGCGTGTAGTGTTTCTTGCAGTGTCGCGAACGGGGGTCAAGGTGTGGGCACGGTGGGACGGTGAAGCGGCGACAGCTGCAGAACGGCGACGGCCGCTAGCGCACTTCCAAAGCGCATTTCCCATGCGTGCCGTCCGCTCCCGCGGCGCGCGCAAAATCGAAAAATCTAGAGCTCGACGTCGCCGGCGATCTCCTCCACGAGATCGACGATGCGCCGCCGCAGCTTGGGCTGCTTGATGCGCATGAAAGCCTTGGTGAGCGAGAGCCCTTCGGAAGTGGCGAGAAAATCCGAGACGTAGGCGGGGGAGGGCGCCTCCTTGGCGCCGTCGCCCGACCCGTGCAGGTTGGGCGCCCCCTCGAAGAAGAAGGCCACCGGGACTTGCAGGATATGCGAAATCTGCTGCAGACGGCTTGCGCCGATCCGGTTCGTGCCCTTCTCGTATTTCTGCACCTGCTGGAAGGTGAGCCCGAGGGCGTCGCCCAGCTTTTCCTGGCTCATTGCAAGCATCATGCGGCGCATGCGCACGCGGCTACCGACGTGCTTGTCGATCGGGTTGGGGGCCTTCTTGGCGGCAGCCATAACGATCTCCTATGCAGCCGTTGCTGGTCGTAATGTTCCCCGGTGCCGGCCGGAACGCAATCGTATTCCGTGTAAATTCGCGAGCACCGTGAAAAACTGTTGAAACCGCGGTACAACTAAAAGTCTATATCAGACCTTTGGCGCGCAAAGGCAATTCAACGATAGTTTCAGTTGCAACGTGCACGCGCTAGGTTGTGGCTCGGCCCAAAGGCCACAACTGCCACTAGAATCGACGACATGCACGTGGCGCGGGTCAGTCCTGCGATTGCTTACGCCGAGGTTGCCGGCGCGCCCACAAGACCCCGGCGAAAGCGACGACCACCAGGACCCCGGCAGCGGCATCGCCGGCGCGCGCATAAGCTGTAGCCGCGAGCGGTTGCGGAAGCCGCGCGTCGAGCACTCCCTCGGTTCCGAGCGGCAACGAGGCGACCACCCGCCCGAGCGGATCGACCACCGCTGAAATTCCGGTATTCGCCGCCCGCACCAGCGGCAGTCCCTCCTCGATCGCGCGCACCCGCGCCTGCTGGAAATGCTGGTAGGGACCGGCGCTGGCGCCGAACCAGCCGTCGTTGGTCAGATTGAGCAGCCAGCCCGGCCGCTCGCCGTCACCGGCGACGAACGGCCAGCCGAGATAGCGACCGACATGGAGGTACAGCCAGCCCGGCCGCTCGCTGCGCGGCACCGCATCGCCGGGAAAAATGATTTCGTAGCAGATCAGCGGCAGAAACGCCGGCGCTCCCGGCACCCGCTGGCTGCGGCGATGATCCCCGGCAATGAAACCGCCCACGACCTTGGTGAGTTGCATCAGCCCGAGCCGCTCGAGCGCATGCTGAAACGGCAGATACTCGCCGAACGGAACCAGATGCACTTTGTCATAGATCGGCCGAAGCGCGCCTTCGTGATCGAAGACATAGATCGAGTTGTAGGCGCGCGTGACCGGGACATTGGGTGCCGTCGTCGGCGGCCGCACCGCGCCGGTGATCAGCACGGTGCGCGGCGGCAGCATCGCCGCGATCTGCGCCAGTGCATCGGGCTCGCGCGCGAGAAAGAATGGGAACGCCGACTCCGGCCAGATCAGATGAGTGACCTCGCCGAGCCCGCCCTCTCGCGCGGCGCTCGGGCTGCGCGAGAGCGCCAGGTAGCGCTCGAGCACCTGCTGCTTGCGTGAATAGTTGAACTTGTCGTCCTGCTGCAGATCGGGCTGCATGATGCGCAGGCGCACGCCCTCGACATAGCGGGTCGGGGTCGCGGCGAGCCGCAGCGCGCCGTAGACCGCAAGCGCCGCGATCACGGCCGCGGCGAGCGCCGGAGCGAGCCACGCCCGCTTGGTGTCGGCAGGTTCGTCGGCGAGCACGGCGGGGGACGCATAGATTGCGACGGCGAGGAAGGTGAGGCCCCAAATGCCGATCAGCGCCGCGCCTTGCGCCAGCCACAGCGGCGTGACCAGCGCATAGCCGTAGGCGTTCCAGGGAAAGCCGCTGAACAGGTGTCCGCGCAGCCATTCGGTGGCTGTGAGCGCCGTCGCGAGCGCCAGCACGCGCATGGCGCCGCGTGGCCATATCGCGCGCGCGAGCGCGAGTCCGAGCGCGGTGTACACCGCCATCGCCGCCGGCAGCGCGATCACCGCGAACGGCAGCAGCCAGCCGAAGGTCTTGGCGTCGACCAGAAAGGCGAAACCGATCCAGTAGAGGCTGGCGAGCAGATAGCCGAAGCCGAACCACCAGCCCGCGGCGGCGGCGGCGAGCATCCCGCCAAGGCGTCCGCCCTGCGCGCCGTCGACCAGCCAGACCAGGATCGGAAAAGTAATGAAAGGAATCGGCCAGGCGGCGGTCGGCGGCAGCGCCAGCGCCGACGACGCGCCGGCCAGAAAGGCCAGCAGGATGCGGCGCCATCCCCGCGCCAGCACGACGGTGTGAGCAAGCTCCTTCAGCGTCACGGCTGGGGCGGAAGCTTCGCGCTCGCGCCATCGGGAGCGCGCTTGAGCGGTTCCTCCGCCGGCGCGGATGTTGCAGACGCGGCCGGCGACGTGCCCGCATCGGGCCGCCGCCGCTCGCCGCGGGTGCCGCCGTTGCCGCGGTCGGGGTTGCGGTAGATGCGCAGCTTTTTCACGCGGCGCGGATCGGCATCGAGGACCTCGAGCTCGAACGGGCCCGGGCCGGGTATGAGCTCGCCGCGCACTGGCACGCGGCCGATGCGGGTCGCGACATATCCGGCCAGCGTGTCCACCTCCTTGGCGACCTCGCCGACGTCGAATTCCGCGCCGATCACGGCGGCGAGGTCCTCCAGGCTGGCCCGCGCGTCGGCGAGAAACGAGCCGTCAGCCTGGCGCACCACGTCGGGCGGGCTCTCCTCGTCGTGCTCGTCCGCGATCTCGCCCACGATCTGCTCGACGATGTCCTCGATCGACACCACGCCGTCGCTGCCGCCGTATTCATCGACCACGAGCGCGAGATGAATGCGGGTCGTCTGCATGCGGGCGAGCAGGTCGAGCACCGGCATGGACGGCGGCGCGTACAGTATCTCGCGAATGATCTTCGCTGCCGACAGCGGCATCGACAGCTCGACCGCCTTGAGGTCGAGGCCGGCGGGAAACGGCCGCTTGCGCCGGGTGTTGGCCTTGGCACTGGCGGCCGCGCGCATCGTCATGAACGCGACGAGGTCGCGGATGTGCACCATGCCGACCGCGTCGTCGAGGGTCTCGTCGTAGACCACGAGGCGGGAGTGGCCCGCGCTCTCGAACACTTTCATGAGCTCGCCGAGCGCGATCTCGCGCTGCACGGCGACGATGTCGGCGCGCGGCACCATGACGTTGGCGACCCGCCGCTCGCGCAGCGCCAGGATGTTTCGCAGCATTATGCGCTCGGTGGGCGAGAAGCCGGTTTCGCCGGCGCTGTCCTCGAGCACGTCCTTGAGGCTGGCGCGAATGGTGCGCGATCTCAGCCCGAACAGCGCGCGCAACGCCCGCCGCAGCCAGCCGCCGTTCTCGCGCGCGGGCGGGTGCGGGCGCGGAACCGGCACCGGCAGGTTGCGCGATGCGCTCGGCTCGTTCGGGCTGGATGGATCGGAATCAGGCATTGCCACGCGCAACGTAGGGGTCGGGCACGTCGAGCCGGGCGAGGATCGCGGTTTCGAGCCTTTCCATCGCATCCGCCTCCTCATCCGCCTCGTGATCGTAGCCGGCCAGATGCAGAAATCCATGCACCGCCAGATGCGCGAGATGATGCGCAAAAGGCTTGCGCCCGGCGCGCGCCTCGCGTTGCGTCGTCTCGTAGGCGATGACGATGTCCCCGAGCAGGCGATCTTTTCCGCGCGCGCCGTTCGCCGTCGCGGCCGGAAAGGACAACACGTTGGTGGCCCCATCGCGGTCGCGCCAGTGCCGGTTGAGCGACTGGATCGTCGAATCGTCGGTCAACACGACGGCGAGCTCGCATGCGCTCGTCGCCACGGCCGAGGCGGCTTCGGTGATCGCGCGGCGCACCAGCTGCTTGGCCTCGCGCCGCCTCCGCCAGAGCGGGGATTCGACCACGATATCGATCGTGGGCCGCGCGCGCGCGGTCCGGCCTGCATGCCGGCTGTTCCCTGGCGATTTCATTGCGCGCTCCCATGCGTGGGAGCGAGCGCGCAAGCGCAAGCCATCATTCCCGGGCCTCGCGCGCCCGCGCGGCCTTGAGCGACTCCTTGTCGTACGCGTCGACAATGCGCGCCACGAGCTCGTGCCGAATCACATCCTCGGCGGTGTAGACGACGTGGCCGATGCCCTCGACGTTGCGTAACAGCCGCGTGGCCTCCGCCAGCCCCGAGGTCTGTCCCGGCGGCAGATCGACCTGGCTCGGATCGCCGGTGACGATCATGCGGCTGTTCTCGCCCAGCCGCGTGAGAAACATCTTCATCTGCATCGAGGTCGTGTTCTGCGCCTCGTCGAGGATGATGACCGCGTTCGAGAGCGTGCGCCCGCGCATGAACGCGAGCGGCGCGATTTCGATCTCTCCGGTCTGCAGCGCGCGCTCGACGATGCGCGCATCCATCAGGTCGTAGAGCGCGTCGTAGATCGGACGCAGGTAGGGATCGACCTTCTCGCGCATGTCGCCGGGAAGAAATCCGAGCCGCTCGCCCGCCTCCACGGCCGGCCGCGACAGAATGATGCGGTCGACCTCCTTGCGCTCGAACAGCTGCACCGCGTGCGCGACCGCGAGCCAGGTCTTGCCGGTGCCGGCGGGGCCGGTGCCGAACACGAGCGCGTGCCGGCGCAGCGCGCGGATATAGGCGTCCTGCGCCGCGGTGCGCGCGCGCACCGGACGCTTGCGCAGATTGATCTCCTCGAAGCTCGGCTGCGCGGTGGCGGCGTCGTAGTCGAACAGCGAGCCTTGCGCGATCGCCAGGCGGATGGCGCCCTCGACGTCGCCGGAGACCAGCTCGTCGCCGCGCTTGAGCTGCTCATAGAGACCTTCGAGCACGCGGCGCGCGCGCTCCACGCCGTCGCGCGAGCCGGCGATGGTGACATGATTGCCGCGCTGCTCGGCCACCACGCCGAGCCTGCGCTCGATCAGCGCGAGATTCTGCCCGTACTGGCCGAACAGCAGCGACGCGAGCCGGTTGTCGTCGAAGGCGAGCACGATCTGGGTGGCCGCGCCCTCGCGGGCGGCGGGCGGCGCGGACGCGAACGAGGCGTCGTCCGAGCGAGGCGAGCGCAATGGTTCAGTCCCCTGCCGGCACCGGCTCGGCCTCGCCGCGTATCGGCGCCAGGCCGCCGAACAGGCTGTTCGCGCTGAGCTCGGTAACCGTTACCGTTGCGATCTCACCGATCATCGTCGCTGGCCCCATGACCTGCACCGGCTGGAGATATGGGGAGCGCCCGACGATCTGGCCAGCATGGCGTCCCCGCTTCTCGAACAGGACTTCGAAGCTGCGGCCGCGGCAGCGCGCGTTGAAGGCGGCCTGCTGGCGGTCGATGGCGGCCTGGAGACGCGACAGCCGCTCGGCTTTGACTTCGTCCGCGCACTGATCCGGCCGCTCGCCCGCCGGCGTTCCCGGCCGCGGCGAGTACTTGAAGGAGAAGGCGCCGGCGTAGCCCACCTCCTCGACCAGCGCGAGCGTGGCGCGGAAATCCTGCTCGCTCTCCCCGGGAAAGCCGACGATGAAGTCCGAGGAGAACGCCATGTCCGGCCGCGCCGCCCGCAGGCGGTCAATGGTAGCGAGATAATCCGCGCGGGTGTGGCGGCGGTTCATGGCGGCGAGCACGCGGTCAGAGCCGGACTGCACGGGAAGATGCAGGTAGGGCATGAGGCCGGGCAGCTCGCGATGCGCTGCGATCAGGGTCGGCTCCATGTCGCAGGGATGGCTGGTGGTGTAGCGCAGGCGCGCGATCCCATCGACCTCAGCCACGCGCCGCAACAGCCGCCCGAGCGTCCACGGCCGTCCGTCCGGTCCTTCGCCGTGATAGGCGTTGACGTTTTGGCCGATCAGGGTGACTTCGCGCACGCCGGCGGCGGCCAGACGCTCGATCTCGGCGACGACCCCGGCGACCGGTCGCGACAGCTCGGCGCCGCGCGTATAGGGCACGACGCAGAATGTGCAGAACTTGTCGCAGCCCTCCTGCACCGTGACGAAGGCCGACACCCCGCGCGCGCGGATCGCGGCGTGCGCCGGCGGCGCGAGCGCGTCGAACTTGTCCTCCACCGGGAACTCGGTGTCGATCACCCGACCCTCGCGCGCCGCCCGCTCCAGCAGGCGCGGCAGGCGGTGGTAGCTTTGCGGGCCGACCACGAGATCGACCGCCGGCGCACGGCGCATGATTTCCTCGCCCTCGGCCTGCGCCACGCAGCCGGCGACAGCAATGGTCAGGTGGCGCCCTGCGCGCGCGGCGTCCGCTTTGAGCGCGCGCATGCGGCCGAGCTCGGAATAGACCTTGTCCGCCGCCTTCTCCCGGATATGGCAGGTATTGAGGATGACGAGGTCGGCATCCTCGGCGCGCGCGGTCTCGCTGAAACCCGCGGGCGCGAGCGTATCCGCCATCCGCTGCGCGTCGTAGACGTTCATCTGGCAGCCGAAGGACTTGACGTGGAGCTTGCGCGTGCGGGTCATGCCGGTCGGATCGGTTCGCGCTCCCAGACTTCAACTCCTTGACGCCTCTAACGAATCCTCCGCCGCTCGCGGGGCGGCAGGGCCACGGTGTTTAGCCGGTTTGACGGCAAAAGGAAATGGCGGCGAATTGTTTCATTCCGCTACTCCCGGCGCGCACGCACGACGATGTCTTCGACACCTCGCCTCTTAACGCCGGCGCGGCGGTCAGCGTTTGACCTTGTCGTCGAGCGGAAGCGCGTAAAGCTCCAGCCGATGGTCGACCAGTCGATAGCCGAGCCGGCGCGCGACCTCGGCCTGCAGCCGTTCGATTTCTTCCGACTGAAACTCGATCACCTCGCCGGTGCGCAGATTGATGAGATGGTCGTGATGGCTCTCCGGCATCTGCTCGTAGCGGGCGCGGCCGTTGCGGAACTCGTGCCGCTCGATGATGCCGGCGTCTTCGAACAGCTTCATGGTCCGGTACACGGTCGAGATCGAGATGCGGTCGTCCACCGCGGCGCAACGCCGATAGAGCTCCTCGACGTCGGGATGGTCAGCCGACGCGCCCAGCACCCGCGCGATCACGCGGCGCTGCTCGGTCATGCGCATGCCTTTGGCAGTGCACAGGATTTCGATGTCCTTCGGCTTCGGCGCGTTCACGACGCTTCTCCGTCCGACCGCAATATCATGCTCGCGGGGTCCGAATCCATCGCCTCCGGGCGCGGCATCGGGTGCAGGGCTGCAGCGCGGCGCTGCTCGAACATGTGGCGCGTAACGCGGCTGCCGACCCCGACGCGCCTTTCAGCCGGCTGCCGACTGCATCAACAGCCGGGACGCGGAGCGCGTCCGCCAAGCCTTCCTCAGCCGAGGTCGCGACGAAGGATGAGCGCGGCCGCGCCCCCTTCGGCCGTGTAATATGCCTCCCGGCGGCCGACCTCCTGGAAGCCGGCACGGCAATAGAGCCGCCGCGCCGGCAGGTTGCCCTCGTCCACTTCCAGGAACACCGTGCGCGCGCCGAGATTTGCGAGCCGGCGCAGATTGAGGTCGAGCAGTGCCCGCGCCAGCCCCTTGCCGCGGCGGTGAGCGGCCACGGCGATCGACAGGATCTCAGCCTCGTCGCGCGCGAGGCGCGCCATGATGAAGCCGACGACATCGCGCCCCACGGTCGCGCGATGGGCGACGATGTTGCGGTCCGCAAGCAGGCGCTCGAATTCGCCGTCATTCCATCCACGGTGAAACGCGGCGCCGTGCAGCGCGGCGAGCGCCTGGGCGTCGGCAGCGCCGGCTTCCGACAATGCGGGCTCGCCGCGCGCGAGCAGGCGGGAGAGGAGCGCGATCATCGGCGAGGCAGTCGCGCACCATCCTGCGGCTGTGCGTCGGGCGCTCGCAGATAGAGCGGCTTGGGGCGGCCGGGGCCTTCGGTCGCGGCGGCGCCCAGGCGGGCGACCCAGCCGATATCGGGGGCGCTGCGCTGCTCGACCAGCAACGGCGGGTCGGCCCCTCGCGGCCACGCCGCAGCCACCTGGTTCGCGGCCGAGCCGATGATGCGCGCGGGCCCGGTCATCGCCGAGCGCGCCGCGTCGCGCAAGCTTGCAATCCGCGGCGCAACCAGCGTGCGTCCGCGGAGGCCGAAGACCTGCAGATAGGCCTGATCGTGGCGGGCGTCGATCGCGGCCACCACATGCGTGCTGTCGTCTTCGGCGATGAGCGGGGCGGCGAGGCCGGCGAGCGTGGAGAGCCCGATCGCCGGCTTCCCCGCCGCAAGCGCAATCCCGCGCGCCGCCGAGATCCCGACCCGCAGCCCGGTGAAGCTGCCGGGCCCGCATGTGACCGCGATCCGGTCGAGATCGCGGAATTCGAGCGCGGCCAGGTCCATCACGCGGGCGATGAGCGGCATGATCGCTTCGGCGTGGCCGCGCGTCATGGCAAGCGTCTCGCTGGCGGTGATGCCGCCGCGATCGCTGTCGAGCACGGCGGCCGAGCAGGCCTCGAGCGCGGTATCGATGGCGAGGACGCGCATTATCGGATCACGCGAGACGGGGCGAGCTATCGCGACCACCCAGGAGCGCGCGGCGAATCGCCACTACTGTGGCCATTCTGACGCTTGTATCCGGCGTGTCGCGGACGCAGCGCAGCATGAGCGAAGCGAATGGTGCGCGGCAGAGCCGGGACCGTTACGAACGCCGTCTCTGAAACGGTCGCGGGTCTGCAATGCACCGCTTCGCGCTGCGTTGCGGCCGGGACACGGATGGTAGCGGTTGCCGGACGAATCGCCGCGATTTGGTTGCATCCGTCGCTTGCCCGCGTGTTGGCTAGGCCATCGGTCTGACTTCGACCACGTCGGGCAGGTAATGGCGCAGCAGATTCTGAATGCCGTGCCGCAGCGTCGCCGTCGATGAAGGGCAGCCCGAGCACGCGCCCTTCATGTCGAGATAGACGACGCCGTCCTTGAAGCCGCGGAAGGTGATGTCGCCGCCGTCGTTGGCGACCGCCGGCCGCACCCGCGCCTCGATCAGCTCCTTGATGGTGGCGACGGTGTCGGCGTCCTTGCTGTCGAAGAACTCGCTGGCGGCGTCCGAGGCGGCGGCGTCCTCCCCGCGCACGATCGGCGCACCCGACATGAAGTGCTCCATGATGGCGCCGAGGATGGCGGGCTTGAGCTGCTGCCATTCGCCGTCGGTTTTGGTGACGGCGATGAAATCGGAGCCGAAGAACACGCCGGCCACGCCCGCCACATCGAACAGGCGCTCGGCCAGCGGCGACTGCGCCGCCGCCTCCTTGCTGCGCATGTCGAGCGTGCCGCTCGCAAGCACGGCTCGGCCCGGCAGGAACTTGAGCGTGGCCGGGTTCGGGGTTGGCTCGGTCTGGATGAACATGGCTCGCTCCTTCGCTCCCGCAGGATCCGGACCGCGGGACAATATCCGTTTCTCGTCATTGTAATAAGTGGCTGCGCGCGGTGGAAGTTCAAGGATTTGCAGCCTTGCCCCCGTGCGCCGGCGGGGCTCATGACATCGCGTCGAGCTCCTCGTCGCTCAGGTGTCCCGGCACGATCGCGACCGGGATGGGAAAGTCGCCCGCGTTCTTGGCGATGCTGGAGACCAGCGGTCCCGGGTCCTCATTGCTGGTCGCCGCGGCCAGCACCAGGATCGCGATGTCCTCGTCGTCCTCGATGAGCGTGAGCACCTCCTGGCTCTTCTCGCCTTCGCGGATGACGCGCTGCGGCATCACGCCGGTGATGCCGGCCGAGCGCGCCGCATGACGGTCGAGCACCGCGTTGGCCTCCTCGTGCGCCTCGGCCCGCATGATGTCGGCGACTCCCAGCCATTGCTGGTTGCGGTCGTGCGTCTCGATCACGCGCAGCATCAGCACGGTCGCCCCGATTCGCAACGCGCGCCGGCTGGCGAAATAGAGCGCGCGATCGCATTCCGGGGAATCGTCGATGACGACCAGGAATTTCGGCGAGTGACCCGCCTCGTAGCTGCGGCGCTTCCTGCTCATCGGCTCCCCCGGGCCGAGCGAATCCTGCCATGCCGCTCGGTGGCGGCACAAGCCGGCGCCGCAGCTGACAGCGTGGATCGCGGGCGAGCCGAGGGCGTCAGCGGCGCACGAAGCCGACGATGTCTTTTACCGCCTTCATGGTGTCGGCGGCGATGACCTGCGCGCGCGCGGCGCCGTCGGCGAGCACGGAGTCGATATAGACGGGGTCGGCGACCAGGCGCTTCATCTCGGCGTTGATGGGCGCGAGCTTGGCGACCGCGAGGTCGACCAGGGCGGACTTGAAGGTCGAGAACTGCGCGCCGCCGAACTGCTGCAGCACGCTCGCTTTGCTTGCCTCGGCGAGCGCCGCGTAGATGCCGATCAGGTTGTCGGCTTCCGGCCGCGCCGCCAGGCCCTTCTCTTCGCTCGGCAGCGGCTCGGGATCGGTCTTGGCTCTGCGGATCTTGTAAGCGATCGCGTCCGCATCGTCGGTGAGATTGATGCGCGACTGGTCGGAAGCGTCGGACTTCGACATTTTCTTGGTGCCGTCGCGCAGCGACATCACGCGCGTCGCCGGCCCCTGGATCAGCGGCTCGGGCTGCGGAAAGAACGCCTCGCCGTAGCCGTGCGCCTGGATCGATTTGGCGAAATCGTTGTTGAACTTCTGCGCGATGTCGCGCGAGAGCTCCAGGTGCTGCTTCTGGTCCTCGCCGACTGGCACGTGCGTGGCGCGGTAGACCAGGATGTCCGCGGCCATCAGCGTCGGATAGGCGTAAAGCCCGACCGAGGCGTTCTCGCGGTCCTTGCCGGCCTTCTCCTTGAACTGGGTCATGCGATTGAGCCAGCCCAGCCGGGCGACGCAGTTGAACACCCAGGCGAGCTCCGCGTGCTCGGCCACCTGGCTCTGGTTGAAAACGATATGGGTCTTGGGGTCGATCCCGCAGGCCAGGAACGCGGCGGTGACCTCACGCGTGGCCTTCGGCAACTCGGCCGGATCCTGCCACACCGTCACCGCGTGTAGGTCGACGACGCAATAGATGCAATCGTAGTTGTTCTGCAGCGCCACGAACCTTACGAGCGCGCCGAGATAGTTGCCGAGGTGCAGATTGCCGGTCGGCTGGACGCCGGAGAACACCCGCTCCTTGAAGGTCATGCTGAAGGACCCCGTGATCGCGCCGCCACATGGCATGAGCGGCGCATCGCGCGCAAGGGTCGGGAGCGTGCGGCGGCACGCCTGCGCGCTCCGGCAATTCCCGCGCTGCGGCGGACCGCGCCCGCCGCGGCGCGCATCATTGCCTCGCGGGCTTCGATCGCTATAGTGCGCGCCTTCGGGCGGGAGCTCTTGCATGGCCGCAACCAGGTTCGACGTGCTCGGCATCGGCAATGCCATCGTCGATGTCATCGCGCGCACCGACGACGACTTCCTCGTCGAGCAAAAGATGCGCAAGGGCGGCATGCAGCTGATCGACGAGCCGCGCGCCACCTCTCTCTACGATGCCATGGGTCCGGCGGTGGAAGTCTCGGGCGGCTCGGCGGCCAATACGATCGTGGGCGCGGCGAGCCTCGGCGCGCGCGCGGCTTTCATCGGCAAGGTCAGGGACGACGTGCTCGGACGCGTGTTCGCACACGACATTCGCGCCGCCGGCGTCGCCTTCGACACGCCGCCGGCCTCCGGCGGCCCCTCGACCGCGCGCTGCTACGTGCTGGTCACGCCGGACGGCGAGCGCACCATGAACACCTATCTCGGCGCCGCCCAGGACTTGCACCCCAAGGACATCGATGCCGAAGCCGTCGCCGCCGCGCAGGTGATCTACCTCGAGGGCTATCTGTGGGATCCGCCGCATGCGAAGGAGGCGTTCGTCAAGGCGGCCAAGATCGCGCACCAGGCAGAGCGCGATGTCGCGCTGACCCTCTCGGATGCATTCTGCGTCGACCGCTATCGCGCCGAGTTCCTCGACCTCATTCGCACCGGCACCGTCGACCTCGTCTTCGCCAACGAACGCGAGCTGCACAGCCTTTACCAGACCGCAGACTTCGACAGCGCGCTCAATGCGCTGCGCGGCGACGCCCGCCTTGCGGTCGTCACCCGTAGCGAGAAGGGTTGCCTGGTGGTGACGCGCGAGGAGACCGATGTCGTGCCGGCGCTACCGGTCGAGCGCGTGGTCGACGCCACCGGGGCGGGTGACCTGTTCGCCGCCGGCTTTTTGGTGGGGCTCGCGCGCGGCGCCGACTATCGCACGGCGGCGCGGCTCGGGGCGCTGTCGGCGGCCGAGGTGATCCAGCACCTC
>DATBKV010000234.1:0-14762 GCA_036555745.1 Xanthobacteraceae bacterium | reverse complement strand
CATGAACCTCCGAGGCGCTGATCGCGGTGGTGACGCCGCCGTGCAGATAGCTTTCGAGATAGCCGACGGTCTGCTGGCGCGGTGTGAAATCGCCGAAGGTCACATGTACGTGCGAATCGATCAGGCCGGGAATGGCGGTCGCGCCGCCGGCATCGATCACGACATCGCAAGCGTCCACCTCGCGCGCCGGCGCGGTGCCGACCGCGGCGATACGGTCGCCGTCGGTGATGATGGTATCGCCTGCGGCGATCGGGTCCTCGAGATCGCCCGAAACGATCGTGCCGATATTGACGAGGGCGACGCGCATGGCTCCTCCGCCTTGTGGTCGGGGCAACAGCTTAGCATCGCCGCCGCCGGCCTCTGATCGCCCTGGGAAAAGCTCCCTACGGGCCTTGACTTCGGGCTTAAGATATTATCTTTATCATTGTTGCTAACTTCGGCCTGCGGTGCCGAAGCGGCGTCTGTTTTCGAGCCGGGTCAAGATGCGGCTGCATCCTGCGATCAAACGCGGCGAGCGCAAGGTCATTCCCTTCCGCACCGCGACCATGTCCACTCAGATCGTGGCCGAGGTGCGCGACGCGCTGTTCGCCAAGGAGCTGCGTCCCGGCGATTTCCTCGGCACCGAGAAGGATCTGGCCGAGCGTTTCGGCGTGAGCCGCATCGTCGCCCGCGATGCGCTGCGGACGCTCGAGGCCCAGGGCGTGGTCGAGATCAAGGTCGGCGCCGGCGGCGGCGCGCGCGTCGCGCGCGGCAACGCCCGCCTGTTCGCCGAGGCGCTGGCGGTGCAGCTCGACCTCGCCGGCGTGTCGGTTGCCGAGATCATGGACGCGCAGCGCGCCATCGAGTGCCTGGCGGCCGAGCTCGCCGCGCTCAATTCCACGGCTGAGGACCACGCGCGGCTACGCGCGCTGATCGCCGACGCCGAGCGCAAGATCGACGATGTCGCGGCCTATACGCGCTCCTCGCGCGAATTCCACCTCGGCGTCGCCGAGGCATCCCACAACCGAGTTCTCCTCGTGCAGCTCATTTCGCTGCAGCACGTTTCGTGGCCGACGCGCAACCCCACCCTGACCCCGAAGGTGGCGCGGCGCATTCTCGACGCCCACAAGGAGCTGGCGGCGCTGATTGAAATGCGTGATGCCGCCGGCGCCCGCCGGCTGATGGACGAGCACGTGCGCATGATCGCCGCGCGCCGGGTCGCCGAGCATCGCGACAAGGCCGCGGTTGAGCGGGACTGCTGCTGAACCGAGACGTCATCAAGCACGGGTAGTGATCAAGGAGAGAGCGACATGGCCAAGACGAAATTCATCATCGAGCCGCACTTTCGGCTGCAGGAATGGGTGGCCGAGGAGAAGGGCTACTTCAAGGACGAGGGGCTCGACTATGTGTTCCAGGAGCTGATCCAGTCCACCGATGGCGCGCATCACTACAAGGGCGACAAGGTCGGCGCGATGCAGTCGTTCGAGCGCGGGCGCAGCTCCGACGTGAGTTGCGCCTGCCACTGGACCGTCGGCGTCGCCGCCTCCAAGGGGAACGGAAGACTGTACGGCGACGTCTACTCGGTCGCGCCATCGGCGGTGTTCGTGCCCGCGGATTCGCCGGTGCGGCGACCCGAGGATCTCGCCGGCGTGCCGATCGCGGTCGGCTACCAGTCGGGCAGCCATTACTCGACCATCCAGGCGCTCGAGCAGTACATGCCGGCCGACAAGATCAATCTGACCTTCGCCGACGGGATGCTGTTTCATCGGCTCGATCAGCTTCTCGAGGGCAAGGCGCAGGCCTCGGCGCTGTTCAGCGGGCCCTATTACTTCGTCGAGCAACTGGGCTTCCGCAAGATCATCGACACCACCTTCATGATAGCGACCATGGTCACCGGCGATCCGGAGCCCGATGACTTGCGCAAGTTCTTCCGCGCGCTCAGGCGCGCGCAGCGCGACATCGATCTACGCCCCGATCTCTACACGCACTACTACAGGAACGAATTCCCGGCACGCTACCACCCCATGATGGACACCCGGCGCTGGGGTCCCGGCGAGCGTCTGGTGTTCGAGCCCTATACCAAGGAGGTCTACGACGAGACCTTCAAATGGATCGCCGATCACGGCATCTTTGCCGACAGCGGCATGGGCTCGGGCAACTACCAGGAGGCCGTGATCCGCACAGCGCCCTGAACGGCGGGCGGGGGCTTTCGCCTACCCTGCGGCGTGAGCGCGCACGACTCGCGCCGCGCGATACCGATAACACTGCCCGCGTCAGGCGCGAGCGATGGCCTTGCCGAATTGGCCAAAGGGCCGGTCGGCTGCTTGCGCTCGTTCCGCAAGCCTGAGCCACTTCAATCCGAGCGCGCGGCGTTCAGCCGCGACCTCGGGCGAACTGGCGATGCGAGCGCGCCGCGCGCATTCGGCGGCCTGATCCCGACAATACCTGGCATACGCTGACATAACACGCTGCTCTACGCTTTACGCTGCTCTACGCTTTACGCTGCCCTACGCTTTACGCTTCCCACGCTCACAAACGCGACTCTACGCAACTTCCGTATGACGGGCGGCACTGCGCCGGTTGCTGCCGGCTTGCCGAAGCCTCCCGATCACCACCTACATGGACCATCATCATGGGCCATGACCAGTATTTATGCTGTGCTAGGATGAATCAACAAGATCATCGCGGTAGCGGTGATTTCGTGCTTTGCTGTTGCATGGTGATCACACAATCGCTGAGGCCGAGCGTTCGGCGTGGCCGCGTAGGCATTGCTGAAACTGCATGGTAAATTGCAACCTTCGACGATCCTCCCCCCGCCGAAGCCCGTTCGGCCGAGGTTATTTGCCCACGGCACGATCCTGATCGCGACCCATGCGAGACCCGGCTTCGGGTGAGGGGCATCACGAGAAAAAACGAAATGAAACCATTCGACGACGCGGCGTATACCATGGCGGCGGTCAGCGCCACGGTTGCGCTCTATCGCGCGATCGTCAGAAAAGGGCTTTTGTCCCGCGAGGAGGCCGTGCGCGCCATTCTCGACGAAGCGGTGTCGCGGGCAATCCAGGCGGAAGCGCAGCAGCAGGGGGAGGCCGCCGAAGAGGATCTCAACCGCCAATGCGCGGAGATTCTGAAATTCATCGCCGACAAGCTTTAGCGCGGCCGACCTCGTCCCATGGAATCTCTCGCGCCACTCAACGCGGACGAATGCCGGTCGCGGCTGCGGAACGCGCATCGGTCTGCTCGTCGAGGCGAAGCCCGATCAGCCGGTCGAGCGTCGGCTGATCCTTCAGCAGGTCCTGCGAGCGCGCGCGATGCACGATGCTGCCGCGCTCGAGCACCACCGCCTCCTCGGTGAGCGCGAGCGCGACGTCGGCGTGCTGCTCGACCAGAATGAAGGCGGTGCCTTCGTCGGCGGTCATGCGCCGGATCGCGGCGGTCAGCTCCTCGACGACGATCGGCGCCAGACCCTCGAGCGGCTCGTCGAGCAGCAGCAGCGCCGGATTGGTCATCAGTGCCCGCGCGATTGCCAGCATCTGCTGCTCGCCCCCGGACAAGTGGTTGCCGTGGCTGCTGCGCCGCTCGCGCAGGCGCGGAAACAGCTCGTAGACCGCGGTCAGGTCCCAGCGCCCCGGCCGCGCCGCCACCGCCAAGTTTTCCTCGACGCTGAGCGAGGGGAAGATCTCGCGCTCCTGCGCCACCCAGGCGAGCCCGTCGCGCGCGCGCCAATGCGGCGCCAGCCCGGTGATATCGCGACCACGCCAGCTGACGATGCCGCGAACGACACGGGTGAAGCCCATGACCGTGAGCAGAAGCGTGCTCTTGCCCACGCCGTTGCGCCCGAGCAGCGCCAGGCTGCCGCCCTCTGCGATCGCGAGCGTGATGCCCTCGAGCACCACCGCTTCGCCGTAGCCGGCGTGCACCTGCTCGAGTGCGAGCAGGGCCTCAGCCATGGCGCGCCCGCCCGAGATAGACCTCGCGCACGCGCGGGTCGGCGGCGATCTCCTTGGGGGTGCCCGCCATCAGGATGCGCCCTCCCACCATGACGATAACGCGATTGGCGAAGCGGAACACCACGTTCATGTCGTGCTCGATGAACAGCACCGCGATGTCGCGCGAGAGATCGGCGATAACCGAGAACAGCTCGGCGCTCTCGCCCTGCGGTACGCCGGCCGCCGGCTCGTCGAGCAGCAGCACCCTCGGCCGGGTGGCGAGCGCCAACGCGATCTCGAGCAGCCGCTGCTGGCCGTAGGCCAGCTCATGAGTGGGCCGATAACAGCTCGCCGCCAGCTGCAACGAACGCAGGATCGCGTAGGCCTCGTCGACCGCGTCGGCGTAGGCCGGCAGCTTCCGCCACCAGGTGCCGGCATAGCCGCGCCGCTCGCAGACCGCGAGCGTCACCGCCTCCAGCGCATTGAGATGCGGAAACAGGGTATTGATCTGGAACGTGCGCACCAGTCCGCGCCGGACGCGTTGGGCGGGCGCGAGCGCCGTGATCTCGTCTCCGGCCAGCAAGATACGGCCGCGATCGGGCCTGAGCATTCCGGTGATCAGGTTGATTAGCGTGGTCTTGCCGGCGCCATTCGGGCCGATCAGCGCGTAGCGCTCGCCGGCCGGCAGATCGAGCCCGATGTCGTTGGCCACAACAAGTGAGCCGAAGCTCTTGTCCAGGCCGCGCGTCGACAGCGCCGGGGTGCTCACGGCGGGCCCCGCCGCAGCGGCGCAAGCCGCGCCAGCCCGCCGAGGACACCGTTGGGCAGGAAGATCACCACCGCCACCAGCAGGGTGCCGATCCAGAAATACCAGTACTGCGGGTTGATGCCGGAGAACTGATCGCGGGCGACCAGGTAGATGATGGCACCGACCAGTCCGCCATACAGCCGGCCGGCGCCCCCGAGGATGAGCATCACCAGCACGTCGGCCGAGCGCTGGAAGCTCAGCGTTTCGAGCGACACCGTCTCGGTGGTCTGCGCCAGCAGTGCACCGGCCACCCCCGCCATCACGGCCGCGATGGTATAGATCTTGCGGATATGCGCGGGGGTGGGAGCGCCGATCGCCGGCATGCGCAGCGCGTTTTCGCGAATGCCGCGCAACGCGAGACCGAACGGCGAATTGATCAGCCGCCGCGCGACAAGAAACGCGAGGAACAGCGCCGCCAGCGAGTAGCTGTAGGCGGCTCTACCATAGAGGTCGAACTTGAACACCCCGAACAGCTTCCACATGCGCACGCCTTGCAGGCCGTCGGCGCCGCCGGTCAGCCAGCTTGCGCTGTTGGCCGCTTCCGCCAGCAGCAGGCCCAGCCCGAGCGTGATCATGATCAGCGCCAGGTGGCGAAAGCGCGCGATGATGAAGCTGGTGAGATAGCCGAGCACCCCAGCGGCGGCGGCGGCGACCACCAGCCCGCTGAACGGCTCGCCCCAGCCCCATTTCGCAATCAGGCCGGCGGTGTAGGAGCCGAAGCCGAAATAGGCGGCGTGCCCGAGCGACACGATCCCGGCATAGCCCAGGATGAGATCGAGCGAGAGCGCGAACAGCGCGGTGATGGCGATCTGGCTCGCCAGCACGAGATAGTTGGGTGCGAGCACGAACGGCAAGAGGGTTGCCAGCCAGAACGCGATTTCGATCGGCCGCCAGCGGATGCGCGCCGCGAGATAGCGTTGCGGCTCCGCCAGCGCGGAAGACGTCATCGCCTAGCGTCTCCCGAACAGGCCAAGCGGCCGCCACATGAGCAGCGCGACCATGACGAAATAGATCAGGAACGCGCCGAGCGCGGGAAAATAATACTTGCCGGCCATGTCGCTGATGCCGAGAACCGTGGCGGCGAGGAACGAGCCGCCGATCGAGCCGAGCCCGCCCACCGCCACCACGATCAGCACATAGACGAGATAGGTGAACGCGAAGGCGTGGTCGAGGCCGACCACCTCGATGGCGAGCGCGCCGCCGAGCCCGGCGAGCCCGCCGCCGAGCGCAAAGGTGACGGCGAACACCCGGTCGACGTCGATGCCCAGCCCGCGCGCCATGCGCTGGTTGTCGACCGCGGCGCGCACCTGCGCGCCGAAGCGGGTGTGTTCCAGCGTCCCCACCAGAACGGCTGTGACTGCGAGCGAGGTGACGATCAGGAACAGCCGGTACACGCCGAAGCTCTGGCCCAGGGCCGTGAAGCTCCCGCGCAGATAGGACGGCAGGTTCACCGGCTGCTGGACGGTGCCGTAGATGTAGGCCGCGACCGCGACCGAAACGAACACGATGCCGATCGTCAGCAGACACTGATCGAGCTCGCTTGCGCGATAGAGGCGCCGGTAGAGCGTGCGCTCGAGCAGCGCGCTTGTCAGCGCCGCCGACAGAAATGCCAGCGGCAGGCTGGCCAGGAACGGCCAGCCGAGCTCATTGGTCAGCGTCACCGTGACGTAGCCGCCGAGCATCGCGAAGCTGCAATGCGCCAGGTTGACGAAGTTCATCATCCCGAGCGTCACCGACAGCCCGACCGACAGGAGGAACAGCAGCATCCCGTAGGCAAAGCCATCGAACAGCACGCCGAGCGCCGAGCCGATCATGCCGCCGCCCGCGCAATGGTGAGCATCTAGCGAAGCCCTAGCAAACCGCGACCCCCGCATCGCAATGATGCGCCACTCGCCTTGACTGTGTTTCGGCGCGCGACGCGCCCGCAGGAAGGATGTGCCGACGCCGCCGCGTCATTGCATCGAGCGGCGGCAGGATCGCTGCGTCCGGCCGCCGCCGGGTCGATGCCTGAGCGCCAGATTCTATTAGCCGCCCGCGCGCGAGGGGTCCTTGACGTTCTCGATCTTGTCGAATGGAACGTTGACGAGCTCGCCGCCGACCTTCTGCACCTTGCGGATATAGATCGTCTGCACGACGTCGCGGGTCTGCGGGTCGATCGACATCGGGCCGCGCGGACTGTCCCACTTCATGCCCTTCGCCGCTGTGATCAGGGCCTCGCCGTCGGTCTTTCCGCCGGTCTTCTTCAGCGCCTCATAGATGGCATGCATGCCGTCATAGCCGCCGATCGAAAAGAAGTCCGGGTTGCGCCCGTGCATCTCGTTGAAGGCCTTGACGAACGCCACGTTGAGCGGGGCGTCGCTCTTGTAGTCATAGTGCCAGGCCGAGATAATCCCGAGGCCGGCGTCGCCCATGCTCTTGAGCGCCTGCTCCGAGGTGGTCTCGCCCGAGCCCAGCACCTTGGTCTTGTTCAGATCGATGCCGCGCTCCGCGAACGCCTTGCCGAGAGCCGCCGGCTGCGCCCCGCCGGGGATGAAGATGTAGATGCATTCGGGATTGAGGTCCTTGGCGCGCTGCACGAAAGCGGAGAAATCGGGATTGGCGACGGGAAAACGCACTGACCCGATGATCTCGCCGCCAGCCTCCTTGAACCCGCGCGTGAAGGCGGCCTCGGAGTCGTGCCCGGGACCGTAGTCAGTCACCATGGTGTAGCACTTCTTGATGCCGTTCTTGGCCGCCCAAGTTCCGAACGTCTGCATCACCTGCGGCAGGGTCACCGAGGTGCGGATCATGTAAGGCGACTTGGTGATGATGATCGAGGTCGCCGCGTTCATCACCACCATGAACTTCTTGGCCTGCGCCGAAACGTCGGCGGCGGCGAGCGCGTTGGGCGTGAGCAGGAAGCCCGCGAGGATGTCGACGCCGTCGCGCACCACCAGCTCCTGCGCCAGCCGCTTGGCGACGTCGGGCGCTACGCCGCCGACGTCCCTGCGGATGATCTCGATCTTCTTGCCGGCAACCGTGTCGCCGTGCTGCTTCATGTAGGTTTTGACGCCATTGTCGAGCTGGACGCCAGCGTCAGCGAACTGGCCGGACAAGACGTTGATCAGCCCGATCTTGACCGTGCCTTGCGCGTTCGCTGTCGCGCTGCCGGCGAGCAGCGCCGCCGCGCAGCCGAAGACGAGAAGCTTTCGAGTCATTGCTGTCCTCCCTGGAAGCGTTGGCAAAATTGTAGCCATGAACCCGGGCGCGGTCGAATCGATCCGGGCGAGTGCGCGCCGCATGTTGGGCAACGACCCACCCGGGCCGCGGCCATCGCGCCATGCGGCGCGTGTCTGCGCGGCCGCGCCCGTTGCGGCCGCGTGCCGCACCCGCTCTGGCTCGCCCGCGCTGCGTCGCGCTTCTCCCCTGGCGGCGGCCGCGGCGCGCGTCGCGGCGGCGAGATCAAGGCAACGCGAGCGCCCTGCCCGCGGAAGCTTCACCACGGCGACCGCCCAGGCGTGGGGAGCTGTGCGGAAAATGCAGGAGGGACATGGATTTACAGGGTGCGCGCGAGCCGCCCCGATCTCACATTTCCGCCGCATCCTGCGTGCTAAGCATGGGACCAGTTGTTCGCGGCCGGCTCCATGCGCCAATCCTGGATCATCGCCCTCATTACCGTTCTGCTCGCGGCCTGCGTTGCGCCGCCCGCCCGCGCGCAGGCGGGTGCCGGCGGCGCGCCGCACATCGAGTGGGAGGTCAAGAACCGATTCCGCCTCTTCCGCCACGAGGCCGACTTCCAGCGGCAAGTTGCCGCCCTGGCTGCCGGCAGCGTGCTCGCGGCGGAGCAGCGCCTCGCACGCGAGAGCGACGGCCGCGGCTGGGCGCGCGACGTGCTCGATCAGTTGTGCGTCGACCGCGCCGGCAGATTGCTCGAAACCTGCGAACGCGACGGCGTGCGCGAAAATTATCTGGCGCCGCGCGATCACCACGTCGGCATCACGCTCGCCGGGACTGTGCCGCCCAACACCGGCTGCGTCTGGAGCTTCGAGGACGGCGAAGGTCCGGCCCGCCAGATCAGCTCCCCCTGCAACGAGGAAGTGCGGGCGCATCTGCTCTATGGCCGCCCCACCACCGTGAGCGCCGATATCGTGCTGACCGACGGCACCGCGCTGCGGCTAGTCACCGACATCCAGGTTCGCGACGCGCTCATCGCCGGCATGGGAGATTCGATCGCGGCGGGCGAAGGCAATCCCGACCGGGCGGTGCGACTGGCCGACGACGGCTTCTGCTTCAAGCGTTTCGACGGCCTGGAATATTACCGACCGGGACGCGCCGGCTTCAGCGGCAACAAATCGTGCAACACCATGGCCGGCGAGGATGCCGGCGTGCGCGAATGGGCGCGCCAGGGCGCGCGCTGGCTCAGCGGCCCCTGTCACCGCTCGCTCTACAGCTACCAGGTCCGCATCGCGCTCGCGCTCGCCGTGGAGAACCCGCACCTCGCGGTCACCTTCCTGCCGCTCGGCTGCACCGGCGCCACCATCGATGCCGGCTTCCTCGGCAGCCAGCGGGCGCGCGAATGCCCGAGCCCGGGGACCGGCGCGCCCTGCTCGGGAACGTCGCGCGCGCAGATCGCACAGTTGAGCGAGCTGATGGCGATCGCGCGCCGCTCCCGCCCCGGCCGCAACCTCGACCTGGTGCTGCTCACGATCGGCGCCAACGACATCCTGTTCTCGGGATTGATCGCCAACATCATCGTCGAGCCCGGCTCCGAGCGCAGCCTGCTCAGCAGCGGCGGCGTCCTCGCCACGGTGGAAGACGCGCAGTGGGTTCTCGATCGCGAGCTGCCGGGCGACTTTGCCAAGGCGCGCGCCGCGCTCAAGCCGCTCGTGGGCGGAAACCTGTCGCGGGTGATCTACGTGACCTACGGCGACCCGGCGCTCGCCGGTCCCGATACGCCGTGCCCCGGCGGACGCGACGGCTTCGACGTGCATCCGGCCTTCGCCGCCGACGGCGAGCGCCTGCGCCAGGCGGAGGAATTCGTGTCGCAGCGCTTCCTGCCCGGAATCAGGGCGCTCGCGCTGTGCGAGGGGGGCGCCATCTGTCGCGATCCCGCGACCGACCGCATGACCTTCGTGGACGCGCATCAAGCCGCCTTTGCGCTGCATGGCGCCTGCGCGCACGGCCCTGATGATCCCGTTTTCGATCGGGAATGCTTCTCCGGCAGGGGCCAAACCTTCGAGCCGAGCCTGACCAAAGCCGTCACCGATCCAATGACCTGCGGTTATCCGGCGAGCGAATTTCGCCCCTATGCACCGCGCGCGCGCTGGATCCGCACCGCCAACGACAGCTACTTCACCGCCATGACCTATCCGGAAGGGCTGCCCGCGCTGCTGCAGCCGAGCGACCTGCACGACGCCATCTGGGGCATCTTCGCCGCCGTCTATGGCGGCGCCATTCATCCGACCGCGGAAGGTCACGCGGCGATGGCCGACGCGGCGCTGCCGGCGGCGCGCGCCGCGCTCGGCTTGGCCGCGCCCCCCGTGCAGAGCGAGCCGCTCGCGCCGCTGCCGGAACTGCTGCCGCCACGGCTGCCGACGGCGGGGGGCCGGTAAGCGCAAGCGCGATGCGCCAGCCCCGCAGCGCGGCAGGCTCACGCCACGCCGAGCTTCTTCTGCAGGCTGGTCGAGGAGGTGGTGTACTGAAAGACCAGGCGTTTGTTCGGGTAGACGTAGCGGTGCGCCTTTTGCGCCATGAGTGCCGCCTCGTGGAAACCCGACAGGATCAGCTTGAGCTTGCCCGGGTACCAGTTGATATCGCCGATCGCGAATAGGCCCGGCACGCTCGATTCGAAGGTCGCGGTATCGACCAGGACATACTCGCCGTCCTTCATCGCCATGCCCCAATCGGCGACGGGGCCGAGCTTCATGGTCAGCCCGAAGAACGGCAGCAGGGCATCGCAGGCGATCTGGAAATTCGACCCGTCGTTGCGCTTGACCACGGCCTTGGCGATGCGTCCATTCTCGCCCTCGAGCGCGGCGACCTGGCCGAGCACGAAATCGATCCGGCCCTCGCCCACAAGGGTCATCATCTTGTTGACGCTGTCGGGCGCAGCGCGGAACTCGCTGCGCCGGTGCAGCAGCGTGAGATGGCTCGCGACCGGCGCCAGGTTGAGCGTCCAATCGAGCGCGGAATCGCCGCCGCCCACGATCAGGATGCGTTTGCCGCGGAACGCCTCCATCTGGCGCACGGCGTAGTGCACCGAGACACCCTCATAAGCCTCGATCCCGGGAATCGGCGGGCGCTTGGGCTGGAACGAGCCGCCCCCCGCCGCGATCACCACCACCTTGACCTCGAAAATACGCCCGCGGTCGGTGGTGACGCGGAACGCGGGATCGCCGATCTTCTCGATCGTCTGCACCATCTCCTGGAGATGAAACACCGCGCCGAACGGCTTGATCTGCGCCATCAAAGCCTCGCACAGGCCCTGTCCGGTGATGTAGGGCACCGCCGGGATGTCATAGATCGGCTTTTCCGGATAGAGCTCGGCACACTGGCCCCCGACCTTGTCGAGGATGTCGACGAGATGCGCCTTCATGTCGAGCAGGCCGAGCTCGAACACCGCGAACAGGCCGCACGGTCCCGCGCCGATGATCAGCACGTCGGTCTTGATCGTCTCCGTCATTCGCACTGTCCTTGGCGAATAGCGCGGTAGCCGCCGCGGAGATCCCGCATGCTATGCGCTACTTCCCACTCGCTGGTCGCTTTAGCTAGGCCTGCCGCTCCGGCGTGCGCACCACCAGGCCATCGAGCTCGGCGGTGATCTTGATCTGGCAGGACAAGCGCGAGTTCGGCCGCACGTCGTACCCGAAGTCGAGCATGTCCTCCTCCATCGGCGAGGGCTCGCCCACGATCGCACGCCAAGCTTCCTCGACGTGGACGTGGCAGGTGGCACAGGCGCAGGCGCCGCCGCATTCCGCTTCGATGCCGGGAATGGCGTTCTTGATCGCCGTCTCCATGACGGTCGCGCCGATCTCGCCTTCCACGGTGCGAGGGGTTCCCTCGTAATCGATATAGGTAATTTTCGGCATTCGGCTGGATGGAATGAAGGCGGGCCCGGCGTGGGCGGTGCTATAGCCGCTGGCGCGGGCAGGCGCCAGATGAGCGCCCGCTGGTCAGGGAGCCCGGGCTTGAGGCAAGCGCGGCCGCCGGCCGTCGCGCTCGCTGACGCTGCCGGATTAGCCTTTGTTCGGTGCCGCGGCTCGCGCCGGCGGATCGCGTCCCAATACCCGGTAACCGGCTTCGGTCAGCCGGCAGACCAGCCAATCCGGTTTCATCGGGTTCTGCAACCAGGGTGCGGCCCAGCCGTGGGCCAAGCAGGATTCGACCGTCTTCCTCGACACTTCGCGGCCGTCGCGATCGAACAGCGGAAGCTTTCCGCCGGCTTGCGTCAGGCCCCGCTCGAGGTAACGCCGCTGCGCCTCGGTCGGCCGCGCCTCCCCCACCGCGCGATCGGGCACGAGCGGCGCGGAGCGCGCCGGGTCATCCTGGTTCTGCGGTGCTCGACCCATGGCGTTAACGCTACTGGCCGCATTAACGATGATTAAAGACACCTTAACAAGCAGTTTCCTTCGGTATGACAAGCCGATAGGATAGCTCGACGGCAGCGGGATGTCTGCGCGGCGCGCGAGCTGCCGAGTGCTCGCGGGGGTTCCGGAGGGGATCTCAAGGCCATACGCGCTCGTGGCGCGGTCGGACTCCGTTCCCGCCGCTGCTCTGGTCCAGCGTAATACGAGGCGACGACGGACATGTCGAACACTCCGAAAAAAATCACCGATCCGACGGAAGCGGCGCTTTCGGCGATCCAAGACGCGCTCACGGCGCGCGATGCCGCAGCCGAGCCGGAAGGGGAAATTCCGACGCCCGCCGCGAATGTACAGGCGCCGCTGTCCGAGGCCGCGGCGGAGGCGGGCTCCGAGCCGTCCTGGCACGCGGTGCGCGCGGGAGCGCCGGCGCAAGCGCCGGCCGAAGCGCCGGAGCACGGCGCGTTGCGCTCTCCGGGCAACGACGACCGCGAATCCATCGGCGCGATCCTGCGCGGCCTGCAGCGTCGCCCCGCCCGCACCTCTTATCTCTCCGCCACCGTGTTCTCGGTGCTCTGGGTGATCGCCGGGCTCGCGCTCGGCTGGATCTATCTGCCCGAGCTGCAGTCCGCGCTCGGCCCAACGGGGCTGGCCGTCCCGGTGCTGGCCGTGCTCGGCGTGGTGTTCTTCGTGCCCATCATCTTCTTTTACGTGCTGGCCCACATGGCTTGGCGCTCGCAGGAGCTCCGCCTCATCACCCAATCCATGGCCGAGGTCGCCATGCGGCTGGCGGAGCCCGAAACCGTGGCGCGCGAGTCGATCGTCACCGTCGGCCAGGCGATCCGGCGCGAGGTCGCGGCCATGGGCGACGGCATCGAGCGCGCGCTCGCGCGCGCCGCCGAGCTCGAGACGCTGGTGGCGAACGAAGTCTCCGCGCTGGAGCACGCCTACAACGACAACGAGGTGCGCATCCGCGCCCTGCTTCAGGATCTGAGCAACCAGCGCGACACCCTGGTCGGCCAGGCCGGGCAGGTGCGCGACGCCATCAACGGCGTCCATCTCGATCTCAGTCACGACATTTCCCAGGTCAGCGAGCTGGTGGCCGAGCAGGTGGACGAAGCCGCGCGGCGGATCACCCATGCCTTGTCGGAAAAAGGCGAGCACATCACGCGCGCGCTCGGCAACGCCGGCGACACCATGATCCAGTCGCTCGGCGAGCGCGGCGGCGACCTGCTCGACCGGCTCGAGCGCTCCAGCCGGGAGACCTCGGAAGCCATCACCGCCGCCAGCGAGCGCTTGACCCAAACGCTCAGCTTCAAGACCGATCACATCGGCGACGAATTCAACGAGATCACCGCCAACCTGCAACGCGAGATGGCGGAGCGGCTCGACCAGGTGACCCACGGCTTTGCGGAGAAATCCGAGACCATCCTCGACCTGATGAGCAACCGCTCGCAGGAATTGACCGATCTGGTGATCGATACCGGCAACCAGCTGGCCGACACGATTTCGAGCCGCGTCGAGGAGGTCAACACGACCCTCAAGAACACCGGCGATTCGCTGGTGCTCGACCTGAGCCTGCGCGGCGGCGACGTGGTGTCCAAGCTCGAGCAGACCGGCTCGCGCATCACGGAGACGCTGGTCCAGCGCGGGCAGCGGGTGACCGACCAGTTCCGCGATGGCGCCGAATCCTTCGTGAGCGCGATCGGCGAGCGCGGCGACACCGCGGAGCGCATGCTGGCCGAGCGGCTGCACGCGTTCGAGGAGCTGTTCAATCGCGGCACCGCCGAGGTTGCCGGCGCGATCGGTGGCCGTGCCGACGAGGTGCGCGAGGCCCTCGCCGAGCGGCTGCGCGCCTTCGAGGAACTGTTCAATCGCGGCACCGCCGAGCTCGCCGAGGCGCTGGGCGGCCGAGCCGACTCGATGCGCGAAATCCTCGCCGCGCGGCTGCAATCGTTCGAGGATATGCTGGGCCACGGCGGCGCCGAGTTGGCCGAGCGCATCGGGCGCGATTCCACCACGCTCGGCACGCTCATCACCCGCCACCTCGCCGAGTTCGACCGCACGGTGAAGACCTACGGCGGCGAAATGGTCGAGCGCCTGGGCGAGCGCACGCAGGACATCTCCGGCGCGATGCGCGACTACCTCGACAACTTCGATACCCGCGTCACGGTCAAGTCGGCCGAGGTGATCGCCAGCCTCGACCAGCAGCTCACGCGCTTCCGCGACGCGCTCGACGCCCGCACGCACACGCTCGACAATACGCTTTCCGCGCGCGTCGCCGATGTGGAGAATACGGTTGCCCGCAGCGGCCGGGAGGTCGCCGCGATCACCCAGACGCTTGGTGATACGCTTTCCGCCCGCGTCGCCGACGTGGCGAAGACGGTGGCCGAAAGCGGCGACGAAGTCGCCAGGATGATGACCGCGACCGGACAGCAAGTGGTCGGCGCGCTCGACAAGCGCATCACCGACATCACCGACGTGATC
>DATBKV010000233.1:0-10405 GCA_036555745.1 Xanthobacteraceae bacterium | reverse complement strand
TCGCTCAAGGACCTCAAGGGCGCCAAGATCATGTCGGCGCCGGGGCCGGCGAACGTGACCATGGCCAAGGCCGCGCTGGCCGCGGCCGGCCTCAAGGAAGGCGATTACACCATCGACCAGCTCGACATGGCGCAGCATGTGGGGGTGATGCAGGCCGGCACCTTCGACGCCGGCTACACGCTCGAGCCGAACGCATCCACCATGCGCAAGCTCGGCGTCGCGCGCACGATCGAGGCCGGCGTGATCGCGCACTACGTGCTGGGCGATCCCAACGCCAACGCCTTCGTCGCCGGCTGCGCGCTGACCAGCGACTTCATCAAGAGCCGGCCCGAGGTGGCCAAACGCTTCGCGGCGGCCTGGGCCAAGGCGACGCACTTGATCAACACGGACCCGCAGGAGGCGCGCAAGCATCTGATCAAGAACACCTTCACGCCGGCGGACGTGGCGGATACGGTGCCGATGATCCGCTACTACATGGCGGGCGAGCTGACCGCCAAGGACAAGGCGGACTTCCAGAAGTTCATCGACTTCTCCGTGCAGACCGGAACGCTGCCGGAGAAGGTGGACGTGACCAAGTATCTGCAGGTGTTCTAGGGCTTATTCCTTTGAAATGGATTCAAAGGCAGCCGCACACTCGGTGCGCTCCCTCCCCCCCCCTTGTGGGGGAGGGGGGTCATGGGTTTGGCAACATCGGCACCTCGACCCCCACCCCCAACCCCTCCCCGCAAGGGCAGGGCTATCGCATATGAATTTCCCGTGCGATGAATCCGCGATCGATCCCGGAGGTGCCGCGGGCGCGGCTGGCGCGCATGCGCCCTCTCCCCTCGCGGGAGAGGGCATGTTGGTTGCGCAACACCCCGTAAGGGATGAGGGGGTCGCTTCGCAAAGAATCGTGCGTCCGCCCGCTCACCCGTTCTTCTGCGCTGAACCACTGAGCTGCCCCGCTCTCGTATCCGAACTCGGGCTTGCCCGAGTTCGGCACTCTAAGAGTGGCCGAAGTCGGATAAACCCGACTTCGGGTGGGAGAGGGGCAAATGCCGCACGCTCGTGCCCGAGGACCGCAGCATATGCGATAGCCCTGCCCACAAGGGCGAGGGGAGTACACCGAGCGCGCTGAACCGTTTTGTGTCAATCCGAAAGGGACGCGCACTAGTCGAGAGGACTGCCACGTGCTCACTGCCGCCGCCGAGTTCGGGTCGAGCGTGGACGCCGCCGCGGCGCCCCACGTCACGATCCGCGGCCTGTGCAAGCGCTTCGGCGAAACCGCGATCTACCAGGATTTCGACCTCGACATTGCGCGCGGCAAGCTTGTTTCGATCTTCGGCCCGAACGGCTGCGGCAAGAGCACGCTGATCAACATGATCGCGGGGCTCATTGCCCCCGACGCCGGCGAGATCCTGTTCGACGGCAAGCCGCTCAACCAGATCAAGTTCGGCTACGTGTTCCAGAACTATCGCGAGGCGCTTTTTCCGTGGCTGCGTTCGTTCGCGAACATCGAGTATCCGCTCAAGCTGATGGGCATGTCCAAGCCGGAACGGTGCGCGCGGGTGGAGCGGCTGGTCGCCCATCTCGGGGTCAAGGTCGACCTGGCGAGGTATCCCTACCAGCTCTCCGGCGGCCAGCAGCAGCTGGTCTCGATCCTGCGGGCACTGGTGGTGGAGCCGGAGATCCTGTTCCTCGACGAGCCGTTCTCCGCGCTCGACTACGAGATGACGCTATTCATGCGCGAGCAGTTGCAGCGCATCTTCCTGGAAACCGGCACCACCACCGTGCTGGTGTCGCACGATCTCGAGGAGGCGGTCTATCTCGCCGACCGCGTTCTGCTGCTCTCGCGCCATCCCGCGCGCGTCGCCGACTACGTGCACTACGAGACGGCTCGGCCGCGCAACCACGAAACCCTGTCGCATCCCGACTTCGTGGCCACCAAGGCGCATTGCCTGGACATCTTTCAACGCGAGGTACGGCGGACATGAGCAGGTTCGACCCCTATCTGCCGGTGCTCGGCGTCGCCGGGCTGATCGTACTTTGGTACGTCGCGGTGTGGACGGAGCTGGTCGACCCGGTGCTGCTGCCGCCTCCGACCGAGACGTTTCACGCCATGTGGACTGGCATGATCGGGGGCAAGCTCGGCAGCGACTTCCTGCACACGGTGGTGCGCACGGTCTACGCTACGGTCATCGCCGCAGTGATCGCGATCCCGCTCGGCATCTTTCTGGGCGCGTCGGAGCGGCTTTACCGGTCCGTGGAGTTCGTCGTCGATTTCTTCCGTTCCACGCCGGCCTCGGCGATGTTTCCGCTGTTCCTGGTGCTGTTCGGCGTCGGCGACCGCACCAAGATTTCGGTCGCCGCCTTCGGCGCCGCGCTGGTGATCCTGTTCAACGTCGCCTACGGCGTGATGAATGCGCGCAAGACGCGCCTACTGGCGGCAAAGGCGATGGGCGCCTCGCGCTTGCGCATCCTGCTCGACGTCATGCTGCTCGAATCATTGCCGCAAACCTTCGTCGGCCTGCGCAACGGCGTCTCGCTCGCGCTCGTCATCGTCGTGGTCGCGGAGATGTTCATCGGCTCGACCGACGGGCTCGGCAACCGGGTGTTCGAGGCACAGCAGTTGTTCGCCATGCCCGACATGTACGCGGCGATCTTCGCCGCCGGCGCGCTCGGCTACGGCCTCAACCTCCTGTTCCTCCTGGTCGAGCGGCGCTTCGTGCACTGGGCCGGCAAGTAGCGGACATGGCCGACGCCAGCCTCGCCCGAAAATCCGCACGCGAGTTGGCGCGGCTGATCCGCGCCCGCGAGGTGAGCCCGCTCGAGGTGCTCGACGCCCATCTCGCCGTGATCGAGCGCCTCAACCGGAAGCTCAACGCCATCGTCACGCTCGCGGCCGAGGAGGCGCGCGCCGCCGCGCGGGCGGCGGAGGTGGCGGCAGGCAAGGGCGCTCCGCTCGGTCCGCTGCACGGCTTGCCGATCGCGATCAAGGACATCACGGCCACCGCCGGCATCCGCACCACGTTCGCGTCGCCGCTGTTCAAGGACCACGTGCCGAGCGAGGATGCCGAGGTCGTGCGCCGCCTGAAGGCGGCCGGCGCCATCATCCTGGCGAAGACCAATACGCCGGAATTCGCCTGCGGCGCGAACACCGACAATGCGCTGTTCGGGCCGACGCGCAATCCGTGGAATTGCGCGCTCAGCCCGGCCGGCTCCTCGGGCGGCTCGGCGGTCGCGGTCGCGACCGGGATGGTGCCGATCGCGCAGGGCACCGATTTCGGCTGCTCGATCCGCGTCCCGGCCGCGTTCTGCGGCATCGTCGGGATTCGCCCGACGCCGGGGCTTACACCGAACCACCCGATGCCGCTCCTTTGGGACCCGGGCCAGGTCCACGGCGCGCTCGGGCGCGACCCCGAGGACGTCGCGCTGATGCTCGATGCCATCGTCGGGTTCAGCGCCCTGTCGCCGATATCGGTCGCGCCCCCGTGGCCGAGCGCGCTCGCGGAGGTCGAGCGTGCCGGGGGCGCCGAGAACTTGCGTGTCGCCTACGTCTCCGACCTCGCCGGCATCGGCGTCGACGTCGAGGTCGACGCGGTCTGCCGCGCTGCGGCGCATCGGCTCGGCGCGGCCGGGGCGCGGGTGGAGGAGATCGCCTTCGACGCCTCCGACGGCCGCGATCCCTATCAGACCTGGCGTGGCGTATGGATGGTCGGCCAGCAATACGGCAATCTCGCCGAGCTCGAGCGCTTCGGCGCAAATCTCAAGGGAAATGTGCAGGCGGGCCTCAACGTCACGGCGCTCGATATCGCCGCCGCCGAGCGCAAGCGCCAGGAGATTTTCCATCGCTTCCGTGCGCTGTTCGAGCGCTTCGACGTGCTGCTCACGCCGGCGGCCGCGGTCAAGCCGTTCCCGGTCGGCACGAACTTTCCCACCGAGATCAACGGACGCAAGTTGGACAACTACGTCGACTGGATCGCGTCGGCCTTTCTGATCACGCTGGTCAGCCTGCCGGCCGCCAGCGCTCCCGCCGGCCTGACCCGCGATGGATTGCCGGTCGGGATGCAGATCGTGGCGCCGCGCTTCGAGGAGCCGCTGATCCTGCGCGTCGCCAAGCTCCTTCAGCGCGCGAGCGGCGTGGGCTGGCCGCCGGCCGCCGCCGTTCTCCCCGCTTGAGGTCGTGGGTCCCGGGCGGCCGATTTTCGCGGCCCTGCTCCTCCTGCCGCACCCGTGTGACGCCGGTCACATCACTCGTCATCCATTCGGGAGCATTCTCGGCAACGACGACACGACTTCGTCGGTCGCGATGAAGGAGCTCACGATGCTAACGGCCCTGGTCCTCATCTGCTCGGTGGCGGTCACGCCCGATCTGCGGGACTGCACGCGCGACAATGCGAGCGCGGCCATGCGGGTGCCCGCCAATTTCGGAAATCCGGTTACCTGCTTCATGCACGGACAGGCCTACCTGGCCGGCACCTCGATCGGCCAGGAACTCGCCGCCAACGAGCGGGTCAAGGTCGTCTGTGCGCGCAACGAGACGCTCAGCGCCTCCGTCCCCTGGCTGACAACGAGATAGCCGCGGCCCGCAGGCCGCGTCATCCGAGACCGCGGTCACGCTGAATTCACCTTGCCGCCGGGTCGTAGGGGTAGATCAGGCCGCCGGTCTTGAGCTCCGGCGGCCATACCACGATCTGGCGCGACATGTCCTTGAACTGGCCGATGTCGTTGCCGCTGACGTTCTGGAATTGCGCGTAGATGATGCGCGGCGTCTTCCATTCGCCGTCCTCGCCGAACGACATCGGGCCGATTATGGTGTCGATCGTGTGCGTGCGGATGTAGTCGGCGAGCTTGTCGTCGTCGAGCGACTTCGTTTGCGTCACCGCCTCGGCGAGGATTTGTCCGGCGGCGTAGGCATAGGGCGGATAGGTGAAGCCGAGCGGATCGATGCCGAGCGCCGGCGCCCGTTTCTGGTACTCGTCCAGGAACTGCTTGGTGCCGGCGAACTGCAGGCTGGCGGCCGGAATATAGAACTCGTTGTTGACGAGGCCGTTGATGAGCCCTCCGAGCTGCTGCTTGATCGCGGTCACGAGCAGGCCGAGGAAGGCGCCGCCGTAGAGCTTCGGCTTGAACTGCACCTCGTTGGAGGCGCGTATGAGCCCCACAGTATCGACCGGGAGCGTCGCCGCATAGACCACGTCGGGAGCGGCCGCCTGCATCGCACGCACGACGGTGGCGTACTCGGTGTTGGCGAGCGGATAGGTGCGCTCGTAGACGACGTCGAAGCCGAATTCCTTGGCGTTCGCGCGCGCGCCGTCGAGGGCGTTGCGGGAGAATTCGACGTCGGCGCCGACGAGCGCCACCCGCGATGGCTTGGGCTGCTGCTGAAGCGCAAGTTGGAACAGCCCGCGCGAATAGTTCCTCGGCGATGCGCCCTGCGAGTTCATGGAGAAGTATTTTGGGTATTTGTACGCCTTGTTGGCGCCGAGCCCGAAAATTCCGATGGTCATACGCTTGTGCTGGATGATCGCTGGCAGCGCGGCCGCGATCACATTGGTGCTGTAGGGACCGATCAGCAGGTCGACCTTGTCGATGCCCAAGAGCTTGGCATAGATGCCGGGCGCGTTGGCCGGATTGGCCTGATCGTCATAATAGACGAGCTCGACCGGCCGCGCGAGCAGCCCGCCGTGCGCGTTGACGTGGTCGCGCCAGATTTCCAGCCCGGCTTGTACCTGCCGCCCGGCAGGGGCGGTCGCTCCGGTAAGGCTGAGGCTCAGCCCGACCTTGATCGGATCGGCTGCGCGCGCGGGCAACGGTAAAACCGCGAGCGCGGCAACAGCGATCGACGCGCAAATGCCCTGGGCGAAGCGCCGCACGGCGAATTGCAGGGCCATGACATCCTCCCGTCTTCGCCGGCTGATCCGGCTGTATCTCTGCGGTCGCCGACGGTATAGATCTTTGCAGCGCAAATCAGCAGGCGCGCGCGTCGCGGGACGATATGGTCGCGTGCTCGCCGCCGGTGGGCAGCGAGTTGGGCAGGAGCGCCGCAGGAATCTTCGGGAGGAAGCAAAATGAAATCGCTCTGGATCAGCGTGGCGGTCGTTGCACTCGGGCTTGCGTCCTCCGCGGCGGCGCAGGACAAGCCGGTTGCGCTCAAGTTCTCGCACTGGGTGCCGCCGACGCATCCCATGCACGCCGCCGCCGTCGCTTGGGCCGAGTCGATCGACAAGGCCTCGAACGGCTCCATCAAGATCACGATCTTTCCCGCCCAGCAGCTCGGCAAGGCGTTCGATCACTACAACATGGCGCGCGACGGCATCGCGGACATCGCCCACGTCAATCCCGGCTACGAGCCCGGCCGGTTTCCCATCGTCGGCGCCGCCGAGCTGCCGTTCGTCTTTTCCAACGGCAAGGAAGGAAGCGCCGCGCTCGATGCCTGGTATCGCCGCTACGCCGGGCGGGAGATGAAGGACGTGCACTACTGCCTGTCGTTCGCGCACGATCCCGGCACGTTGCACTTTACCCGCAAGAAGGTGGTGACGCCTTCCGACATGGCGGGGCTGAAGGTCCGCCCGCCCAACGCGGTCATCGCCAACTGGATGACGCTGCTGGGCGCCACCAACGTCCAGGCCGCCGCGCCGGAGATCCGCGATGTGCTGGAGAAGGGCGTGGCCGACGCCGCCGGCTCGCCGTGGGGGTCGATGCAGCTGTTCGGCATCGACAAGGTCACCAAGTATCACATCGACTCGGCGTTCTACGTGTCGGAGCAGGTCTGGGTGCTCAACAAGAGCAAATACGATTCGCTGTCGCCGTCGCAGAAGAAGGTGCTCGACGAGCATTGCACCAGCGATTGGGCGCTCAAGATTGCGACGCCCTGGGCCGATTTCGAGGCCGGCGGCCGCGGCAAGATCAAGGCCGAGCCCGGGCAGGATGTCTATCCGCTGACCCCGGACCAGCTTGCGGCCTGGCGCAAGTCGGCCGAGCCGGTGACCGCCAACTGGGAAGCCTCGGTCCGCAAGGTCGGCGCGGATCCCAAGGCCGTGTTCGACGACCTGCGCAAGACGCTCGCCGAGTACAAGTCCGCCTATTAGTGAGCTGGGTTTAAGACGAGGCGGGGGGGGGGTGGGCGCTTGCGAGGCGGAGCAGGGCGCGGCCGCGTGCGCGACGCGCCCGCCCACCTACTTGCCGGAGCGGCGTTTCGTGCGCGTCCTCTTCTTGACCGGCAGCTTGTGAATGGTCGCGCTTTGCCCGACGCTCTGGCGCAGGGCCGATTTGAGATCGGTCGGACGGCCATGCTTGCGCAACAGATCGCGAAACGCCTCGTCGGCGAGCTCCTGGAAGTTCTGCATCCGGTCGCGCGCCAAGAGATCGAGCGCCTGCCAGGTCTCGTCGTCGAGCTGTACCCGCTTGCCCGGCACCGGAGCCTCCGTGGATGGCCGACCAACGCCAGGTCGGATGGCGGGTTGCAGCCTAGCGTTTCTGACCGGCCAGCGCGACCCGGCGTTTCGCCAACGCTCGGCGCCTGTCTCGTAAAAACGCGAACGGCTCTTGATACGGATGTGCGCAAACGAACGATCCCAGCGCACCGCGATGGGACGATCCCGCTAGGACCGAGCCCGCCCCGCGCGGGCAGATGCTTCTGCGGTCGCGACGTCGCGCGGGTAGGCGCGACACGCCGGAATGGCGAGCATGCTCGCCGCGATCACCGGCAGCAGCATGATCAGGAAGGTCCACATCAAGCCGGCATCGCCGGGCGCGATCCAGGTCGACATCCACCCGAACACCAGGGGCGCGAGGCCCTCCAGCGCACCCCGCAGCGCCATACGGCCGGACTCGGCGCGGCCCCACAAGCGCGGATGAATAATGTCCAGTCGTGCGGCGTCGAGCGGCGGGTTGGCGGCGGCAAGCATGCCCGTGCCGACGGTCAGCAGCGCCATGCCGAGAACTGCGTTGGTGGTCCAGATGGCCGGCGCGAAAAACAGCGTCGACAGGAACAACGCTATGCCCGGCAGCATCACCCGCGCCGAGAGCCAGCCGCGCGCCAGCATCCAACTCGACAGTCGGCCACCCGACATCACGCCGACCAATGCACCGGCTCCAATCACGAACACCAGCGCGCTCGTGACCTCGCGCGAGAGATGGTAATGTCCCGTGATGTAGACCATCCCAAAGGCGCGGACGCCCGCGAAGAAGTAATAGCCGAGCGCGGATGCGGCAACGATCAGGCGATAGCTCGGCAGGCGCAGCAGATATCCGATGCTGCGCCAAATGCTCCAGCCGGCGGGGTCCTCGTGCAGGACCAGCTTCCGCCGGGGCTCGATTCCGGCCTGCCTGATGGTTTCGCGCACCTTGGCGCTCTGGTCCGCGTCCTGCGTATCGCCCGCGCTCCTCTTTTGCGGCTGCGGGTGGGCGTCTGCGTCGGCGTCGGGCGGGAGTTCCTCCTGCCCGAGGCGAATCCAACTTTGCCCGCCGCGGGCCGGCTCCGGCAGATAGCGCCAGATCGCGAGGCCCACCAGCGCGCTCGGCACTCCCATTACGTAGAACGACCAGCGCCAATCGATCAGCGTGGAAATTTCCCCGGAGACGAAGAATCCGATGCCGATACCGACCAGTTCGCCTCCGAGAATGGTGCCATAGGCGCGGGCGCGCGCTGCGGGCGGGAAGAAGTCCCCGACCAGAGAGGCGACGGCGGGCGCGGCCGACGCAGTGACCGCGCCTAGGAACACTCGGACGACCAGCATGTAGATGAACGAGGTGGCGGTGCCGCTGATGACCATCGCGATGGTCCACAGGGCGATGGCGACGAGCAGGATGGACTTGCGATTGATGCGATCGACCAGCCCGCCCACCGGCAGCGTGAAAATACTGCCGACGAATGACACCGCGGCCACCAGGATGCCGATTTCGAGGTTACCGATGTGGAAGGCGTCCTTGAGGCTTCCCGCCACCGCCGACACCGTCGCCTTGTCGGCGGCATCGAGCCCCAGGATGGCGCCGAGCAGGAGCATCACCGCGAGTCGCGCGGATCCTCCGGCGGCCTGCTCCGCGCGCGCTTTCCCCGCCTCCACGGTTTCCATGGCGGCGCGTTTCAGCTGGTTCACTCGGACACCGGCGGCCAAAGCTCTTCCTACGCGCGCGCTGTTCACGATCGCTGATGGATGAACGGGGAAATCGCGCGTGCGTTCCTGGGTCGCATCCACAGCATCGAGATCGATCGCCCGGCAGCGAGTCGCGCAGCGCCTTGTCCGCCGCGCGCGGTCCAGGCCTCGGGCGGACGTCCGGCCGCTCGTTCGCCGCCGCCGGCTCGACGCGAGGCGCGCGTCATCGTGTTGATTTTAGTTCGCCAAGGTGTCGCAGCGGTGGAACATTGCAGCCAGCGTGGCTTTGAAGACGGTGTGCGCCAAAGGAGGCATTCATGAAACAGCTTTGGCTTGTTGCGGCCGCGGCCCTGGTGCTGGCGATTTCGCTCCCGCACGAGGCGTTCGCCCAGCGCGGCGGTTTTCACGGTGGTGGTTTTCGTGGCGGGGCGATCGGTGGCGGGTTCCGCGGCGGCGGTTTTGGTGGCGGCTTCCGTGGTGCCGCAATCGGCGGCGGCTTCCGTGGCGGCGGCTTTCGCGGGGCTGCAATCGGCGGCTTCCGCGGAGGCGGCATCGGCGTGGCGCGGGTCGGCGTCGGCCCGGGCTTTCGCGGCGCGGCGTTTCGGGGTGGCGCGTTTCGCGGTGCCGCAATCGGCCGCGGCTTCCGCGTAGCCGGCGTTCGCGGCTACGGCTGGAGAGGGGGATGGCGATGGCGCCGCGGTTGGGGCTGGGGTTGGCCGGTGCTGGCCGGGCTCGGCCTTGGACTGGCAGCTTGGGATTACGGCTACGGCTACGGCTATCCGTATTCGTACTACGGGGATTCCTGCCTCGCCTGGAACGGCTACGCCTGGGTCAACGTCTGTTACTACTACTGAGCGCGGCTTCCGTCGCACTCAGTCGAAGTCGACCTGAGGTACCGGCCGCCGCTCGGCGCAGCCGGCGAGGCCGGGATTGGTTGCGCGCGCTAGAGCGCGCGCAACTGATCATTCACACGTATGGTACATCGCTGTGAGCTCGTGGCCGCGTAGATACATCATGTGCGGGGTGAGGCCGCCGCGCTGGGCGATCCAGTGGCGCACGTGCTCGGGATAGATGTCCATCAAGAGCTTGGTCGCTCCGCGGCTGGGCACCGGTTGGCCGTTACTGCCAGGATGCCAGGCGGCATGGAAGCCCAGCCGCGCACGCGGCGTGACGCAGATGCGATCGGGCGGGATCACGCCCAGCACCATGGTGCAAGCCGACAGGCATGGGCCGTCAATGATGACCCGCTCGCCCGAGCCGCGCAGTGCCACCAGATTTTCGAGATAGGGACCGATCTGGCCCCCGCGATCCGATTTGATTCTTACCGC
>DATBKV010000232.1:0-5263 GCA_036555745.1 Xanthobacteraceae bacterium | reverse complement strand
CTGCACGAAGCCGCGCGCGCGGCCGGGCGCGATCCCAGGACCCTCTCGATCACGGTGTTCAACGCGCCGGCGGATCGGACTGCGCTCGCGCGCTATCGCGAGGCCGGCATCGAGCGCGTGCTGCTCGAAGTGCCGGACGCGAGCCGCGACGAAATCTTGCGCGTGCTCGACATCCACGCGCCGCTGGTAGCGGCGCTGGCCTGACGCAGCCGCCCGCGGTCCGCTGCAGGCTCGCCCTGATGCTTCGAGACGCCGCGCCGCTCACCATGGGCGAATGCGGACGTTGGCGTGACCGCGGCTCCTCAGCATGAGGGCGAGAGAGCGCGGCTCCTCAGCAAGAGAGAGACTTCGCGCGAGCCTCATTCCACCTCATCCTGAGGGTCGCCGAAGGCGGCGTCTCGCAGGATGAGGCGGCCCCGACGGGCTGCGCCCGGGACACAGACCCCTGCCCGCGTGCTACAAAAGCATGCGTCACCACCAGAGCACATCTCCATGGCTCCAATCGGAGGGGGTTTTCGATTCTTTTGTTTGCGCATGCCCTCATCGGAACGCCGGTTCCCACTTTTCCGGGACATGCGCTAGCCGGCGTCACATCCAGCCCGGGAGCAGTCGCAATGATGATCGCAGCGAGCGAAGGACCAGCCGCGCGCCCCGCCGCACGGCCGCGCCGTTTCCGGCACGCGAGCGGCGTCGCGCTCGCGCTGCTGGCGGCCGCCGCGCTGGCGGGCGGCTGCCTGCCGACGCTCGCCCGCGCGCAGGAAACGGCCAAATCCGCGGCGATGGAAGCGCGCGTCGAGGCGCTGATCCCCGCGCTCGAGGACTATATCCGCAGCGGCATGAAGGCCTACGACATGCCGGGCCTCGCCATCGGCATCGTCGCCGGCGACCGGCTCGTCTATGCCAAGGGCTTCGGCGTGCGCGGCAAGGGCGGCGCGCCGGTCGACACCCGCACCGTGTTCCAGATCGGATCGGTCACCAAGGGATTTCTCGCCACCACCTTGGCGATCGCGGTCGATCGCGGCCGGCTCAACTGGGACGACCGCGTGATCGATCTCTATCCCGGCTTCGCGCTCAAGGACCCCTGGGTGACGCGCGAATTCCGCGCCTTCGACCTGCTCGCGCAGCGCTCGGGCCTGCCGGCCTACGCCAACGACCTCGTGCGCAGGCTCGACTACCCGGTGGCGGCGGCGATCCGATCGCTGCGCCACGTCGAGCCGGTGTCGAGCTTCCGCACCACCTTCGCCTATACCAACATCACCCACATGCTGGCGGGGCGGATCGTGAGCAAGCTCGCGGGCGCGTCCGACTGGAACGCGCTGGCGCAGCGCGAGCTGATCGAGCCGCTCGGCATGGCCGAGACGAGCTTCACCGACGCGGCCATCAAAGCCGCGCCCGATCATGCGCAAGGCCATCGCTGGACAGCGGAAGGCACCACCGAGGTGCCGCTGGAGCCGCTGTTTCCCTACGGCTTCGGCGCCGCCGGCGACATCAACTCCACCGTCGAGGACATGGCGCGCTGGATCCGCCTGCAGCTCGGTCACGGCAGCTTCGAAGGCCGCCGCATCGTGTCGGCGAAAAGCCTCGCCACGACCCGGCTGCCCAAGGTCGCCATCGACGAGCGCATGAGCTACGCCATGGGCTGGATCGTGGCGCGCACGCCGAACGGCACCATGGTCTGGCACAACGGCGACACGCTGAGCTTCGGCGCGTTCCTCGGGCTCCTGCCCGACCGCGACGTCGGGCTGGTGGTGCTCAGCAATGCGGCCAATGCCGGCCTGCCCGACGGCGTCGGGGCGTGGGCGCTCGACCGCCTCATGGACAATCCCGAGGTCGACTACGTCGCCGACGCGCTCAAGCACGCGAAGGCCAGGCTCGCCGCGGACGACAAGCGGTTCGCGCAGCCCGCGCATCCGCGCCCGTTCCCGGCGCTGGCGCCGCTCGCCGGCAGCTTCAGCAGTCCGACCTTCGGCAAGGGCGTGCTGCGGGCCGACGGCGGCGCGCTCGTGCTCGCGCTGCAGGAGACCGGCGCCGAGCTCGCGCTCACGCCCTGGGACGGCGATGTCTTCACCTTGCGCGTGCTGCCGCACGGGCGCTTCGCGCCGATGCTGGCGCCCTTGGGCGACGGCCCGATGGGCTTCGCGCAGTTTACGGCCGGCAAGGACGGCACGCTCGACGTGCTCCGCCTCACCCTCGACGACGGCCAGGCTTACGAGTTTCGCCGGCAGTAATCCGAACTCGCGCGCGTCACCTTCGGTTCGACCGCGGAAGGGTGTCCGCGGCACGTTCCGAGTTTACGGCGCGCATGTCCGCGATCAAATCGCGATCGCGGTGGCGTCGTAGTTGTAGAGCCAGTCCATGCGCTCGCGCAGGCGCACCTGCTGCCACTCGCGCGCGACCTCGTCGGCGACGCGGTCCTTGTCGGCAAGCGCCGGCGCGAACGCGCTCGCCTTGTTCTCATTGGCCTTGCGCACCACCGCCGCGGTGCGCTCCCTGCGGATCTCCTCGTAGCGGGCGAAAGCGAGATCCGGCTCGCCGAAATATTTGTCGAGGCAGGCGGCGACGACGTAGCCGTCCTCGATCGACATCACGCCGCCCTGGCCCAGGAACGGCAAGGTCGGATGGCAGGCGTCGCCGAGCAAGCTGATGCGGCCCTTCGACCAGGCCGCCATCGGCTCGCGGATCATCATCGCCCATTTGTAGGGCGTCTCGATCCGGTCGATCATGAGCTGGACGTCGCCGTGCCAGTCGCGAAAATCGTTGCGCAGCTCCTCCCGCGTTCCCACCGTCGACCAGGACTCGACCTGCCAGTCGTCGCGCTCCGACATGCTCACGTAGTTCATGATCTCGCCGCGGCGCACCGGATAGTTCAGCACGTTGCCGTGCGGGCCGAGCCAGTTCATGCCGACCATGCGGGCGAGAGGGGGCGGCAACTGCTGCATCGCGATCAGGCCGCGCCAGGCGATGCAGCCGGTGAAGATCGGCTGGCTCGGGCCGAACAGGCAGACGCGCACCCGGGAATGGATGCCGTCGGCGCCGATCAGGTAGGGCGCCGTAACCGTGCCGGCGTCCGCGAACGTCGCGGCGGCGTGGCCGGCGTGGGAGGCGACCGCGACGCAGCGCTTGTTCAGCCGGATGGCGTCGGATTTGAGCGCGCGCACCGCGCCGGCGAGCAGGCCGTGCAGATCGGCGCGGTGCAGCATCAGATGCGGCGTGCCGAAGCGCTCGATGCTCTTGTCGCCGAGGTCGAACCAGTTCCAGGTCTCGCCGGTGCTCCAGTGCCGCAGCTCGCGGCGCTCCGGCCGCACCTGGACGCCGGCGAGCGCCGCTTCCAGGCCGAGCGCGAACAGGACGCGCGTGCCGTTCGAGCTGATCTGGATGCCGGCGCCGACCTCCTTGAGCTCGCTCGACTGCTCGTAAACCTCGACGTCGATGCCGCGCTTGAGCAGCGCCAGTGCCGCGGTCAATCCGCCGATGCCGGCGCCGATCACAACGACCTTTTTCGAGGTGCTCATAGGCGGCTCCACAGTCGGCGCCCCCCGATCCGAACTCGGGTCTAGTCGAGTTCGGCACTCGATGCGGCCGAACTCGGGCGGACCCGAGTTTTCGGCTGGGGAGGCTGCAGACCGAGTTTGCCGCACGCTGATTCGATAGCAACGGGAAGCGCGCCGGCGCGAGGGTTCCTGGACTGTTCCGCCCAGAGCATCACCCGCTACCTGCACGCGGCAAGCCGGGCCCTCGATTGAACCAAGGCGCCCCTTGCCGCGACTAAGGGATTGATGGGCCCGAGAAGCCCAAGAGGTGGCGCGTCCGGGGGGTAGTTACATGCGTGTCAAGCGTTCACGGTCTCGAGGGTCGTCCGCCTTGATGGTGATCGGCGGCTGTGTCGGGGCTTACGCCGTTTTCGCCGTCGTCTTCCACTGGCTGGTCGAGCCGACGCTGGCGACCTACCAAAGCGCGGTCCCCGTCGACCCCGCGCCCACCAGCATGGCATTAGCGCCTGCGGTGCGCCCGCAGCTGGCGGCGCCGGTAGCGGCGAAGCCGCAGCCGCCCGCCCCCGCGGCGACCCGCCATTCCAAAAAGACCGCGCGGCCGGAGCAGCCGGTCCAGATGGCAGCGAAGCCGCCGACGGTCACGCACATCCCGGTGCCGCAGCCGTACGAGCCCGCCCGCGCCGAGCCGGCGCAGGTGGCAACGCAGACCGCGGCGCAGCCGGCGGCGGCCGCCCCGGTGTTCCCGCCGGTGACGCCGTCACGGCACGCCGCGCGCACGCAGACCCCGGCGCAGGCGGCGACCTCGTCGGCCTCGCAGACCGTGTTCCCGCCGGCACCCCCGGCGGCGCAGACCGCGCGCACGCAGTCCCCCGCGCCGGCCGCCTCCGAAGGCACGACGCCGGACGCGGTGGCGGCCGCGGCCCCATCGGCGTTCCCGGAGGTCGAGGAGCCGAAGAAGCCGAAGAAGGCGCACCGCACCGTGCATCACCAGCAGCAGCGGGACTACTTCAACCCGTTCCGCTTCTTCGCCTGGGGCTCCAACAACGGCTACCGCCGGTTCTAGGCTAGAGCATTCCCCTCCAGTGTTGCTGTAGCGAAGAAACCCTCTCCCCTTGCGGAGGGGGTATAGTGATAGCGGGAAAAGTAGGCCACTCTCAAAGTTTAGCTCGAAGTTCAGCCCGGGTAATTTGACCTGTTCCCTGGCGCAAGCTGACTCTCCAAAGTCCCACGGCGAACTTCTTGCTCCGATAGAAATCGACACACTTAATTTCGAAAGCGTTTGGCAATTCTGACAGTTTATAGTCCACGAGAAAATTTCGATACAGTTCTCTGATTTCATGCGGCTGGTCTTTTAATTTGATAATCCGTGAGTCACCCCTTTTGTGCGAAAAGAATTTGCTCATTACATTTCTTCTATTACCGCTGATTGTCATGTTTATTCTGAAGCAGCTCTCGTGATCTGCACCAGCCGGCCCCGCCAGAACCAGAAATTTCTCACAGCCCGGTTCATCGAGCACTAGAAGTCGACCCACGTCATTCATTACGCGCTGAATTGGCGCCGGGAACCATTTGGTCTCAATCGCAAATAGCCAGCGATCTCTTGGATTTAAGGCGACAAAATCAATCTGACGTGGTCTCCCTCGAATGTGTCTGAACTTCGGATGGATCCTCTGGGGGTGCAAATTTTCGATACCCTTGGTCTTTAGATGTTCGGCGATAGGGACAGTAAGAGAGGCTTCTGAGAAGAGCCCATGAAGCCCCGTCAAATCCTT
>DATBKV010000231.1:0-1631 GCA_036555745.1 Xanthobacteraceae bacterium | reverse complement strand
GTAACTACTCACCCCTCCGCGACGGTGTGACTCAGGCGTGACGTGTTGAGTGGACGGGGCCGGGCTGATTCAAGCTCGGCATGGCACAGGGGCCGACCGATTCGCCCGACGACGACCGCACGGCGGCGCTCGTCGCGGCGTTGGTGCAGCAGAACGCGGAGCTGTTGGCCGAGATCAAGAGGCTCCTCTCCCGTATCGCCGAGCTGGAAGCCAAGCTTGGCCAGCCGCCAAAGACGCCGGACAACTCCTCGCTGCCGCCGTCGCGTGGGCAGAAGGCGAACGCCGGGCCGGTGATAGCCAAGCCGCAGCGCAAAGGCCGGCCCGGCGTTGCGCGCACGCTCGCCGAGAACCCCGATGTGACGCGGCGCTTCTACGCCGAGCGTTGTACATGCGGCAATGTGCTGGGCGAGGCCGGACAGGAGCTTGCGAAAGAGTACGATCATATCGACTTTCCGCCGATCAAGCCGACGACAACGCGCATCGAGATCTTCCGCTCCACGTGCCCGTGCTGCAAGGAGCGGGTGACGGCAAGCGCGCCCGCCGACATGCCCGAAGGCACGCCGTTCGGTCCTCACATCACGTCGATCATCGCCTATCTGCACGGCTGTCAGATGGTCAGCTACAAGCGGCTGACCGAGGTCTGCGAGGGCATCTTCGGCCTCACCATCTCGCAGGGCGCCATCGCCAACATGCTCGCCCGCGTCGGCAAGGCTTTCGAGGCGCCGGCCGAGCGGATCGCCGCAGAGGTGCGCGCCAGCGCGGCGATCGCCAGCGACGAGACCAGTGCGCGCGTTAAGGGCAAGACCTGGTGGCAGTGGACGTTCGGCTGCGCGACGGCGGTCTACTTCGTCATCGCCGAGACCCGCGGCAAATGCGTGCCAACGGAGTTTCTCGCCGGCGCGAGGCCCAAGATGTGGCTGTCGGACCGCCTGCCCGCCCAGTGCAAGCACGCCGAGGAGCACCAGTTCTGCCTCGCGCACCTGATCCGCGATGCGCAGTTTGCGATCGACCACGGCGATAAGATCTTCGCGCCCGGCTTCAAGGCGCTGCTCCAGGACGCGTGTGCGGTGGGCCGACGCCGGCCCGATCTCGCCGACGCCACCATCGCCGCGCATCGCCGCCGTCTCGAGAAGGAGCTGGAGGGGCTGCTCGCGCTGAAGCCGACCGATGCCGAGGGCCGCAAACTGCGCGATGCGGTGGCTCTCGACTGCCGGGGCAAGCTCCTCGTGTTCCTGAAGCGCCGCGACGTCGAGCCGACCAACAACGAGAGCGAGCGGGCGCTGCGGCCGTCGGTGATCTTCCGTAAAGTAACGAATGGGTTTCGCTCGGTGTGGGGGGCGAGAGCCTATGCGGCCCTCTGCTCCATTGTCGAAACCGGCCGCCGCAACGGCCGGAGCGCCCTCGCCGCCATCCACAACGTCCTGGCCACGCCAGCGGCCGAGGCAGCCCGCGCGCGATGCGAGCGCGTTACCCGGGGTGAGTAATTACTAGAATAGGCTTAAGTCATGGTTAACAACTCTTTAAGATTGACATGAATTCTATCGAACCATCGCGATCGTTTCGGACCGTTTCGAGCGATCCCTATCGCGCAGCAACGATTTGCGGGGTTTCCTGGGTATTTGCCAGTCGTC
>DATBKV010000230.1:0-6077 GCA_036555745.1 Xanthobacteraceae bacterium | reverse complement strand
GGCGGCGGCGATCAGCATCTCGCGCGCGGAAGCTCCGGCGCGGCGCAGCGGCTCCCACGAGGTCCGCACGCTGGCGCTGCCCACCACGCCCTGGTTCGGTCCGTAAGCCCGGTCGATGCCCGGAAACTCGGTGCGGATCTTCTTCCAGTCGCACTCCAGCTCCTCGGCCAGGAGCATGGCGAGCGAGGTGACCGTCCCCTGCCCCATCTCGGCCTTGTGAATGAAGAGCGTTACCATGTCGTCGGCGCCGACGCGAACCCAGGCGTTCAGCTTGAGCGGCGCCGCGGCCGCTCGTGCGGGCATGCGCACGCCCAGGAGCAGTCCGCCGGCGGCGGCCGCGCCGGTCTTGAGGAAGCCGCGGCGGTTCAACTTCACCACGGGATTCATCGGTCGCCTCCTCTCGAGGCGCGCTGGTATTGCGCGGCGAGGTGGACGGCGCGGCGGATCGCCTGGTAAGTTCCGCAGCGGCAGATCTGGTTGCGCATGGCCTCGTCGATATCGGCGTCGGTAGGCTGCGCCGTCTTCGCCAGAAGGGCGGCAGCGGTCATGATCTGGCCGGACTGGCAGTAGCCGCACTGCGGCACTTCTTCCGCGACCCAGGCCTTTTGCAGCGGATGCGAAGACGTGGGCGACAAGCCTTCGATGGTGACCACGGTCCTGCCGGCGACCGTCCCCACATCGACCTGGCACGCGCGTTGCGCCGCGCCGTCGACGTGGACGGTGCAGGCGCCGCACAGCCCGGCGCCGCAGCCATATTTGGTGCCGGTCAGCCCGACATGGTCACGGATGGCCCACAAGAGCGGCGTGCCCGGGTCGGCATCGACCGAGACCTGCCGGTTGTTCAAAGTGAACGAGACCATGCTTCCTCCCTTGGCCGCGCTGTTCTTGAGGTTGCGCTCGCGCATGCCCATGGCGGCGGCCGGTCGCGCGCGAGGCGGTCGATGGACAATCTAAAAACGTTGAGCTCGAATTCAGTCTAACAGCGCCATCGCGTTTTCACATCGGAAAAATTCGAAATCGACCACCGTCCGGACGTGCCTTGGCTGCTGTCCTCGCCTAAGGTGCAATGCAGCAGATCCACCCCATATGATGGTCATGAATCAGCAGAATCAGAGGTTGACCGCCGAAGCCGGTGAGGGAAATCCATTGCTCGAGGATTGGTCCGGCCGTTTCGGCGTACCGCCCTTCGATCGGATCAGGCCCGAACACTTCCCGCCCGCCTTCGCGCACGCCTTCGGCGTGCACGCGGCCGAGGTCGAGACCATAGCCGCCGATCCTTCCGAACCGACCTTCGCCAATACCATCGCGGCCCTGGAGATGGCCGGCGCCGCGCTCATGCGCGTGAGCAACGTCTTCTACCTGCTCGCCGGCGCGCACACCAACGACGCGATCCTGGCGATTGAGCGCGAGCTCGCTCCGCAGGAAGCCAAGCACTGGAACCGGATCCTCATGGATGCGGCCTTGTTCCGACGCATCGACGCCCTGCATCGCCGGCGCGCGAACCTCGGCCTCGACGCCGAGCAGGCGCGCGTGCTCGATCGCTACCATGCGATGTTCAGGCGCGCCGGCGCCGCGCTCGAGGGCGGCGCGAAGGCGCGGCTTGCCGAGATCAACGAGCGGCTCGCCACCCTCGGCACCAGCTTCAGCCAGAACGTGCTCGCGGACGAGCAGGACTACATGCTCGTGCTCGACGGCGAGGACGATCTCGCCGGCCTGCCCGATTTCGTGCGCGCCGCGGCGCGCGCGGCCGGCGAGGAACGCGGGGTTGCCGGCAAGCACGTCGTCACTACGTCGCGCTCGAGCGTCGAGCCCTTCCTGCAGTTTTCCGCCCGGCGCGACCTGCGCGAGAAGATCTTCCGTGCCTGGACCGCCCGCGGCGACGGCGACGGCGCGACCGACAACAAGGCGATCATCGCGGAGATGGTGGCGCTGCGCGCGGAGCGCGCGCGCCTCATCGGGTATTCGACCTTCGCGCATTACCGGTTGGACGACGCCATGGCAAAGACGCCGGAGGCGGTGCGCGCGTTGCTCGACCGAGTCTGGCTGCCGGCGCGCCGTCACGCGCTGGCGGATCGCGATGCCATGCAGGCGTTGGTGCAGGCGGAGGGCGGGAATTTCGCGCTCGCTCCGTGGGACTGGCACTATTACGCGGAGAAGCTGCGCAAGGCGCGCTGCGACATCGACGAGGCCGCGATCAAGCCCTACTTCCAACTGGAGCGCATTATCGCGGCAGCTTTCTACACCGCCCACCGGCTGTTCGGACTGAGCTTCGAACGGCGCGAAGGCGTGCCGGTCTGGCATCCGGACGTTCGAGTTTGGGAGGTGCGCGATGCGCAGGGCCGCCATCGCGGCCTGTTCTTCGGCGACTATTTCGCCCGCAGCTCCAAGCACAGCGGCGCCTGGATGACGACCCTGCGCGACCAGGAAAGGCTGGGCGGCGATATCCATCCGCTGGTCGTCAACGTCATGAACTTCTCCCAGACCGGCGCGAACGAGCCGACGCTGCTTTCCTTCGACGACGCCAAGACGCTGTTCCACGAGTTCGGCCATGCCCTGCACGCGCTTCTTTCCGATGTCACCTATCCGATGGTGGCGGGCACGAGCGTGCTGACCGACTGGGTGGAGCTGCCGTCGCAGCTCTACGAGCATTGGCTGGAGCGGCCGGAGATTCTCAGCCGCTTCGCCATGCACTATCGCAGCGGCGAGCCAATCCCGCCGGAGCTGCTCGCTCGTCTGATCGCGGCGCGCACCTTCAACCAGGGCTGCACGACGGTGGAGTACGTCGCCTCCGCGCTCACCGATCTCGACATCCACCTGCGTGATCCGGCCGCCCCCGACGGCGAGCGCTTCGACGTCGGCGCGTTCGAACAGGCGGAGCTCGCGCGCATCGGCATGCCCGCCGAAATCGTCATGCGCCACCGGCCCACCCACTTCCAGCACGTATTCGCAGGGCACGGCTATGCTGCCGCCTATTACAGCTACATGTGGTCGGAGGTGCTCGACGCCGACGCCTTCGCGGCGTTTGAGGAGGCGGGGGATATTTTCGACCCGCAGACCGCCAAGCGTCTGCACGATCACGTCTATGCCGCCGGCGGCGCCCGCGATCCGGTCGCGCTCTACACCGCCTTCCGTGGCCGCCTGCCCACGCCCGAGGGTCTGTTGAAGCGCCGTGGATTGAGCGAAGAGCCGGCCTAACCTCCGCGCCTGCCCATCGCGATCGTCATTGCCCGCGAGGGCGCGCGATCCAGTATCTCGACGCCGTGCTAAACGCTCGGCATGCTTCACGGGAAGATTTGTGATTACTGAATGCTCCGCTTGCGCAGAGCATGACAGGAACGATCTGGGCACGAGCGTCAGCCAATGGATCTGCACACCGCCGGACATCGCCATGGCGTCGTCGCCGCGCCGCATCATGCCGCGGTCGAGGCCGGACGGGCGGTGCTGGCGGACGGCGGCAACGCGCTCGAGGCGATGGTGGCGATGGCCGCGACCATCGCCGCGGTCTATCCGCACATGAGCCAGCTGGGCGGCGACGGCTTCTGGCTCATGCGCGAGCCGTCCGGGCGCGTGCGCGCGCTCATGGCGGCCGGCCGCGCTGGCAGCGATGCGCGACGCGAGCTCTATCGCGAACATGAAATGGTGCCGCCGCGCGGTGCGCTCGCGGCGCTGACCGTGCCGGGCGCTGTCGCGGGCTGGACGCTCGCGCTCGAGGCAGCGCGTGCGCATGGCGGACGGCAGCCGCGGTCGGATCTGCTGGCAGCGGCGATCCGCCACGCCAAGGACGGCTACGTCGTCAGCCGCGGCCAGGCTCGGCTTACCGCGGACAAGCTCGGCGAGCTCACCGACGTGCCCGGATTCGCGGCGACATTCCTCTGCGACGGCAAGCCGCCCGACGCCGGCAAGACGCTGGCGCAGCCGGCGCTGGCCGCGACCCTCGACCAGCTCGCCCATGCCGGGCTCGACGACTTCTACCGCGGCGACGTCGGGCGCGAGCTCGCCGCCGATCTCGAGCGCATCGGCAGCCCGGTGCGGCGCGCTGACATCGAGCGCTGCCGCGCCGCGACCGCCGAGCCGCTCTCGGTGGCGCTCGAAGCCGGCTCAGCATTCAACGCGCCGCCGCCGACGCAGGGCCTCGCATCCCTGATCATTCTGGCGCTGTTCGAGCGCTTGCGCGTGGTACAGGGCGAAGGCTTCGATCAGATCCATGGCCTTGTCGAGGCGACCAAGCGCGCCTTCGCCGTGCGCGATCGCGTTGTCAGCGATCCTGAGCGCCTGCCGCACCCGGTCGAGCGCTATCTCGCGGCTAAATTTCTCGATGCCGAAGCGGGCAAGATCGATCGCAGCAAGGCCGCGCATTGGCCCGCGCCTTATGGCGAAGGCGATACCGTGTGGATGGGCGCAGCCGATGGTTCCGGACTCGTCGTTTCCTACATCCAGTCGCTGTACTGGGAGTTCGGCTCGGGCGTCGTGCTGCCGCGGACCGGCGTGCTGATGCAGAATCGAGGCGCGAGCTTTTCGCTGGAGCCCGGCGCGCTGAACTCGCTTGCGCCCGGCCGGCTGCCGTTTCACACCCTCAATCCCGCCCTCGCCGTGCTGGCCGACGGCCGCATCATCGCCTACGGCGCCATGGGCGGTGACGGCCAGCCGCAGACCCAGGCCGCGCTGTTCACGCGCCACGTGCACTACCGCATGCCGCTCGAGCGCGCGATCGACGCGCCGCGCTGGCTGCTGGGCCGGACCTGGGGCTCGACCCATACCAAGCTGCGCCTGGAGGGGCGCTTCGACGAAGCATTGGTCGACCGCTTGCTGTCCGCCGGCCACGACGTGGAGTTGCTGCCGGAGGCCTATTCGGACCTCATGGGACACGCCGGAGCGGTGGCGCTGCATCCCGACGGAACGTTGGAAGGTGCCCACGATCCGCGTGCGGACGGCGGCGCCGCCGGGGTTTAGACCGCGTATTGTCGCGAGCTCGCGGGCTTGTAGTTTCCGCGGCCTCCATTCCGCCGCAGTCCGCGATATGGTGCGCAGCCACCGGTTGAGCTTCGCGGGCGATCCATGATTCAGCGGTTCATCTTTTCGGTGGCGGCCGCCTGCGCCGCGGTCATGGTCGCGAGCGCACCAGCGGCCGCCCATCCGCACGTCTGGGTGACGATGACCAGCGAGCTCGTCTATGCGCCTGATGGCTCCATTACTGGAGTGCGCCACGCCTGGACTTTCGACGACATGTTCTCGGCATTCGCAACCCAGGGCATCGAGTCCAAGACCAAGGGTGAGTTCACCCGCGAGGAGCTCGCGCCGCTCGCCGAGGTCAACGTCACCTCGCTCAAGGAGTACGACTATTTCACCTATGCCAAGTCCAACGGCAAGAAGCTGGAATTCGGCGATCCGCCGGCGGGCTACTATCTCGACTTCGACAAGAAGGAAACGGTGCTGATCTTGCACTTCACGCTGCCGCTCAAGCAGCCGGTGAAGGCGAAGGATTTGACGGTCGAAGTCTACGATCCGGAGTACTTCGTCGACTTCGAGTTTGCCGAGAAGAATCCGGCCAAGCTCGTCGGCGCGCCGCCCCGTTGCAAGCTCACGGTCGGGCGGCCGGAGGAGATGAACGCCACCTTGGCGCAGCAGTTGAGCCAGATCGCCGCCGATCAGCGCAATACGACGATGACTATCGGCGCGGAATACGCCAACAAGCTGATGGTGAAGTGCCCGTGAAAACCGTCGTCGGGGGGCGACAGGTCGTTCATGTGGTCTTGCTGCTTGCGGTCGTCGCCGGCGCGACGCTCGTGGTCGGCATGCTGGACGCTGCCTGGGCCCAGGTTGCGCCGTTCGGCGTGCCGCGCGCGCAGGCGCCGGCTGTGCCGGTGGGCGGCGTGCTCGGCTGGATCTTCGCCAAGCAGGCCGAGTTCTATCGCCAGTTCTCGAGCCTGATCCGCGCCTCCAAGGCCGACGGCAGCGCCGCCTGGGGCCTGCTCGCGTTGTCCTTCCTTTACGGCATTTTTCACGCCGCCGGACCCGGCCACGGCAAGGCGGTCATCTCCTCCTACATGGTGGCCAACGGCGAGACCTGGACGCGCGGT
>DATBKV010000229.1:0-2537 GCA_036555745.1 Xanthobacteraceae bacterium | reverse complement strand
GTGCGCGCCGACATTCCGTTCAATCCCAACGTCAAGGACGGCCGGCGCACCGAGGGCCTTGCCGTCAACAAGAGCAATTGGGCGAACACCATCGACGAGCCGCCGTTCGAAGGCTACGCCGTGACCTGCGGGCTGACCTTCACCTTCGGCGGCGTGCGCATCACCACGGATGCCGAGGTGCTCAATACCGACTACCAGCCGATCCGCGGCCTATGCGCGGCCGGCGAGTTGGTCGGCGGTTTGTTCTACTTCAACTATCCCGGCGGGTCCGGCCTCACCTCGGGCGCGGTGTTCGGCCGCATCGCCGGCACCACCGCGGCGCGCTCCGGCAAGAACTGAGTGCGACGTGAACGGCTCAACGCAGACCATGAGCAGGGAGCGCGTCCCGCGCACGCGTCCGCTCAACGAGCTCTCCGCGAGCGAGATTGTCGCTGCGATCGCGGCCGGCGAGGCGAGCTGCGAAGCGGTCGTGCGCGCCTGCCTCGAGCGCATCGACGCGCGCGAGCCGGATGTTCATGCCTGGGCGAGCATCGATCCGGAGCTGGCACTGGCCCGGGCGCGCGAGCTCGACCGCGCTCCCACCGGCGGTGCGCTGCACGGGGTCCCGATCGGCGTCAAGGACATCATCGACACCGCCGACCTGCCGACCGAGATGGGCTCGCCAATCTATCGCGGCCACCGGCCGACGAGCGACGCCGCCTGCGTCGCGCTGGCGCGCGCAGCCGGGGCGGTGATCCTGGGGAAGACCGTCACCTGCGAGTTCGCCGGGATGACGCCGGGCGCGACCGCCAACCCCCACGACCCCGCCCATACGCCCGGCGGCTCCTCGAGCGGATCGGGTGCCGCGGTGGCCGACTTCATGATCCCGGTCGCCTTCGGCACCCAGACCGGCGGCTCGGTCCTTCGCCCCGCCGCCTATTGCGGCGTGTTCGGCTTCAAGCCGACGTTCGGCGCCTTCAACCGCAAAGGCGTCTATCCGGCGGCGGAAAGCCTCGACACGCTCGGGCTGATCGCCCGCTCGCTCGACGATCTGGCGCTCCTGGCCGCGATCCTGGAGCTGCGCCGGCCCGCGCCGGCTGCCGCGCTCGATCGCCCGCCCCGCGTCGGTCTCTGCCGCACGCCGCTCTGGCACGCTGCGCTGCCGGAGACGGTTGCGGCGGTCGAGGATGCGGCGGCGCGGCTCGGCAAGGCCGGCGCGCCAGTGCGCGAGGTGGTGCTGCCCGATGAGTTCGCCGGCCTGCGCGCCGCCGCACGCGAGACCATCAACAACTACGAGCGTGCGGCGGCGATGGCCTACGAGTGGAACCAGGATCGCGAGCGCGTCAGCGACCGGCTGCGCCAACGTATCGCGATCGGGCGCGCCATGCCGCGCGCTGAATATCTCGCGGCGCTGCAGCTCGCAGAAAATTGCCGCGCCCGCCTCCCCGCCGTGTTTGCGGAGCTCGACGTGCTGCTCGCGCCCTGCGTGAACGGCGAGGCGCCGCGCGGCCTCGGGGACACCGGCGATCCCGGTTTCCAGGCGATCTGGACCATCCTCCATGTGCCCGCGCTCACCTTGCCGACCCACCGCGGGCCAAACGGATTGCCGATCGGCATTCAATTCCTAGGCCGGCGAAACGAGGACGAGCAGCTGTTCGCCTGCGCCCGCTGGATCTGGCAGCGGCTGGGCTCGCCGGACATGATCGGAGCGCGCGGCTAGTGTCCCGATTCCGAAGTTCGCAGCATTCTGCGGCACGCTCGTTTGCGAACTTTGGAATCCAGGGACACTAGCAACGTATAGATCTAGTGTGGCTTGGGTTCAGAAGTCCGCATTTCGGACTCGCCGCAAAAGGATGCGGACTTCTGAACCGCCACACTAGCGCCCGTTCGGAATAATGGGAACCGCGTCATGGAATTCGACAATTCATTCGAGGTGCCGCTGCCGCCGGCCCAGGCCTGGAAGCTGCTGCTCGACATCGAACGGATCGCGCCGTGCATGCCGGGCGCCGAGCTCACTGAGGTTGCCGGCGACAATACCTACAAGGGCAAGATCGCGGTGCGGCTCGGCCCGGTCGCGCTCACCTTCGCGGGGGTCGTCGAGTTCAAGGACATCGACGACGCGACCCACACGGCGCGCATCACGGCGCAAGGCACCGATGCGAAAGGCCGCGGCGGCGCCAATGCGGCTTCGGTCTTCCGGCTGGAGCCGGCCGGCAGCGGGTCGAAGGTTTTGGTGCATACCAACCTGGCGCTGTCCGGGGCGGTCGCGCAATACGGGCGTGGCGTCGGCATCATCCAGGCGACCGCTGCGCAGCTCATGAATCAATTCGCGAAATGCCTGCAGGACAAGCTTGCGCAGGAACCGGCTGGCGCTTCGGGGGCGGCAGCGGCGCCGCCGGTCGCGCCCTCGCCGTCGATCGTCCCGGCAGCGAGGCCGCCGTCTGCGTCACCCCCGCCGGCTGCCGGTGCCGCGCAGGCCGCGCGGCCGATCGCGGGCTTTGCATTGATGGCAAAGGTGCTATGGGCATGGGTCACCGGCTGGTTCCGCCGGTCGTGAG
>DATBKV010000228.1:0-12976 GCA_036555745.1 Xanthobacteraceae bacterium | reverse complement strand
AGAAGCGGAGCTCAAGCTCTGCAGCAGGGATTGCGCCTCGATCAAGTCGGGAGTGTCGAAACCTTCCGTGAACCACCCCAGGACGGGTGCGACCAGGTTCCATCCCTCCGTGAGCCTTCCCTGCTTCTGACGCAACCGGGCGAGACTTGTCGCTGTGCGCAGCTCCAACGAGGCAGCTTTTTGCTCGCGCGACGCTGAAAGCGCACGGTTCAGATAAGCGTCGATTTTCCCCTGATCCGGAGCGGGTGCCGCCAGCGCGATATCAGCGGCGGTACGATAGACTTCTGCATCGCACCACCTCTCGCCCGTTGCGTCTGCCGCGTTGATCGCCTCGGCGATGCAGCGCCAGGCATCGTCGAACCGTCCCAGTTTGGCGTAGGCGGTTGCCAGATATGACATGTACCAGGGAACGTAGGCGGTCGCCCCGGTCGAACGCATCGCCGCCGCCGCTGCGGTGCCAACGGCTATGGCTTCGGCCGCGTGTCCACCCTGCGTGAAGGCCCAGCCCTGCAACATCATTCCGTAAGACTTCCAATAACGGCTGCCTTTGGCGTCTCCCAGAGCGACAAGCCGACCGGCAAGCTCTTCGGCTTTCGCATAATCCCGGCGGAATGTGTGCGCCAGCGACACATGGGACAGCGCGAACATGGACGTCGCCGCATGCTCGATTTCGTCGGCATCGGCGAGAGCGCGTTCCATGTCGGTGGCTGCGCCATCCGGATAGCCCAGCAGCCACAACGCCAGCGCGCGCCAGCAATACGCCGTCATCCTGACGTCGTGACCAAACCGGGTCGCCAGAGCGCGGTGCGACGCGGGGTCGTACAATGCAATCGCCTGATCCAGATGTGGGCGTCCCTCCGATGCGGCACCGACCAGCACCAGGGATATGCCGAGCATCATGTGCCCGATCATGCGCGGGGCGGCGGCACTCTGCTGCTCCGCAAGGTCGAGAAACTGCTGCGCCAGCTCGCATGCGACGGCACCTTGGAATGCCATGCGATTGGCCACCCAGAATCCGTAGAGAACTGAAAACAGCAGCAGCGGATCGTCCGCAGCCTCTCCGCGCATCTCGGCATCGGCGATCAGCGCCCGCGCTTTCTCAAACGATGCTTTGGTTTCGGAAGACGCGTGACCTTTGGTATGGATCAGCGCGTTCGAAAGCTCGATCTGCAGCTTGATCTGCTCGCGCTGACGCTCCGCGGTGGGCGGCAACGAGCTGAGCATGCTCTGCGCTCGCGCAAGCTGCTCCGCCGCCTCGTTCAAGGCCGACCGGGCGAGCGCGCGCCGTCCCGCCTTGGCCCAGAGGGCCGTGGCCTTCTCGACCAGGCCGGCCTCGGAGAGATGGCGGGCGACCACTTCGGGCTGTCGTTCGGCGACATCGGAGAATTGCTGCTCAAGGCTGTCCGCAATCCGTGCGTGAAGCGCGCGGCGCGTGTCCCGGAGCAGCGTGCCATAGGCGGCGTCCTGAACCAGGGCGTGGTTGAACAGATAGGTTGCGTCCGGCGGCAAGCCTTGCCGGAACAGCAGGCCGGCCTCGAGCAGTCGATCCAAGGCCGCGGCGAGCTCGCCGGCCGGCTTGCGCGCCACGGAGTCCAGCATTCGATGCGAGAACTCGCGACCGATGGCGGCAGCGATCTGGGCCACCTCCTTGGCGGCGCCCAACCGATCCAACCGCGCCATCAGCGAAGCGTGCAGACTTGCTGGCACTGCAAGCTCCGGCACGGCCGCAACGGTGCGCCGTACATCGCGTTCGGAATTGGCTTCCAGCACCGCCTTGGTCATCTCCTCGATGAAGAGAGGAACGCCGTCGCAGCGTGCTACAATCTCCTGGCGGATAGTGTCGGGAAGCTCCCGAGCTCCGGCGACACGCTCGATCATCGTATCGACATCGCCCACGAGCAGGCGATCGAGAGCCATCGTTGTCACGCTCGGCCCCGTCCACGCGGGCGCAAACTCGGGCCGGAATGTCACGATCAGCAACACGGGATGAGCGGCAAGTCGCTGTATTGCAAGCTTGAGCACCTCCTGGCTGCTCGGGTCGCTCCAGTGCGCATCCTCGAAGATCATCAACACCGGATCGCTCCGCGTCAGTGCGAGGATATGATTGACGATGGCTTCGAGCGTTTTCTGCCGCCGCTGCAGCCCGGTCAGCCCGAGGGCCGGATATCGGCCATCGTTTGGAAGCGACAGCAAATCCGCCAGGAGTGCGGCTTGCTCCGAAGAAGGTGCCGACGCAGCCAGGAACGCGTCGAACCTGTCGAGAATCGCGGAGGCCGCCTCCCCGTGCGACAGACCGGCGGCGCGCTCCAGTTGACCAATGAACGGATACAATGCGCTGTTGGCGTGCTGAGGCGAGCAGAAATAGCGCAGCCGGCAGTACGATTCATCGGCGATGCTCTGCAGAAACGCGGAAGTCAGCCGCGACTTTCCAATTCCGGCTTCCCCCGAGAGCAACAGGGTGCGACCTTCGCTTCGTTTTGCCGCGTTCCATTCGGCCACCAGCAGATCAAACTCGGTTTTGCGGCCAACAAGTCCGACCGCAGAGCTCCCCCGCAACGCATCGAAGCGGCTTTCCACGGGGTTGGCGCGGCTGACGGACCAGGCCTGAACCGGGTCCGGAATGCCCTTCAGAGATTGCTCGCCGAGATCCTGCAGCTCGAACAGATCGCCGATCAACCGGCGCACGCCGTCCGCGATGACAACCGTTCCTGGCCCGGCGATGCCTTGCAAACGGGCTGCCAGGTTCGGCGTGTCTCCCACGATTCCGCGCTCCTGCGACTCGCCCGATCCGAGGAGATCTCCCACCACGACGAGGCCGGTGGCGATCCCGATCCGCACGCGCAATTGCGATCCGTCCGGGGCTGACAGCTTGGATACGCCATCGACCAGCGCAAGCGCTGTCCGCACCGCGCGCTCCGCGTCATGCTCGTGGGCTTGCGGATAACCGAAATAGATCAGTACGCCGTCACCCATGTATTTCGCCACAAACCCGGCGTGCTGCTCGACTGTTGTGGCGCAGCAACGGTGGTAGGCGCCGATGACCTCGCGCAGATCCTCAGGATCCAGTTGCGCCGAAAGCGAAGTCGATCCGACGAGATCGCAGAAGATCACGGTCAGCTGACGGCGCTCGGCGGCCCCGGTGATGCTCGATGGCGCGGGTGAGTTCCGCTCAAGCTCGCCGATCGCCCGCAGAAGCCTTCGGCGATCGCCAAGAACGATCCCAAGCTCCTTGAGGTCTGCATCGGTCAGCTCAGAAAGGACCGAGAAATCGATCCGATTCGCGGCGAACCGCTCGGCATACTCGGACATGCCGAGCCCTTGAAGCCAAGCCGCGATGTCAGGGAACTTATCGGTCACGACGAACGAAAGCTGGCGCACGCCGCAACTTGAATCAAGCGGCGTGAGCGAGGAGCGAAACTTGGTTGACGTGCGCTATACCGCCACGAAGACCAAAACTCAAAGGGAGCACAACTGAAGGGCGGCCGCTATGGCGTCCGCGCTCACGCTGCCACGCTCACCTTGCGCGGGCTGGACACAGAATGCGAGGGGTCAGGGTCTCACCGCCGCTGCCATCCGCATCGGTTCGTCGGGAAAAGCCGGCGGGGCGGCGCCGCCTCTGATCGGAGCGGCGCCGTCCACCCGCATGCTTACCCGGGCAAGGCGTTCTTGAGCTCGGCAGCCGAGGCGTTGGTCGCGGTGCCGTTCAGGATCTTGGTCATGTCCACGTTCTTGCCGTAGTACTGGCGGTTGTTGCCGTCAGCCCAGTTGATGTCAGTGACGCTCACCGTCGCACCGGCGTAAGCTCCCGCGGTATCGGACCACATGATGATGTCGCCCTTGCCCCAGGACGCCTGCGCATTGGCGGAGTAGTTCACGATCGAAAGCCCCGCGCCGGTATTCAGCGAGATCTTGTTGCCGCTCTTGAAGGCGTCCACCGCCGACTGGTCCATCAGCAGGAACACGACCGAGCCGCCGGAACCCCCGGCCTGCGCCCCAAGGCTGATGGCCCCGAAATCGTAGAACGCGGGATCGCTCCAGGTGCCGTTCTGCTGGCGTATTGTGACCAGGCCGGCGCCGCCTCGGCCGCCGACGATGAATGCGCCGCGGCCGAACTCCGGCACGATGTAGAGGCCTTTGGCCTTCTTCATGAGATTGACCAGCTGCGGATCGGATTTCATCTTGTTGACGACCTGCACGGCCTGATCGACCAGCCCCTGCGCATCGCTCGTCTTGTTGGCAGGAGCATTTCCGGTCGTCTCGGCCGCCGGCGCATTGTTTGGATTGGCAGGTGCTGTCGGCGCAGTGTGCTGCGGACCCGCGGCGTAGGCGGTGCCGAGCGCAAGCAGACAAATCCCGATCGCCGATGTGGTCTTGATGAATTGCATGCGGCTTCTCCTCGTTCTTCAAAAACGCGATGCGTGTAGTTTGATAACACGTCGCGACACGAGACCGTTCCGCACAGAAGCCGAGGTGCAGCGTCGTTGCTGACCCTATGCGACAATTGCTCGCACCGGTATTTGGCGTGGAGATTCGCAAGCAAAGTCGCGTGGCAAACTTTCGACGGTCGCCAATGGAACTTTCGCGAGCCTTCGTAATCGCTGCTTGGCGTTTGCTTGACGCGCGAGGCTTGGCTTGCCCGATGGCGGGTTGCGCGATGATCCGACATCCGCAATGGCCGCGGTGCGGACCGGACATGCATCCATTTCGATGGTCAGCTAGATCGGCGCTCGCCCCCGCCGAGAATGTCGGACAGCCGCGCTTCCTCCGCCGGCGTGAGCTTCGGCGCTTGGGTCGCGGCCGTCGATGAAGCGCGCCGCTGCCGGCGCGCCAGCAGGAAGAGACCGAGCGCGCCGGCGAGCAGCACCCCGGCTGGGCCGAGCCACAGCAGCGCCGTGTGCAACGAAAGCCTCGGCTTGAGCAGCACGAACTCGCCGTAGCGGGCCACCAGGAAATCGATCACCTGCCCGTCGCTGTCGCCGGCCTGCAACCGCTCACGCACCAGCACGCGTAGATCGTGCGCGAGCGGCGCGTCGGAATCGTCGATCGACTGATTCTGGCAGACCATGCAGCGCAATTCCTTGGAGAGCGCGCGCGCACGGGCCTCCAGGGCGGCATTCGACAGCATCTCGTCGGGCTGCACCGCGAGGGCGGCGGACGAGGTGGCCGCGAGGGCGAGGACGAGGATAAACCGGCACAACCAGCGCATATCCGGCTACTCCGCCGGCGCCAGGGCGCCCTTGCCGCGCGCCGGCTTGGGGGCGCCGACACGCAGCCGACGATCGGAGAGTGACAGCGCGCCGCCGATCACCATCATCACCGCGCCGAGCCAGATCAGCAGCACCAGCGGCTTGTAGTAGAGCCGCACCGCGAGCGACCCGTCGGCAGCCGTGTCGCCGAGCGAGAGATAGAGCTGGGCGAAGCCGCGCGTCATCAGTGCGGTTTCGCCGACCGTCGTCCCGCGCGAGGGGAAGCTGCGTTTCGACGGCTCCATCGCGCCGACGACCTCGCCGTGGCGGCGGACCGTGAAATGGGCGACGAACTCGCGGTAGTTCGGCCCCGGGCGCGTGCTGCTGCCTTCGAACGTGAGATCGAACCGGCGAATCGCGATGCTCTCGCCGGGCCTGAGCTCGGCGATGCGTTCCACGCTCCAGTGCGTCTCGGCGATGATGCCGAGCAGCGTAATGCCGAGTCCGAAATGCGCGAAGGCGGTGCCCCAGGCCGAGCGCGGCAAGCCGCGCGCGCGCGCGAACGCGGTCGTCAGCGGCACCTTGAGCAGACCGGTGCGCTCCACGACGTCGGTGAGGGCGCCCGCCATCACATAGAAGGCGAGCCCGACCACGAACGGCACCAGGACCGGACCGCCGCCCTCCATCGCGAACACCACCGCTACCGCGATCGCCCCGATCGCGGCGGCGCCGACGAGGCGTTGCGCCACCCCGAGCAAATCGCCGCGCTTCCAGGCAAGCAGCGGACCGAACGGCACGGCCACGAGCAGCGGCACGAACAGCGGCGCGAAGGTGGCGTTGAAGAACGGCGCACCCACCGAGATCTTGTCGCCGGTGAGCGCCTCGAGCGCCAGCGGATAGAGCGTACCGACGAACACGGTCGCGCACGCGCTGACCAGGAACAGGTTGTTGAGCACCAGCGCGCCCTCGCGCGACACCGGCGCGAACAGCCCGCCCTGCTTGAGCGCCGGCGCGCGCAGCGCGAACAGCGTCAGGCTGCCGCCGATGAACAGCACCAGGATCGCGAGGATGAAGACGCCGCGCATCGGGTCGGTGGCAAAGGCGTGCACCGAGGTGAGCACGCCCGAGCGCACCAAAAAGGTGCCGATCAGCGACAGCGAGAACGCCAGAATGGCCAGCAGAATGGTCCAGACTTTGAGCGCCTCACGTTTCTCCATCACCACGGCAGAGTGGAGCAACGCGGTGGCGGCGAGCCACGGCATGAACGACGCATTCTCCACCGGATCCCAGAACCACCAGCCGCCCCAGCCCAGCGTGTAGTAGGCCCAGTACGAGCCCATGGCGATGCCGAGGGTGAGGAACATCCACGCCAGCAGCGTCCATGGCCTGACCCAACGCGCCCAGGCGGCGTCGATGCGCCCGTCGATCAGCGCGGCAATGGCGAACGAATACGAGATCGAGAGGCCGACATAGCCGAGATAGAGCAGCGGCGGATGAATGGCGAGGCCGGGATCCTGCAGGATCGGGTTGAGGTCGCGGCCTTCGAACGGTGGCTGGGCAATGCGCAAGAACGGATTGGACGTCGCCAGAATGAACAGCAGGAAGGCAACCGCGATCCAGGATTGCACCGCCAGCACGTTGGCCCGCAGCCGCGCCGGGAGATTGCCCCCGAACAGCGCGACCAGGGCCCCGAACACGCTCAGGATCAGCACCCACAGCAGCATGGAGCCTTCGTGGTTCCCCCATACGCCGGTGATCTTGTAGATCAGCGGCTTCGCCGAGTGGGAGTTCTCGAACACGTTGACGACGGAGAAGTCCGAGCGCACGTAGCAGATCGTCAGCGCGGCGAAGGCGACCGTGATGAAGCAGAATTGACCGATCGCGGTCGGGCCGGCCACCGCCATCAACACCGGGTCGTTCCGGCGCGCGCCGACGATCGGCACGCTGGCCTGGAACAGCGCCAGCGCCAGCGCGAGCACGAGCGCGTAGTGGCCGAGCTCCGCCGTCATCGTGTGCTGCCCGGCGGCGCGGCACCCGCGCTCTTCTCGTAGTCGCTCTTCCAATGCCCCTGCTTCTTCAAGGCGTCCGCAACCTCCTTCGGCATGTAGGTCTCGTCGTGCTTGGCAAGCACGGTGTCGGCCTTGAGCGTGCCGGCCGCATCGAGGGCGCCTTCGGCGACGACGCCCTGACCTTCGCGGAACAGGTCCGGCAACAGCCCCTGATACGCGACCGGGATGGTGCTGTGGCCATCGGTGACCTCGAAGCGGACGGCCAGGCTGTTGCCGCGCTGAACGCTGCCCTGCTTCACCAGCCCTCCGATGCGGATGCGCTGTCCGGGCTTGACTTGCTTCTCGACCACGTCGGTCGGCGAGTTGAAGAACACGATCGAATCCTTGAGCGCGCCGAGCACCAGCGCGACCGCGAGCGCGAGCACGCCGAGGGCGAGCCCGATCAGCGAGAGGCGGCGTTGCTTGCGCGTCATGGCGCGGTTCCCAGACGGTCAGCCCTCAAGACCAAGTCCTTTGACCAGGTCGTCGAGCCGCCGCAGCTTGTTCGGATCGCCGGCGAGCGCGCGCCGGGCATCGGCGACCGCGGCGCGCGCTTTGTCGGGTTGTCCGAGCACCATATAGGAGCGTACCAGCCGCAGCCACCCCTCGACGTCGGAGCCATTGTCGCGGTGCAGCCGCTCGGACAGGCGCTCCACCATCCCTTCGATCATCACCTTGCGCTGCTCGGGCGCGAGTTCCGACGAAGCCGCCATCTGTTCCGCGCTCGGCCCGCCGCCCGTACCGGCTACGCCGGCCCCGGACGGCGCAGCGCCCTCGACGCGCGCGAGCGCGTCACGCACGAACTCGACCCAGGGCGCGCCCGGCGGGGCGGTCGCGATCAGCGCGCGCCACGTCTCGGCGGCGCGCACGTGATCGCCGTCCTGCTCGGCGGCGAGGCCCAGGAAGTAGCGCGCCTGCACGTGGCCGGCGTCGAGCGTCACCGCCCGCTCGAAGGCGGCTTTCGCTTCCGCGGTCACGACCCCGTTGGCGGCATAGACCAGGGCTTCGCCCAGCCCGGCTTGCCGCTCGGCGCTCTCGCCGTTGAGGCGCAGCGCCTGACGGCGCGCCTTGACCGCGTCCTCGAACCGCCCGAGCCGCAAATAGATCGGCGCGATCAGCTCCCAGCCGCGCCCATCGTCGGGATTGCGGTCGAGATGGGCCTCGACCTGCGCGATCAGCGCGCCGAGCGGCTGATTGGCGCGGCTCGCCGCGAGACGGGGTGCGAGGGGCTGGTCCGCCAGCCAGGGGGAGCCGAGCGCGAGATACAGTCCCGCGGCGCCGAGCGGCAACAGGATGAGCGCAGCCACCGCCACTGCGCGCCGCCGCCGGGGCGCGGCGGCCGCGCTTGGCGGCGGCCCAGGTTGCGCATCGGCGGCCGCGAGCAGCCGGCGCGAGACCTCGACGGTGGCGCCCGCGGCTTCGCCGTCCGCGATCAGGCCCGCGGCGCGGTCGCGCTCGATCTCCTCGAGCTGGTCGCGATAGACCGCGACATCGCTGCCCGAACGCAGCGTCTTTTCCCGTCGCGCCAGCGGCCACAGCACGGTCAGAATGGCCGCGACCGTCATCAGTGCGAGCGCGAACCACAGCGCCATAGACTCAGGTCCACCCGGTCGAATGCGACATTCCGGCAGCGAGGCACGGCCACGGAAATTGTTCGTCAGCAGCACACGCCCGACGCGGTTTACATCATGGCGGCGGGGCTTCCGGCAACGGAGAATGATCGCGACTACCGCGACATGGCGAAGCGGGAACTCGTAAATTTTTCATAACCGGTGCGCCGATAGTCGCTTGGAGTGATATGGGATAACGCACGACGATGGGGCAGGCTCCCAAAGGAGCGAGGTGCATCGCGCGCTCGAGGGTGGTTGGCTGGTATGCATCTTACCGGCGACCGGTACGCTCATCGCCGCGCTGGCGGCACGCGCTGCGGCCGCTGGCGCCTTGACTGCCAGCGGCACCGGCGCGGTGCTGGGGCGTCCCCGCGCCGTGCGCAGCACCCGAGCTTGCACAAGCTCGGGCGAGGACGCATTGTGGATTCCAGCCCACAGCGATCCAACAACCCCAAATTGAGACGCCGCATGCGGTGCGCCTTCCTCGCAGCTTTGTCGCTGGTGTTGGCGGTGCAGAGCGCGCCTTGGGGGCGGGCGCAGGCACAGCCGCAGGCATGGCCGGACAAGCCGGTCCGCATTGCGGTCCCGGTCACCCCCGGCAGCGCCATCGATCTGGTCTGCCGCACGGTTTTCGAGCAGGTCTCACAGCAACTGGGCCAGCCCTTCGTCATCGACAATCGCGGCGGCGGTGGCGGCATTCTCGCCCCCGCCGCGGTCGCCAAGGCCGACCCCGACGGCTATACGCTGCTGTCCCACTCGCCCTCGCTCACGATCTTCCCGGCGACCCACGTCACGCTGCCCTACGACACCGAGCGCGACTTCACCGGCGTGGTCGCGCTGGTCAACACGCCGTTCCTGCTGGTGGTCTCGCCGCAAAAATACAAGACCGCAGGCGAGCTCGTGGCCGCCGCCAAGGCCAGGCCCGGCGCCTTGAACTATGCCTCGGTCGGACACGGCGGGGCGGCGCACATCAACGCCGAGCGCTTCCGGCTCAGCGCCAACATCGCCGTGCAGGAAATTCCGTTCCGCGGCGTGCAGGAAGCCTTGACCGAGCTCATGGCGGGACGCGTCGATTTCTTTTTCACCCCGGCCCTGCCCGCGATGCCGCTGATCCGCGACGGCAGAATCCTGCCGCTGGCGGTAAGCAGCGGGAAGCGCATCTCTTCCCTGCCGGATCTGCCGACGCTGGCGCAGGCGGGTTTTCCCGATGCCGATTTCCCGTTCTGGATTGGCGTGTTCGCTCCCTCGAAGACACCGAAAGAGATCCAGGAGATGCTCTATCGGGAGACCACCAAGGCGCTCAAGGTGACGGCCGTGCAGCACAAGCTCAGCGCCTTGGGCGGAGAGCCGTTTGAAATGACCTCGGCCGAATTCGATGCGTTCTTCCGCGCGCAGATCAAACAGAACCGCGAGCTGGTCAAGGCCGCCGGCATCGAACCGAACTGACCCGAGCGCGTGATCTCAACCATGCTGGACCGCGTCGAAGCACCGGACAACCTCACGGCCATAGCCGGAGCCCGCATCGAGCTCAGCGAGCGCGGGAGTGGACGCCCGCTCCTGCTGCTGCATCCCGCGATCGGCATCCGACCGACCGATCCGGTGATCGACGCGCTCGCGCGCTCGTTCCGGGTGCTGGTCCCGTCGCATCCCGGGTTCGGGCGCAGCGAGCTTCCGCGCGCCATGACCACGGTCGACGATCTCGCTTATTTCTATCTCGACTTCATGGACGCGCTCGACCTGCACGATCTCGTGTTGGCCGGCATATCGTTCGGCGGCTGGATCGCCGCCGAGATCGCCATCAAGTCGACCGCGCGCATCTCGCACCTGGTGCTGGCCGACGCCGTGGGGATCAAGCTCGGCGGCCGCGAGCAACGCGACATCGCCGATGTCTTCACCCTGCGGCAGGACGAGGTCGACCGGCGCGCCTATCACGATCCCAAGCTCGCTGCCGTCGATCACACCAAGATCTCCGATGACGATGCGTTGATCATGTTCCGCAACCGCGAAGCAGCGGCGCTGTTCGCGTGGTCGCCCTACATGCATGACCCCAAGCTCGCCGGCCGCCTCCACCGCATTCGGGTGCCGACACTGTTCCTGTGGGGCGCGAGCGATCGCATCGTGTCGCCGGATTACGGGCGCGCTTATGCAAAGCTCATCGCCGGGGCGCAATTCGAGTTGATCGAGCAGGCCGGACACTATCCGCATCTCGAGCGGCCCGACTTGTTCGCGCAGAGGATTGGCGATTTCGTTGCGCGCACGCAGGCAGGCGCGGGATGATGTTAAGGCCACCGCGATTTCTGACCGGTGCGTCGAGATCCGGATGCCGCCCTCATCCTGACGGGGAGCGCGCGCCAGGGCGATAGTACGAGGGCTTGTAACCACGTATCGGGCAGCAGCGTCGCAGGGCAAGCAGATGAAATTCTACAGCTTCACCGAGCAATCCTATCCCGACGCCTGGTTCAAGGACGCCGACTCGCTGCGCGTGAGCCTGCCCAATCGGCATTGCGACCCGGAGATCGCGTCGCGGCTCTACAACCGCTACCTGGACGAATGGATGCTCGCCGACGAACTCGGGCTCAACATCATCGTCAACGAGCACCACGCCACGGCGACCTGCATGAGCGCGTCGGTGCATCTCACGCTGGCGATCCTGGCGCGCCAGACCAAGCGGGCGCGGCTGCTCGGGCTGGGCACGCCGATCGCCAACCGCAACGATCCGCTGCGCGTGGCCGAGGAGATGGCGATCATCGACGTGATCTCGCGCGGCCGCCTGGAGATGGGGTTCATCAAGGGCGTGCCGTACGAGATCGTGCCGTCCAATGCCAGGCCGGTGCGCGTGATGGACCGGTTCTGGGAGGCGCACGATCTCATCCTGAAAGCGTTGACGACTCACGACGGTCCGTTCTCCTGGGAGGGCGAGCACTTCCACTATCGCAGCGTCAACGTCTGGCCGCGACCATACCAGCAGCCGCATCCGCCGGTGTGGAGCACGTCGAGCAGCCCCGGCTCCTCGCGCGCGCTCGGGGCGCGCGGGCACGTCATCGCCACGGTGATGACCGGCTACCGCGCCAAGAACGTGTTCGACGAATACCGCAAAGGTTGGAAGGAGGCCGGACGCGCGCAGCCGGCGCCGCTCGACCGCTTTGCCTATATGGGCTTCGTGGCGGTGGGGTCGAGCGAGGCCGAGGGTCTGCGCCGCGCCGCGCAGGTCAAGAGCTATCTCGAGACCAACACGCGGGTGGCCGAGCCCTACAAGAATCCGCCCGGCTTTATGGCGGCGGCGGATGCCGCCAAGCTGTTCCAGCGCGTGGGCTGGCGCGGCCCCGCGCACCAGATGGCGACCAAGGACGGACGCGCGCTCGGCAGCGCGGCGCAGGGAAGCGTCGCCGACACCATCGCCGGCGGCCTGATGTTCGCGGGCACGCCCGACCAGGTCTACGAGCAGGTCGTCGACTTCCATCGCGCGGTTGGCGGCTTCGGCCATTTTTTGATGATGACGCAGGCCGGCCCCATGGACCATGCCGACACCGTCGACAGCATGACGCTGTTCGCGCGCGAGGTGGCGCCGCGGCTCGCAGAGTTTCACGCCGCCGCTGAGCTTGCGGCCTAGCCCGGCCATCCGGTCTGACCGAGCGAAACCGGCCTTTCGCGCCGCATCGACGGTTCTTGCCCGCTCGCCGGCGGGGGCCCACGGCGGAGGTCTACGACTACATTGTGAATTTATCTGTTGACTACGAAATGCATTTATGATATGGAGCTCTCCGGGATTGAGATGAAGCCATGAGCAAACCTGCGCGCAGCAACGTGCACGGGAACGAACAAGACTGCGCTGTTTGACATCGTGAAGAACGAGCATCGGAGGATGGGTTGCCCGATTGCGCGAAACCCAGCACGCCGGCGTGCCCGCGCACACGAGCAATGGGTTTCGCTTCGCTCGACGCGTCCTACACGCTCAGGGCGAGCGAGGCGCAGGGTTAGCGCGGCCCTGTATTTTCCCTGTTATTTACAGGGAGCGGTCCTTGGAGTGCACCCCTTGGCTGAGACCCGAAACGAGAGACTCATTGCAGGTCCTGTTGCTTGCGTGCCCTGTGCTTGGCTCGGCGGAGCGCGCTCAGCCCACCGCGGTCCAGGT